>JBCBZV010000033.1:0-36575 GCA_039815155.1 Pseudomonadota bacterium
GAGAACCGAGTCATCGAGTTTGACCGGCTGCTGCTGGCGGTAGGTCGCACACCGAATGTCGAAGGCTTAGGTCTCGAAGAATTGGGCATCCGGACCACACGCAGCGGAACGATTGAAGTCGATGAATTCCTGCAAACCGAGGTTCCGACGATCTATGCTTGTGGCGATATTGCAGGTCCTTATCAGTTCACTCATACCGCCAGTCACCAGGCCTGGTACGCGGCGGTGAACGCTCTCGTGGGGCATGTTCGTCGGTTTAAAGTCGACTACTCGGTTATCCCTTGGGCAACCTTTACTAGTCCAGAGGTAGCGCGGGTCGGCTTGAGCGAAGACGAAGCGCAGGCTAAAGGCATTCCCTATGAGGTTACTCGCTACGGAATCGACGATCTGGATCGCGCAATCGCCGACAGTGAAGACGAAGGCTTCGTAAAGGTTTTGACCGTGCCCGGCAAAGATCGAATCCTGGGTGCAACTATTGTTAGTGCTCACGGGGGTGATCTCTTGACTGAATTCACTCTGGCCATGAAGCATGGTCTCGGTTTGAACAAGATTCTAGGGACGATTCATATCTACCCAACGATGAGTGAGGCCAACCGTTTCCTAGCCAGTGAGTGGCGTAAGGCGCGAAAGCCAGAAAAGCTACTTGCCTGGGTAGAGCGGTACTTCCGCTGGTTGCGTGGCTAGCGAGTTCGCACTTTCCTGAATAGCGGAGCGTGCAGTTTTGAACGCGCCTTCGCCTTCGCCGTGGACGGTTTATCTTCTGCAGTGCGTCGATGGAACTCTCTACACCGGCGTGACGACCGATTTGGATCGACGTCTCCGCCAGCACAATGGCGAGCTGGTGGGGGGCGCTCACTACACACGGAGTCGTAGGCCCGTAAGACTATTATGGCGGGAGGAGCTGGAAGATCGAAGCAGCGCACAGGCAAGAGAAGCTCAAATCAAAGCGCTTTCTCGCCGACAAAAGCTCCAGTTCTTGCGATCGCAATCGCAGAGCTAGGATTGCGGATCCGTAAGCGCTTCGAGTTCGGTCTGTTTTTCAAGCCAGCGCTCCTCTAGCTCGATGAGGTCGCTTTTATAGGTCCCCTGCGTTTTCAGCAATTCCGTGAGCCGATTCTTTTCCCTGGATTCGTAAAGGCTCTCGTCTGCCAGCTCGATTTCAAGCGCTGCTAGTTTGGCCTCTAGCTTCTCTACTTGTTTCTCCAACTGCTCGCATTCCCGCTGCAGTGGCTTCAAGCGCGCACGTGCTTGCGCTGCGGCTTGGCGAAGTTCCTTTTGACTCCGCGCTTTGGTCTGGGGCGCTTGGCTCCCAGATTGTGTGGGGGGAGTATCCTCTTTTGCCGAGAACAGGAGCTGCTCGTAGTCTTCCAGGTCGCCATCGAAATCAACGGCCTGGCTCGCTGCCAGGTGAACAAAGCGTTCGGCGGTGCTTCTTAGCAAATGGCGATCGTGGCTTACCAAGATCACCGCGCCCTCGAAGGAGGCCAAAGCCAGTTCAAGCGCCGAACGCATCTCGATATCCAGATGGTTTGTCGGTTCGTCCAAGATCAGTAAATTTGGCTTTTGCCAAGCGATCAGTGCCAGCGCGAGGCGCGCCTTCTCGCCGCCAGAGAACACATCAACAGCGCGATCGGCTTTCTCTCCTCCAAAGGCAAAGCGGCCGAGATAGTCCCGTATCTCCTGTTCCCGGGCGTGCGGATCCAGTCGGCGGATATGGAGTAGGGCGGACGCCTCGAGGTCCAGCGTGTCTATCTGCTGCTGGTCGAAGTAGCCGATTCGGCAGCGCGTGGCTAAAACCCGCTCACCAGCGAGGGGAGCGATAGCACCGGTCAGTGTTCTTAGAAGCGTAGTCTTGCCTACGCCGTTGCGGCCCAGCAGGCCGATACGATCCCCCTTGCGAACCGCGATTTCTACATCTTCTAGCAGGGGCGATTCGCTGCTGTAGCCAATCTTGCCTTCTTCCAGAGAAATCATCGGGTCGCTGCAATCCTCTGGCGCAGCAAAGCGGAACGAGAACGGGCTCGCCGCGTGCACCGGTGCAAGCTCTTCCATTCGGGCGAGGGCCTTCAAACGACTTTGTGCTTGCTTGGCTTTTGTGGCCTTGGCGCGAAAGCGACGAACAAAAGCTTCTATGTCGTCTCGCTGTTTTTGCTGCTTTTCTATAGCTGCTTTTCGCTGAGCCAAGCGCTCAGCGCGCTCTCGCTCGAACTGGCTGTAGTTACCTTTGTACTGATCGAGTTTGCCGTGTTCAATGTGGAGCACATGGCGGCAAGTTGCGTCGATAAAGTCGCGATCGTGCGAGATCAGCACCACCGTGCTTTCCCGCTGTAGAAGAAATCGCTGAAGCCAAAGCGAGGTGTCCAAATCCAGATGGTTCGTCGGTTCGTCTAACAGTAGTAAATCGGCGGGAGAGAACAGTGCTCGCGCCAGCGCCAGTCTGCCGCGCCAGCCTCCGGAAAAATCGGCGACGCTGCGCTGTTCGTCTTCCGTCGCAAACCCCAATCGATGCATGATCATGCTGGCCTGTCGTTGGCGAGCATAGCCATCGACCGCTTCGAGTTGGGTGTGCGTTTCTGCAAGCCCCTCGAAATCGCTTTCTGCTTCTTGCGTTTGCAAACGGCTCAACAGAGACGCAAGGGTTTGATCTCCGCTGCGCACAAAGTCGATTGCGCTGACGCGCTCTGCGGCAACGTCTTGTGCCATATGCGCAATACGGATTCCGTCCAGGCCCTCGCTCGAACCTTGATCAGCTTCAAGAGAGCCTAGTAAAAAGGAGAAGAACGTCGACTTTCCAGTGCCGTTGGCGCCGGTTAAGGCAAGTTTTTGTCCCGGCAGCAGGGTGAGGTTAACCTCACTCATGAGAAGATCGCTGCTGCGACGAAGGGCAATGTCTCTAAGGATGATCACGGCGCGGGAGTGTAGTCTTACTCAAGACAGCCGCAAGGGTTTTATTCAGCAAAGAGCCGAAGCAGGAACAAAGAGTCGTTACCAGATGAATGGAATGCGCAGAGTTGGGAGTGGCCAAAATGCATGATGATGACCACTCGCCAGACTCCGGTAGCGAAGCCTCGCTATGGGAATATTGTCTGCGAGCGTATGCGGATAAGGCGGTATCGCAGGCCTGTCTGGCCGCCCAAGATACTCATGACTTAGATGTTTGCTTACTCCTCTACCTGGCGTGGCTGGCCGATCGTGGTGAGCAGATTAGCGAGTCTCAACTCGGGCGGGTTGTGAATGCCTGTAAGGACTGGCGAAACTCGGTGGTGCTCCCCTTGCGCAAACAGCGGCGGCGCTGGAAAGCGGTGGACCCCGAATCCTGGGAATATGCGGCGCTTAAGAAGCTGGAGCAACAGGCGGAGCGGGAACAGCTGGCGATGTTGGAGACTCTCCTCGCCAGAAGCGAGATTCACTCCACGCGCGATACGACCACTGCGTTTAAAGAAAACCTCGATAATTTGCTGCGGTGCTTTGATTTGCCAAGGGCATCTCTGCATGAATTTTTTGAAGCCGTTCAAGGCGCAGATGCATAGTTCATCTAGCGCTCGCCACGTAGAAACCACTGGGCTTTGGAAAACCCAGTTGAGCTTTAGGGGTGCTTGACGATTTCGGGACTCTCGCTCCACCGCATCTCGAAAAGTCAGAACTTCCACGCCCGCACCAACTTTTGTCCTGCCAATAGATCTCTTTTTTGCGACATTGCCTTAGCGGCGATTTCATCCAGAGTTACAAAACATAACGGACCACTTGTCGATAGGCAGGTAGGGAGGTCGATGGGAGTTACAGTTTTTTAGCTGCGCTAGGCTTGCAGTAACCGCACTATGGCGTCCTCCAAAAGCCCCTTAAATTTCCTATCTCCAACAAGATCGGGGTTGACGACTTCCAGCGCTGAAAGGCCGACCGCTGCGACCAGTAGCAAGTCTGCGGCGAGCAATGTATCGAGGTTCTCAGAGATATTGCCTCCTTTTTCTCGCGATCTGCGCAGGCCCTCTGAAATGGTCGCGCGCAGGGTCGATTGACTTTTTGCTAGTGATTCAGCCGCCTGATCGTCTTGTAATGCGGTTCGGTAAATTTCCAAAATGAGTTGGCGAACGGTGTCCATATCCTTGTCGACATAGCTGCTTATCATTTTGGCAAAGGCTCGCGATTCTAACGCGTCGGTATCGTTCATAGCTTGATCGATACCAACATGAAGACGACGCTCTCTTATCAGCGTGAGCAGGATGTCAGCTTTGCCGCCAAAATGCCGATAGACCGCGCCGCTGGTTATACCTGCGGCACGCGCGATCTGGGACACAGAGGTTCCGGCGTATCCTCGCTTTGCAAACGCCGCTTCCGCCGCATCTAGCAACTCTCGGCGAGTTTCACCTTTTGCCTTATTCGAAAGAGACGGTCTCCCGAGGGGTTTGGATGATGCGATGGGAGATTCTCCAGCAATCAAAAGTGATAAGTCGCGCGGCTTGCGGTTGCGAGAAAGTGTTCTGTAAATAAAGTAAACGAACTCTTACTTTTCTGCGCAACCTGCCGCATAATAATAATTCAAATGTTCGTGCTCGCGCCGGTTAGATCGGCTGAGTTCAGAGGCATCAGACGGCATGGAAGAACTGGTCGAAGACATCAGCGGCAAAGGCGCGTTGGTCACTGGCGCGTCGAGCGGTATGGGGCGCGCAATTGCGATCCGCCTTGTCAGAGCGGGAGTCAAGATTGTTGGCTTGGGGCGGGATCAGGGCGCACTTGAAGAAACGCAAGCGCTGGTAGGGCTCGACGGAGGGTCGTTCACAGCGATCCGCGCCGATCTTGCTCAAGCCGGTGCTATGGAGCGCGCGGTATCAACGGCGATTGAGACGCTGGGTCAGCTCGACATTCTGATTAACAACGCGGCTGTAATGAACACGCATACACCCGGGGAGACGGCACGTGGGCAATGGGCCAAGTTGCTGCAGATCAATCTACACGCAGTAATCGAAGGTTGCGAGGCAGCTATCGCCCACATGCGCGAAGTCGGACACAGCGGACGCATTGTAAACATCTCCTCGCTCGCATCGCGCTTACCTGGCGGAGGCGTCTATGGCGCTTCAAAAATCGCCCTGGAGAAATACACGCAAGAACTGCGCGAGGCCCTTGAGTCAGATCCGATTCGTGTGTCGGCGGTGATACCGGGCGGGTTTGCGACCAATCTCGCGCGTGGCATGACCGAAGCTGAGCAGCTTACCTTTCAGCAGAATATGGGCGCGAAACTCACTAGCACTACTCCCGATTCCCAGGGCCGCACACCCTATTTCGGTATTGCTGATGACGTAGCGAGGGCGGTCCATTTCGCGATCGCACAACCGGATTTTCTCAATGTTTCAGAGCTGGTCATACGTCCCGCGAAAAACATTGACCCCTCCGCCTTTCGCGACTGATCCGGAGCGCGCTGACCAGTCTTTTTGGGAGCCTACTAGGATGACTAAACCCTTTCCGAAAGTGTTGATTTATGGAGCCGGGCGGCATGGCCAGGAAGCTGCGTGGATTGCGCACGATCTGGGTTGGGATGTGGTCGGCGCCTATAACCGCGCAGGCGATAAAGTCGGCCAAGACATCGGTGAAGTGCGCGATGGAAAAACGCCGATCGGCGTCGTGGTCGAAGATTGCGAAAAAGTCGACTTCTCCAAACTCGATGTGGACCTTGCCTTTGTCGCGATGACCGATCGTTTGGCTAACAATATCCAAGCTTACGAGCGATTACTCGGTGCCGGCATCAATGTGATTTGCCATGGAGCTGAGTCCTACTTTCCGCGGCATTCCAACTCAGAAGTTGCTGCGCGGATTGACGAGATCGCCCGCGCTAATGGCGTCACCTTCACCGGCACGGGTGTGTGGGATCACTCGAGGATTTGGGCGGGGATCTTAGCGGCAGGACCGTGCAAAACGATAACTAGCATGACCCACAAGAGCCGTACCCAGATCAATACCAATCCTTATATTGCGCTGGTCGGTACTGGGGTCAGCGTCGAAGAGTTTGAGCGCGACTTCGCGCTAAAACCCGGCCCGCTGGGTGGGATATACCAAATCATACCGGCGCTAGTAATGGATGGGCTGGGTTTCACAATCAGTTCCGTGACGGAGCGGCGTGAGCCGGTCGTGTTTGCTCGTGCGCTCTATTGTGAGGGGCTGGGGCGTGACGTGCCCGCCGGTGAGTGTGCAGGGCTGCGCTTCGTTGTTGAAGTGAACACGGTGGAAGGCCCCAAGGCGCACGCGCGGATTGAGTTGCGCTTGTTCGAAGAGCACGAAGGAAACGACAACATGGGGTGGGAGATAGACGGCGATCCAAACTCGGATGTCTTGATGGCTCGACACGATTCGCTGCGAACTTCGACTATGTGCATGATCAACCGTGCCGCAGATGTGATCACGGCGCCTCCAGGTATTCAGATGATTACCCAGTTAGGCCCCCAAAAGACCTGCGCTGCTCACGCCGTTTCTCGAATTCCAGAGGTGCTACCTTGACTCAATATGCAACCATGCCCATGTCGGCCGATGACATGCTCGAAGAGGCACGGCGTCTAACCGGCATTGACCTTGTCGACGAAGCCGCGCGTGAGCCGTTGAACATTCTTATCGAAAGCTACAACCGGGATGCGCGCTTCTCTGAGGAAGGGGCAAAGGGTAAGCATGAATACATCATCCGTTTCCTCAAAAACCGCCTGCGCATGCAGCGCGACTTTGCGGCGAATCCGGAAATCCGAAATATCGTGCTAATGCCTTCGGTCATCATCAATGCGATGCCGCGAACAGGCTCCACCAAGATGCAAAAGGTTCTTGCAGCTACGGGTGAATTCAACTGGCTGCCCATGTGGATGGCTTTCAATCCAGCATCCTGGACTGGCGAGCCAAACGAAGAAGTCGCGCCGCGAATTCAGGACACTCAAAACTTTATCGACTGGTTTTCCGCCCGCAGCCCGGACGTCCACGCAGCGCACTCCATGGACGCGCTGGAGCCGGAAGAGGATAGCTACGTCATGATGCATAGCCTTGTGTCTCGTACCCTGTCGGGGTACGCCAATGCATCCAGCTACTTACAATGGCTCGCAGCTCAGGATCAGTCGCTTCAGTTTGAGTATCTGGTGGACACGCTAAAATACCTCGTGTGGCAGGGACTCGCTGATCCGGCCAAGCCCTTCGTTCTTAAGAGCGCTATGAGCATCGGTGCTGAAGACGGCTTGATGAAGGCGCACGGAGCGCCACATCTGATCATGACGCATCGCAATCCGCGTGATTTTATCGCGTCAACCTGCAAGCTCGGCGTTGTTTTCCAACTTCCCTTTTCCGATGAGCGCGGCGATTTTTCGATGGTGGTTCCTGGGACCGCGATGCTTGCGGACGAGCATCTGGGTTTTCGTAAACGCCGCCCGGAGGTTGGCATTCTGGATATCGATTATCGCCGCCTGCGCGACGACGCGGTAGCGGTGGTCGAAGAGGTCTTTGCCTTTGCGGGGATGGAGCCAGGGTCTGACGCCATCGCAAGGGTGCGCCAATGGGAGATCGACAACCCGAAAAACCGGCACGGCTCTTTCAAATACGGTTTAGAAGACTTCGAACTGAATGCGCCGGCGGTTGACGAAGCCTTTGCTGACCTAAACGCACTCGCACGCTCAAAAGGGATAGACTACTGATGCGAGTACCAATTTTGGATCGGTAGCTGAAAAGCGGCAGTTCCACACTCAACGCTAAACTCAGAGCGTCGGGAATCTGCCCAGTTTCAGTCAGCGCTGGATGTCCTAAACCAGCGGAAAAAGCGCTGAATACGCGGCGGTATATCGGTCTAGTCCGAGACGCTGGAAAGTAGTGTTCGCGTTCCTGCAAACCACCCGCCCTCGCTTCCTGCTTGGTGTTGCGCTGTCGAACGCGCCAGCCAAGACGCAATCTTTTGACCACCTATCCAAAAGATCCGCTGTGCGCCAAAAGATCCGTTGTGCGCGCTCAGCTCAGAGGCCGCATCGGTTAAGCTAATACGCCTTTCGCCTGAGACAGAACCACTTTCATGCAGACTTACGTCCTGCTTTTTCGCGGCATAAACGTAGGCGGCAAAAACCGTCTTCCTATGAAACCTCTAGTTGAGTTCCTAACTCGCTTTGGAGCAGCGAAGGTACAAACATACATTCAGTCGGGGAATGTGGTGCTTGATGCCCACGACAAACCCGGCGCTAGACTTAGCGCCGAGCTTGGCAGTGAGTTTGGATTTACACCGGAATTCTTGGCTCTACCAGCAGCAGTGTTTTTGCAGGTCTTGGAAAGCAATCCAATGCCTAGTAACGGGGGCAAAGAAGTGCACTTTTACTTTTGTGCATCTGCTCCAACTGTGGATCAAGATTTGATTGAACGCTACCGGGCGGAATCGGAACAGCTTGAAATCCTTGGTTGCGTTGCCTATCTGTATGCCCCCGAGGGCATTGGCCGATCAAAGTTAGCGGCCAACCTTGAGCGTTGCCTTGGCGTCGCCGCTACCGGCAGAAACCTAAACACCATACTCAAGCTATCGGCATTGCTTGAGGAACGCTGAGGAAGAACCTCCGGTTGGGATATAGGATCGTCAAACGCCCCACAAGGAACGATTGCTACCTCGTCGACAAACTCTAACGACTATAAATGTCTTTCAGAAAAAGGTGCTAAAAAATGCTCGAACTCCACTATTGGCCAACTCCGAACGGAAAGAAGGTGACAATCCTCCTTGAGGAGTGCGGTCTGGATTACACGCTTGTACCGCTTCCGATCGCTACGGGCGCGCAGTTCTCGGACGAGTTCCTAAAGATCAATCCGAATAGCCGCATGCCTGCTCTGGTAGATCACGCACCGGACGATGGAGACGGGCCGCTGTCAATCTTCGAGTCCGGCGCGATCATGCTCTACATCGCCGAGAAAGCTGGACGCTTCCTCCCTTCCGATCAACGCGGGCGTTATCGCGTCATGCAATGGCTGATGTGGCAGATGGCGAACCAGGGTCCGAAAACTGGAGAGCTAGGCCACTACCTACGCTACGCTGGCGAGGAAGTCGATAATTCCTATCCAATAAAGCGCTATGACGACGAAGTAAACCGCATGTACGGAGTGCTCAATCAAGCGCTCTACGACAATCCTTACATCGCCGGAGCGGAGTATTCGCTAGCGGATATGATCTGCTACCCCTGGACGGTCAACTGGGAATTTCAGGGCCAAGATATTGATGACTTTCCGCATTTCAAGCGCTGGTTCAATGAGCTGTCGGAGCGACCCGCTGTACAAAAGGGGATGCAGGTGGGGGAAGACACCATGCAGATTGATCCGAGCAAGCTGAGTGCCGAGGAGATCGAGCGCATCCGAAAGCTTATTTTTGGCCAGCGTGCCCGTCCGCTTCGAACCTAGGGGACTAGACGCGGGCAATAGCGAACGCTTCTCGATCCGTCGCTGGCATCAAGGCGGTTACGGCCGTAGCCGATGAGCCTGATGCGGAATCCATTAGTCCGACGCAAGAAATCCACCCGATTGAAAGTCCCACAGGCGTTTGTAGATTCCGTTTTGAGCGAGTAGCTCGCTGTGACTGCCCTGCTCAGCGATCTTCCCCTGTTCTAAGACCACCAGCCGATCCAACGCGGCGATCGTTGATAGGCGGTGGGCGATAGCGACAACGGTCTTCCCTTGCATGAGGTCGTAAAGGCTCTCTTGAATGGCGACCTCGACTTCCGAGTCCAGGGCGGAGGTCGCCTCATCGAGGATTAGGATTGGCGCATCTTTGAGCATAACCCGTGCAATCGCGATTCGCTGTCGTTGGCCCCCGCTAAGCTTCACGCCGCGTTCGCCGACCTTTGCATCCAGGCCTTTTGCTCCATTTTGATCCTCAAGCGTACGAATAAACTCTTCCGCGCGAGCTTGCCTTAGCGCTCGCAAAAGCTCTTCCTCGCTCGCGTCTTGTCTCCCGTAGAGTATGTTCTCGCGCACACTGCGGTGAAGCAGCGATGTGTCTTGAGTAACCATGCCGATACTCGCGCGCAGGCTGTCTTGCGTAACCGCACCAATATCTTGTCCATCGACGCGAATCTGCCCCCCATCAAGGTCGTGGAAGCGCAATAGCAGATTCACTAAGGTCGACTTCCCGGCGCCAGATCGCCCTATCAGTCCTACCTTTTCTCCCGCCCGAATACGCAGATCTAAAGCCTCGAATACGGGCTTTTCTGGATGGTAGGAAAAGCGAATGCGGTCAAAGTGAAGCTCGCCTTCGCGCACCGCGAGGTTTTGCGCGTCCGATTTGTCACGTACACCGATCGGCTTGCCGAGTGTCCTGACCCCGTCTTGTACCGTGCCGATACTCTCGAACAAGCTGGATACTTCCCACATGATCCATTCGCTTAGTCCGTTCATTCGCAAACATAAGGCCAAAGCGGCAGCGACCGCTCCCGGCGTCGTGGCGCCATGAGTCCACAAGTAGAAAGAAGTCGCAGCTACCAGAAAGAGCATGAGCGCATTATTCGCGGCAACTGCTGTTTCCATAATTGTGACCAGGCGCATCTGCGGATGCACGGTCTTAAGGAACGAACGCATACTGTCGCGAGCGTAGCGGGACTCTCGTTTCGCGTGCGAGAACAGCTTGACCGTATTGATATTCGTATAGCTGTCTGCGACGCGTCCGGTCATCATCGCCCTAGCATCGGCCTGACGCTCCGATGTGTATTGAAGCCTTGGCAGTATGAAGTACAAGATGACCGTATAGAAAACCAGCCACAGCAGGAGCGGCAAGGCTAGACGCCAGTCAACGCTGCTGAGTAATACAAGAACCGATAAAAAATAGACACCCACATAGACCAAAATGTCGAGCAAGGTCAGCACCACTTCCCGGGTTGCCAGTGCGGTTTGCATCACGCGGGTGGCAACTCTCCCGGCAAATTCGTCCATGAAGAAGGACACGCTTTGGCCGAGTAGGTAGCGATGTGCCATCCAGCGGACGATCATCGGGAAGTTACCCATGAGCGTCTGATGTAAGAGCAGTGCCTGAATCGCCACGGTCACCGGATAGGCTAGGAGTAATCCGACGCCGAAAAAAAGAAGGTCTCTACCGCCGTCATTAGCAAGCTCTGCCGGCGTGGTGTTCGCGAGCAAGTCGACCGCTTGGCCAAGCACGTCAAAAAGCGCGACCTCGACCACTGCAATTAGTGTGCTTAGCAACGCGAGTAAAAACAGCCAGTGCTCTAGCCCCCGAGAATAGTGCCTGCAGAACCGATACACGTTGGCCGGCGCGGCGCTGGGCGCTCGGTCGGGAAAGGGATTAACCAGCTGTTCGAAATAGCGGAACATATCTTCGTAGCGTGTGATCGGGTGCCTGCCGAGATCTGTCTCTTGCACAAGCTGTGGTTACTGGGGTTCTTGGTGAAACGCCGGTAGTCTAATGCGCTATCCAGCGTCGCAAGTGTAGCTCCTCAACGATCTTGCGCCCGATTTATTTCCCGAATAGTCGAATTCGCAAAAATTACCAGTTGATACACTGGGGTGGCGTGCTACTAGTGCAGCCATTACACTTCGCATTCTCATTTGGAAGAGCGTGGCGCTTCCTCGCCTGATCCCAACGGCTCTTGTTTCGATCTTATCTATGCTCCCGTAGCCACGGCCGGTTACACCGGTGGTTACAGCATTCGATTGTGATAGCGAATTCGTCGGAACGTTGATCAGCGCGGTGGGTATGTAGATTCAGCGCCGCGTATAGAAAGGTTTACTTGCGACAGGAAAGACTCATGAATATACCCGTGAAAGTTTCACTAGCACTGCTGGCGGTTTTTGCTTTGGCCGCCTGCGAACCGCAGGACGCTGGCTCCGATGCCGAAGAAGTCGTCTTGGATACGCCGAATAAGCGGCTCAGCTATGGCGTAGCTCTTGGACTGGGCCGCAACATGTTGAACGACGGTATGGAAATGGACGTCGATGCTTTTGCCGCAGGGTTGAGTGATGCAATGAGCGGCGCAGATTCTCGCCTTACAGAGGAAGAAATTCGAGCCGAAATGGTTGCGTTTCAAGAGCGGATGAATGCAGAGCGAGAAGCGACCACCTCGGCCCTCGCAGAGGCGAACGCAGCGGCGGCGGCGACATTCCTTGCAGAAAACGGCGCTCGTGACGGTGTAGTCACGACGGAAAGCGGTTTGCAATACGAAGTAGTGGAAGCGGGAGACGGGGCAAGTCCTAGCGCAGAGGACACGGTCAGCGTTCACTACCGCGGAACACTTATCGACGGGCAGGAGTTCGATTCGTCTTATGCTCGGGGTGAGCCGGTCGAGTTTGGCGTCGGCCAGGTGATCGCTGGTTGGACTGAAGCACTGCAGTTGATGAAGGTCGGTTCGAACTACAAGCTGTTTATTCCACCGGCGCTAGCTTACGGTGCCGGCGGCGCCGGAGAACGCATTGGACCTAATGCTGCACTCATTTTTGAAGTTGAGTTGTTGGGTATCCCCTCTCAGGTAGCGGCTGCAGACGAAGCCACAGAATAGGCGCGTTCAGAGACCGTACCCATAAACCAGCAGGTACTGGGTTGCTCAGTACCTGCTCTGCTCATGCGGTGGTTCGCGGCGTCAGCGAGCAGCCGTCGGTAGCAGTCGGCTCTAGCCGCCAGCTATTCCAGGAGAACGCTACCGGCCTAAGTTCTGAGCGAGAACTCGATATTGGTCGTAGTAGGCGACTAGGTATTGTTCGAAGCTTGTTTATGATTCGGTCCAGGCTACTCTGGCGCGCGAGCGAGGATGTTGACTCAGCCGTAAGCTGCTCAAGTCGATCCGCGGTAATCTCCGAGGCTCTAAAGTGTTCAGCCCAGTGCTGTGAATACGCTCTTGCTAGGCGGGAGTAGGACATGTTTCGGTCTCGCATCTCCCGCAACACTCGTGCCGATGGTAGTTCTTCTTCTCCGCTCAGCTTGCGCTGCTGTAGTGCAACCGCGTCTTGATGTTCGCTACTACCGTGTATTTCATCGAGTAGGATCGCACTTTGGCTAATACCAGCTAGTAGCTCCTGCGCCCACGCGCGCAGCGTAAGCGGTCCATTGTCCGTCTCCAGTACTAAGCCCGGCTCTCTTCCTCTGCTGACCACGAGGCTCTGGTTGCTGATCTGTCGCTCCTGCACCGCTTCGTTGCACTCCGGGCTAGGTTGCAACAGACAGTGCACTAGAAAGCTGTCTATAAATCGAACTTGAGGTCTATCGATCCCCACGGGCACAAAAGGATTGACGTCGTTGCAGCGAACCTCAACGTATTCAATTCCTCGCTGATGGAGTGCGGTTAGCGCGGCTTCTCCGCTTTTTGCGCTGCGCTTTGGTCGGATTGTGGAGTAAAACTCGTTCTCTATTTGAAGCAGTCCATCGCTCAACTGCATCAGCTCCCCATTTTCTTCTCCTTGAAACGCAGCGTAGACATCGTGAGGTTCCAGGATCGCCTCGGTTAGCGTGCGCAGGTAGTTGTCGAGCGAGTTGTAGCAAATTCGTAGCGAGCTTTGTGAAGAGCTGTTATAGCCCAGATTCCCCATTCGCAGCGCCGTAGCATAGGGTAGGTACAGGGTGCCGCAGTCGGTGTCGAGAGTCTCTAAGCCGTGATCACTCCGACCAGCAAGGAAGCTCTCACACACGGCTGGTGAGGCACCGTAGAGGTAAATAAGAAGCCAGGACCAGGTCCTAAAATTTCGAATCAGATCAAGATAGCGGCGAGTTTTGTAATCCTGGAGACTTGCTTCCGGCGCGTTCGAAGCGCTGCGTTCTGCCTCCCAAAAACTATCGGGGATCGAAAAGTTGTAATGAACGCCGGCGATCGCTTGCATCATTCGACCGTAACGGTTGCCAAGGCCAAGCCGGTACACGGTTTTCATGCGGCCCACGTTGGAACTGCCATAGCGGGCGACGGGAATGCTGGCATCCCCGGAGACAATACAAGGCATGCTTGCCGACCAAAGTTGTTCGTCTCCTAGGTGCTTATAGGCAAAAGTGTGAATCTCGCTAAGCGCCACCAGCGTGTCGCTAACGTGAGCGCTGGGTGGAGTGATGAACTCGAGAAGGGACTCGGAAAAATCTGTAGTAACGGATTCATGGGTGAGGGCCGAACCTAAACCTCTCGGATGCTCGGATTGCGCTAAAACGCCGGCCGCGTCCACACGCAGGCTCTCCTTTTCGATACCGCGTTGAATTCCAGCCAGTAGCTCGGGCGTACTGGTGAGCCAGCTAGGGAGCTGCGTAAGCGTTTGCACTATCTTTACTCTCAGACCTCAATAAAACAAACACGGCATCCTGCCGCATCTTCAGATGCTGGCGGCCGCAACTTTTCTTTAAATCATACGCCTAATAGATATATCTACGGCGGCGCCGATCATACACCCAAGACGTAATGAGTCGATAACAAGGCAGAGCGATCCGAACGTGATTGAACACCGTAGGGAATACACCCAAGATGTGTTCTTTCGTGCCTAAGCGAAGCCAATACTTCGAGTGGCCCATCGAATACTCACTGCTACGCTTGCCTACCTACATAGAGGTTTGATTTCCATGAGAGCTGTACTCATTCTCTCGGCACTTTCTGTTGCTGCTTTTTTTACTTGGCAACAGTTCACTGGAGATACCTCTGCCGGTGGCCGGCAGAGCCGCCCACCGGCACCAGTGACATTGGTCACCGTAGACACCTACCCCTATCAGGATACGATTCCTGCGCTCGGTACCCTACAAGCCTGGGAGTCTATCGATATCACCGCGTCTGTTTCCCAGCTGGTGGCTTCTATTCAGTTCGAAGACGGTCAGCGTGTGACTCGGGGTGAAACTTTGGCAACGCTCCGCCAAGAAGCAGAGCAATCAACGCTTCGCGAATTGCGCGCTCGGCTCAAAGACGCGCAGAGAGAGGTGACGCGCCTAGCAGATCTTGCCCGTCGCAATCAGGTTGCCCAAACCGACTTGGATTCGGCCAACACGGAGGTTGAGGTGATCCGCCATCAAATAAGTGAAGTGAGTGCCCGCATCGCAGACAGAACAATTGTTGCTCCTTTCGATGGTGTGCTTGGTCTTCGCGAAGTCAGTGAAGGCGCCCTCGTCGAAACCGGCCAGCGGCTAACCACCTTGGACGATATCAGCAAGATGCGGCTGCAATTCTCCGTACCGGCGCGCTATCTCGCGATGCTCAAGCCCGGCATGCCCGTCTCGGCTACGACCGCCGCGTTTCCCGGTGAATTTAGTGGAGAGATAACTGCGGTCGATAGCCGCATTGACCCTGTCGCCCGATCAGTAACGGCAAGAGCGGTCTTGCCCAATGAAGACGGCCGACTGCGGCCGGGCTTGCTCATGGAGCTTGTGCTCGCGGGCGACGCGACGGAAGTCCTCATGGTTCCCGAGGAGAGCGTGCAGAGTCGCGCCGCACGTCATTATGTTTGGGAAGTAAGTGGCGATTTGGCAACGCGTCGTGAGGTTCTTATTCGCGACCGCAGGCCCGGGTGGGTGATCATTGCCGAAGGAGTGAGTCCCGGGCAGGAAATCGTTAAAGATGGCCTGGTTCGTCTGTCTGGAAACAGCGCGGCCGTGCGTGTGGTGTCGAGCTAATGCTTATTTCCGATCTTTCCGTCCGTCGCCCGGTTATGGCGTTTGTCGGCAGCGCGTTAATTGTAGCCTTCGGCCTCCTGGCCTTCGATCGGTTGCCACTGCGTGAGTACCCGGACATCGATCCACCGATTGTTACCATCGAGACTGAATATCCGGGCGCATCGGCCGCGGTAGTCGAAAATAAGATAACCGAACTTATCGAGAACCGGCTCTCCGGGATAGAGGGCATTAAGACCATGAGTTCTTCAAGCTACGATGGTCAGTCAACGATAACCCTTGAATTCAACTTAAATCGTGATATCGACGCCGCGGCTAACGATGTAAGAGACCGCGTGTCAGGCGTCTTGGATAACCTTCCCGACGAAGCGCTGCCGCCCGAAACGCGCAAGAGCAACAGCGATGAGGACGTTGTGTTTTGGTTTCATCTGGTCGGGGAGGGCATGTCCGCCCTAGAGCTCACCGACTACGCACGGCGCTACTTGGAGGACCGCTTTGCCGTATTGGATGGCGTCGCTCGCGTACGAATTTCCGGGCAGCAAATCTACTCGATGAGAGTTTGGGTTGATAGGAACGCGCTGGTCGCTCGAGGTCTGACCGTCGCCGACATTGAAGATGCGCTGCGCGCTCAAAACGTCGAGCTCCCCGCGGGCACGCTCAAGTCTACGCAGCGTGATTTTGTTGTGCGCTTGGAGCGCGGTTATCAGGTGGCCGACGATTTTCGTGAGCTGGTAATCGCCCGCGGTTCCGATGGTTACCTAGTACGACTTCAGGATGTTGCGCGGGTTGAACTCGCAAGTGCCGAGTCGCGAAGCCTGTTCCGGGGCAATACGGAATCGATGGTCGGCATTGGCATTGTGCGCCAGAGCAAGGCCAATGCGCTCAGCGTAGGTCAAGCGGTACAGCAGGAGATAGTACGCATAAACGCTCAGTTGCCCGATGGCATGGAGCTGGTTGTGGGTTTTGATCGTTCCGTATTTGTCGATGAAGCCATTCAGGAAGTGTTTGCGACTTTGTTCATTGCGGCTCTTTTGGTGGTGGTCGTGATCTTCTTTTTTCTTGGTGATCCTCGCAGCTTGTTGGTACCTGCTCTCACGGTGCCGATTTCACTCATCGGGAGTTTTAGCATCCTTTGGCTGCTGGGCTACAGCATAAATTTACTTACCCTGCTGGCGCTGGTACTGGCCATTGGCCTGGTGGTCGATGACAGTATCGTCGTACTCGAAAACATCCACCGACGTCTGGTGCGCGGTGAAAGCGCCTTAGTTGCGGCCTATCGGGGGTCGCGGCAGGTTGGTTTTGCAGTGATTGCAACCACGCTTGTGCTGATTGCAGTATTTATACCGATCACTTTTCTCGAGGGAAACATCGGTCGACTCTTCGCCGAATTCGCGGTGGCTATGGCCATAGCCGTTGTGTTCTCGAGTTTCGTAGCGCTCACGCTCGGGCCGGTGATTTGTTCGAAGCTGCTCGATCAAGAGAAAGTAAGCAATCGCATCGCCGATTCGGTAGAAGCGTTGAGCGCAAGCATGGAGGCGCGCTATCGAGATTTACTTCGCCCCTGCGTTGTTAACGCCTGGATGTTTATCCCTGCTCTACTCCTATGCATCGGTGCCGCGTGGGTCTTGAGCGAGCGCGTACCCCAGGAGTACTCGCCGGCGGAAGATCGAGGTGTTTTGTTCCTTGTCGCCGCCACCCCGGAAGGCTCGTCCTTTGACTACACGGTTGATCAGGCATTGGCGATAGAGGAGCGCCTGATGCCTCTGGTCGAGAGCGGAGAAGTACGCCGCTTGCTGATCAGGGCCCCGGCTTGGGGTGCAGGTGAGTCATTCAACCGAGCCTTTACGATCATGGCCTTGGAGCGTTGGGAAGAGCGTGATCGGACAGCCGAAGAAATTCGCGCCGATGCGCAGGCTCGGATCGCCGATGTGGCCGGAGCACGTTCCTTTGTTCGCGCTCCGCGATCTTTTGGTGGCGGGAATCAGGATCCGGTGGAGTTTGTGATCGGCGGTGATAGCTACGAAGAACTTGCCGATTGGCAGGATCTGCTGCTTGCCGCCGTTGCGGATAACCCGGGTCTCGTCGGCGTCGACACCGATCTCAAGCCGACCAAGCCGCAGCTGCGTGTCGCCATCGACAGGAATCGCGCGGGTGACCTGGGCGTGAGTCTGTCCGATATTGGCCGCACGCTCGAAACCTTGCTTGGGTCTCGCAACGTTACCACCTTCGTCATGGGTGGCCGTGAATATGACGTGATTGTTGAGGGTGAACGGAACGAGGCCCGCACCCTGTCTGACCTTGACAACATCTACGTGAGATCAACCACTTCGGGTGAGCTGATTCCTCTAGCGAATCTGGTCACCATGCGCGAAGAGGCAGGAGCAGGTAGCCTCAATCGCTACAACCGAGTGCGCTCCTTCACGCTGTCGGCCGGTCTAGCAGACGGTTACACGCTGGGCGAAGCGTTAGACTACTTGCAAGAGACAGCACGTGCGGAACTGCCAAGCACAGCAACTTTCGACTTTAAGGGCGAGTCTCTGGAATATTTTCAGGCGAGCAACTCCGTCTATCTGACGTTTATGCTCGCTATCTTGGTTGTTTACCTCGTTATGGCGGCGCAATTTGAATCTTTTCTTCACCCGCTGATCATTCTGTTCACTGTCCCCGTGGCCCTGCTTGGTGGTTTGCTCGCCCTCGAGTTTGCGGGGGCAACTTTGAATATCTACAGTCAAGTTGGCTTGATTATGTTGGTGGGTCTAGCCGCAAAGAATGGGATTCTCATTGTTGAGTTCATCAACCAGATGCGAGACGCGGATTTTGACTTTGAGACCTCGGTTATTGACGGAGCCGGCAAACGCTTACGCCCGATCGTGATGACAGCCTTTACTACAGTAATGGGTGCCTTGCCTTTGGTGCTTTCCGGCGGCCCGGGTCACGAAGTGCGCGTGATGATCGGCCTAGTGGTTATGGGGGGAGTTGCGCTTGCGACGCTGGTTACGCTGTTCCTCGTACCGATGGCTTACAGCCTGATGGCCCGTGGAACGGGTTCTAAAGAGCGTATTTCCAAGCGCTTGGACGCTGAGATTCAGGCCTTTGAGATGGCCAAAGAGATGGCTGAAGAGATCGCCGATAAGAGTGCCTCGCCCTCAACCCGCTAGACTGCTTAGGTCCTGATAGCGGTGGTGCGACGCAAGCGATAACTTCCCATCGGGTGCTGCTAGTCGCTTAGCAAGAGCACTCGGGATATAGGTCCCCGGAGTGCTCCATGGCAGCGGCTACTCCCGCTCTAGGGAGGAACACTCTCATCCATCACCTGCAGGGCCGCCTCCCACTGGGAAACGTCTGACCCCATCGAATTTAACACCTCGAAGCCAGCAATCCAGGAGCCGGTGTTTTCTTTGTCCCGCATGCGCCAACGCACCTGTCCCACCAAATAGAAGGGTTCATCTTTGCCCGGCAGTTCCACTCCAATTTGTAGAATTGCGCCCACGCTCACCGAATCATCCAAGCGTACACGCATGCCGCTTTGAGACACCTCGAGCGTTTCGCAACGCGCAATTTTGCCCGGACCAATACTGCCAGGGGGCGGCGACTCCAGTTCGATAAAGACCCTGGTTTCGATCGGTAAGCGGAAGTTACGTCTGCGATCCACGCCGCTCATGAGTCTTCCCCCCGGGCGCGTTCAACTTCGTCTCGGAAATAGCAGCGAGTCTCAAGAATATCAACGAGACCTCGATCAATAAGCGATAGAAGTTCCGCTCGATTCAGTTCGCGCAAGGCTATACCTTTGCGATTCACAAAGATGTAGTTATCTCGGCGCGGGTCGAATACGGCGAGCTTTGCCATGATCGGCGTCTCGCCATCGTGAAAACCAAGCCAAGCTCCCATGGGTACATCGACTTCCCGCGTATCGCCGCTTCCCGTGGTGCTTACAAGCGTCGTCGGTGCAGCACTCATTGGGGACGGCGTCGGCGCGGGTTCAGGGGGAGCGAACCTCGGATTCGGTGTTGGCGGAGGCTGCGCCGAACCTCCTTGCGGGTATGCTGTTACCGGGGTTGCGTCGGGGGTTTGCGCTGCCGTTGGCGCTGATGCGGGTGCTAGCGATGGCGTTTGTGTCGGCGCTTGTGTAGGCGTAGGTGCTGGTGCCTGCATCGGCTCCGCAATTGGTGCTTGTGGTGGTGCCGGAGCTGCTGGCGGGTTTACCGTTGGGGCTGGTGCTTCGGGTTCGACAGAAGTTGGAGTGGCTGCTGGGGTCGTCGGTGCTGGGGCGGTGGTAGGCGCCGGGTCGGGTGAGTACGTCGGCGCAGCTCCAGGATTTGTCGTGCCCGCTACGGGCCCTTCCATGGGCGATGACGCGCTGCTCGGCGACGGTTCCGCTGCTTCGAAGCCAAGCTCGACCTCCGCGCCTTCCGGAGGTGTTAATACCGGGTCGTAGCTTTCATCGTCTTCTGCCGACGGTTCGTCACCGGCAACCGTCTGGCTTTTGAATTCCTCATCTAGCGTAAGCTCGAGAACCTCGTCTGGATCTTCCACGCTATCAGAAGCTTCTTCTTCAACTCGGTCCAGCTCAAGTTCATCAGTCGTGTCCGGCTCCAGCTCGCTCGTCTCCGATCCCTGGTCGGGGAAGGGCTCCGCCTCTGGTGTTGGGGGCACATAGCTGGGGTCAAGAAACTGCTTGAGCTGCTCCTCGTTCCCGATCCCCGTCGCGGAAAGTAGACTTAGGCTGAAGCTTTTTCTATTGGGAAGCTCGAGCGCGAAACCGTCTTCTAAGCGCTGCTGGAAGGCACGGCGCGACAGATCAATCGCCTTTAGGCCCACAAAGTTTGCGAATAATAGATGCTGTCCGTCTTCGAGTTGCAAGACTAGCTGTGCGCGTAGTTCACCCTCTTCATCTTCAAAGCGGTACCAATCTCCATCCCGATAGTCTGCGTCGCTCTCACCATCCGAGAGATCCTCATCCTCTATTTCCAGCGGACTGACGCGAGCCAGATCTAAGCTCTGGCTGTGCTGGAGACGCAAGTGTGCATACTCCACTAAGCCGATAGCGCTGTCGGTACCTTCACTGTCGTGCTCTAAGCTGATAAGCCACTTACGCAGTTGTCCCGGTAAGTGACGTAGGATCTGCGCTTGTCGATCTTTTTCGGCTTCGTTGTTTTCTATGACCTGTACCGATTGCATTAAGTGCTCGGTTGTTCGGCTCATCTGCTCCCATTCGCGAGACTTGTTGCCGTGTTTTACGAGAATTAGTTGCGCGCTGTCATACCAGGCCCCTTTGACAAAGTCGCCAATCGCAGCGGGGAGTAGATATTCAGCGAGACCCTGGTTGATCACTAGCGCCGCATCTCGCTTGGCGCTCAAGGTCTTAAGGCGAGCTTCTTCTGTTTCCGCAAGGCGCTGCACCATACGTTCTGCCCGCGCCATGTCGCGTTCGTTGGCGCTTTCGAGCTCGCGGATGATTGCGCTGATGTCAGTGCGATCATCGCGAAACCACTCCAAGGCCTTATCTACCGCCCGCTCGACACGTTGCTCAAGCATCTGGCCCGCGCGATCAAGACGTGCCTGCCAACCGACCGCGCCCTGCTGAAGCGCGTCTAAGAGCTTGTGAAAACTGTGGTGCCCTGGTTCAAAAAAGCTGTCATCTTCCAGCGCTATAGCGACCGCAAGCGGTTGCAGACGCGCTACGTGATCAGACAAAGGAGTTTCTAATGGGAACTGGTCCTCCCAGTCGCCAAAGGCCTCGCTGATCCAATCCAGCAGTGCGTGGTCAGCTGGCGCGAGCTGCGCTTTGCGATTGATTTTGGCGGCACGTCGACGGATGGTCGCCAACGGTGAACCGTCGGTATCTTTGCTCCTCGCCAAGAAGCCGACAATGTCGCTGTGCGAAAGAACATCGCCGCTGACTTCTTGTTCTGGTGCAAAGTCCTGTTCGACACGCTCCCGAAGCGACGTGTTCAGCGGTAGGTTGTCGGGTGAGAGAGACAAACGACGCTCAGCCTATCTCGTGACTAGCGCAAGCTCTTAAGAAGTTGGTCAACAACCCGCTCGAGCTGCTTCAGATTGCCGCAGGGAGCCGCGTAGCTGCAGGCGGTCAGATAGCGCAGCATCTCCGAATCACCGGTTCCCCAGGCCTGACGAGGCTCTGGGTTCAACCAGATGACCTGATGGCTCCGCTCATAAATACTCTGCATGATCTCCAATTCTGGGTCTGCACGGTTGTTTCGTGCATCTCCGAGAATGATAACCGATGTGTTGCGATTGATGTCATCAAGGGCAAGCCGGGCGAGGTCTTTCAGGCTACTGCCGTAGTCGGTAGCCCCACCAAAACGCCAGTTCGCCAGCTCTATCGCCCGCTCCATAGACTCTTCTCGAAACAGCTCGCTGATTTCTCCTAAGTGGCTAGAAAAAGCAAAGCTGCGGGTCTTTGGGAGTACGTCTTGCAGGCTGTAGAGAAACATCAGTAAAAATCCTGCGTAGGCCGCCACTGAGCCACTTACGTCGCACACGGCAAGGAGCTGAGCCTTGTTACGCTTTTTAGCGCGCCAATAGGTCTGAAACAGAAGACCGTCGTGGGCCATCCCTCGGCGCAGAGTTTTCGCCATGTGCAGTTGGCCGCGTTTTACAGGCCGACGGCGCGCGCTGTGTCGACTCGCAAGGCGCCGGGCCATCCGCCTTACTTGTTCGCGGACGCGGTCCCGGTGCCGGCGATCGATGTTCGCTAGCCGAGTCTTGCTGAGCACGTCTTCCATAAAGGCGCTGGTCCGGCCCTCCGCGTTTAGGAGATACTGTTGCTCAACATAATCTTTTACTTGCTCACGCAGCACGTCGCGATAGCGACGCAGCGTATCCAGAGCTGGTGAGTTGGCGCGCTCCAGTTCAATGACCGCGTCGCGCAATAATGCCTCCCCTAGTTGATCGAGAATTCGGCGAGTGAATTGGCCTTTTTGAGTAAACAAGCGAATCTGGTCAACATTGACACTTTGCCCTGCCCGCCGCATCGCAGTGCTAAGCGCTCCCCGCTGGTTTTCTAATAGTGCCGGCAGCAGTTCGCCATTCATCAGCTGTTGTAAGGCTGGAGATGTGCCTGCTGCTTCTGCCAGCTCGCGGGCGTCCGGGTTGAGATCACCGTTCTCGGCGCTTGCGTCTGTTGTTTCGTCGCTCTTTCGGTCGCTCTCTTGGCCGCTCCCTCCAATACTGTCTTCCGACTCGAGATTGCCCTCTTCAGAGCTGCTTTCCGATGAGGAATCACTTTCCGCAGCCCCGGCGTCCTTCTCTTCGTCTTCGAGCGTGAAATCGGCGGCGTCCAGGCGAAAAAACCGATCGAAGCAGTAGTCGAAGGTGTGCACTTCTCTTTCGGTCTTCGCCAGCGTGAGCGCGAGCGCATCCCGTAGCAAGGCTCTGTCGCGGTAGCCCACCGCATCCATCGCCGCGCCTGCGTCTAACGTTTCCGCGGGAGACACTGGCAGTGAGTGGCTACGAAGAACGTCGATAAACTGCAGGAGGCTACTTTGCATGATTTGCTAGGTCGCCGTGTCTAAAAGGGGGTCTATGGTCTTAGCGGCCTTTAGGAGACCGCTGAATTCGGCTTGGGTCGTCTCTATGTCCTGCTCGAACTTTAGCAAGACGTTCAGCGTGTCGTTTAACAAGGGCTCATCCAGTTCGCTAGCGTGGAGTAACAGCAAGCTCTTAGCCCAATCAATCGTTTCGGATATAGCGGGCTGTTTCTTCAGGTCTAGCTCGCGAACCGCGTGAACGAAGGCGACCAGCTGGTGGCGTAAGCTCCGCTCTAGCTCCGGCACACGGCTTTGCAGTATTCGCTCCTCGAGCTCGATGCTTGGGAAAGGAATATGTAAATGAAGACAACGACGCTTTAAGGCATCGGATACGTCTCGGGTGTTGTTGCTGGTTAAAAATACGAGAGGTGTGGATTGGGCGCTGATCGTGCCAATCTCAGGAATCGATACCTGATAGTCAGACAGCGTCTCCAGCAATAGCGATTCAAACTCGTGATCAGATTTGTCTATTTCATCGATGAGCAAAACCGCGCCGTCCGGATGCTCCATGGCCTGAAGCAGAGGACGCGGTTCTAGAAATTCCTGTGAATAGAACACGTCACCAAAACGATGAAGCCGTTCGACAGATTCGGCGAGACCCGTCGCTCCTTCTAGCAAATCTCCAAGCTTTTCTTTGAGTACTTGCGTGTACAACAGCTGCTTACCGTATTTCCACTCGTAGAGAGCTTTAGCTTCGTCCAGCCCTTCGTAACACTGCAGGCGTACCAGCGGCATCGCGAGTAAGCTCGCCGCGGTCTTTGCAAGCTCCGTTTTGCCGACCCCAGGCGGGCCCTCCACTAGTATGGGCTTCTTCAAGCGAGCCGCGAGAAAAACAGCGGTCGCTATGCGCGGACTACAAATGTATCCAAGGCCCGCAAATCCATTTTCGATGGCCTCAGTGGAGGCGAGTTCTGATCTGTTTTCCAAGGGGAAAGTGCTCCGAGGGATGGCGCATAACCGATCGACCAGCTTACCGCAAAGAACCGCTCCTCAGCGGTTGCAGCGACGAGCGCTCGCGGTTTAACCGCCGGTCGCGTTCATGAAACGAAGTATTTGAGGTTCTTCCTCAAGGTCAAAGTGATGACGCTCCGGCTTGAGGCTCATCGAATCAATAATTGCCTGCCGCAGGCTTTCATCGGTGCTGTGCGGATCTCGAACAATCGCGCGAAGGTCAGCGGAGTGTTCATTGCCAAGACACAATAACAGCCGTCCTTCCGCCGTAAGTCGAACCCGGTTGCATAAGTGGCAGAAGTTATTGCTGTGGGGGGAGATAAATCCCACTCGACTGGGACCCTTGTCCAATTGGTACATCCGCGCAGGTCCCGCCGAACCTTGAGGGTCGCCCAGGAAAGCCAAATCATGTTTCTGGGTTATGACATTCATCAGCCAATCGCTGCTGGCGAGACTCAGCGCTCGGTCATGCTCTACGATGTTTCCCAGGGGCATTTCTTCGATGAACGCCAAATCGATGCCCCGGGCTTGCGCGAAGGCCACTAGGTCCAGAACCTCGTCATCGTTGCGGCCGCGCATGATCACCGCATTCAAGCGTATGCGTTCAAAGCCAACATCACAGGCTGCGTCTATACCTGCAATCACCTGCTCGAGGTGACCAAAGCGGGTGATGTGGCGAAAGCGACGAGGCTTAAGGCTATCGATGCTAATGTTGAGGCGACGAACGCCGTGCTTTTTTAAGTCCGCTGCAAGTCGATGCAGCTGGGAACCGTTGGTAGTAATAACGAGTTCTTCTAAGCTGGGAAGTGCCCCCAGGTTTTCAACTAGCTGCATTATGTTGTGGCGTATCAGCGGCTCTCCACCGGTTAGGCGGATTTTTCGTACACCGAGATGTACGAAGGCGGTTGCGATCTGTTCGAGTTCCTCAAGGCTGAGTACCTTAGCTTTAGGCAGGAAGCTCATCTTCTCGGCCATGCAGTAAACGCAGCGGAAATCGCAGCGATCAGTCACCGAGATCCGCAAATAGTCAACACTGCGCCCGAAGCCATCAACGAGTTGTGTGTTCGTACTTTTCATCGCATCAGTGTACTTGCGTGCCAGCCCCTCACCAAGCCTGCTTTACAGCATCTAAACGCTAAGCCAGTATTTGCAAGATGAGAATCCCCCTCGCGCTATTGCGCCCAAATTTGAACCAGACGAGCCCTGCGTGCTTTCGAGGCGGGTGCTGTTGAAGAACATCGCATTGCTAGCCGGACCAGTCGCAGCGCTTGCCGCAGCCCTTTTTGCTCTTGGTTCGGAACAACCAAGCGAGGTCGTTATTGTCGGTGCGTTAGCGGCCCTATGCATCGTTTGGTGGATTTTTGAGCCGGTTCCAATCCCGATAACGTCCTTGCTGCCCTTGGCGGTGTTGCAGCTGACTGGGGTTTTGAGTTCGGCAGAAGTCGGCCAGGCCTATGGCTCGCCGCTGATTCTTTTGCTCCTTGGCGGGTTTTTGCTCTCCCAAGCGATGGAAAGCAGCGGAGCGCATCGCCGGATCGCTCTTTCGATGATCAATCTGTTCGGGGCCAATAGTACGCGTCGTCTGGTGCTCGGTTTTATGGCCACCGCGGCGGTGTTGAGCATGTGGATATCAAACACCGCAACAACCCTGATGATGTTGCCGGTGGCGCTGGCCGTTTTGGACAGCGCGAAAGAGCGTGAACAGCTCGCCGTACCGCTGCTTCTTGGCTTAGCTTATGCCGCGAGCGTGGGCGGCGTCGGCACACCGATCGGTACCCCTCCAAATCTCATCTTCATGCAGATCTATCAGGAATACACAGGTGAAACGATTGGCTTTACCCGCTGGATGAGTTGGGGTGTTCCGATTGTCGTTCTGCTTGTCCCCGCAATTGCCTTTGCGCTGACCCGTAACGCGATCAAGGAGACGACCCTGCGTCTGCCGGAGGTTGGCCCATGGCGCAGCGAAGAAAAGCGCGTGCTAAGTATTTTTGCGTTGACTTCTCTTGCTTGGATGACCCGAGGGGAACCTTTTGGTGGTTGGAGTCAGTGGTTGGGCCTACCGCAGGCGAACGACGCTTCTGTAGCGCTACTTGCTGTGGTGCTTATGTGCCTGGTATCCGATGGACGTGGTGGCCGCCTGCTGGATTGGGATCGGGCAAGCAAAATCCCGTGGGGTGTATTGATGTTGTTCGGCGGAGGCATTTGCCTAGCTAAAGGCTTTGTTGAGTCAGGTCTCAGCGAACTAATGGGCGACGCGCTGGCGACCTGGACCGCGATGCCGCTCTACCTTCTCATTTTAGCGATATGCTTAGTGGTGACGTTTATGACTGAAGCTACGAGCAATACGGCCAGTACAACGCTTCTGATGCCCGTCCTGGCGGCGGCTGCTTTAGCTGCAAACGTCTCGCCGGAGTTGATTATGGTGCCCGCCGCAATCAGTGCTAGCTGCGCGTTTATGTTGCCCGTGGCCACTGCGCCGAACACCGTCGTATTTGGCTCCGGCATGATCGCCATTAAGCGAATGGCTCGCGAAGGATTTCTATTGAACTTCATTGCCGCAGGTATCGTTTCCGTGGTGTGCTATTTGGTGATGACCTGATGACACCTCGTTTACGCGCGTTGACGATAGTCTTGATTCTGATTTCACTGGCTTTGTTGTACCCGGGAGTCACCCAGCCGGTTTTGACCCTCAGCGGCGAGTTAGAAAAATCCGCCTTGGCGGAGTTCGGGATCGATGTGCTCGCCGGTGACGGCAACGGCCAGTCGCGGGATATGCTAACCATGATGTCACGCTTTCTTGGTCTGGATCAGCTTGAGGGGAGAGTCGAAGCCTACAGAAGCACCCGTTCAATCCTGGGTATGGCGCAGGAGCTGGCCGAAAGCAATAATTTGCTCGTAGCAGTGCTGATTGTGAGTTTCAGTGTAGTTGTACCAGTGCTAAAGCTGCTTCTTCAACTACTCGCGCTGCTCGTCGCTACCCCGCTCGGAGGCAAATTAATCCGGATCAATTCCTACCTGGGGAAGTGGTCTATGGCCGACGTATTCGTTATGGCGATGCTTATCGCCTTTATGGCCGGGAGTGCTTCCAATCATATGGGCGAGTTGCTTCTAATGGACGCCCGCTTAGAGATTGGCTTTTGGTATTTCTTAGCCTACTGCCTGTTTGCGATTGGTGCTGGCATACTTATGCAGCTAGCGTCGCCAGACCCTTTTGACGGGAACAGCGTCTAGCCGATCGGGGAGTAGTTCGTGTTCTTAACGACAGGCCGCGCGACCAAAAGACACGAGCGGCCCGAATGCGATTAAGAACTAGAGCGCTTCGAGAATGACCTCCGCAGCGCTGACCTCTACTCCAGCACCCGCTTCCACATTCAACAAAGTGACCGTTCCATCATCGACAATCATTGCGTAGCGTTGACTGCGAGTACCCATCCCGAACCCTCGGCCGTCCAGCTCTAGTCCGAGCCCCTGGGTAAAATCGCCATTGCCGTCGGCCAGCATCAGAATGTGTTCCGCATTTTGTGCTTCGCCCCAGGCGCCCATGACAAAGGCGTCGTTCACGGAAAGACAGGCAATCGTGTCTACGCCTTTAGCCAGAATTTTGTCTGCATTCACCACATAACCTGGGAGATGCGTCACCGAACACCCGGGTGTAAAGGCTCCGGGTACAGCGAACAAAACTACTTTTTTACCAGAGAAAATAGCGCTGGTTGTAATCGGGGTAGGGCCTTCCTTGCCCATGGTCTGTAAAGTGGCTTCAGGAAGTTTGTCCCCAACGGAAATACTCATTCACTTGCTCCTTAAATAGCAGATGCTTCTGCGGATGATGCTGTTGTCGTGAGCCTACGTTATTTGTCGGCGGAGCGCCCAAGGCTTTTTAATCTTTTAAATCCTGAGAGCCCTGCAACAAGCTAGAAAAAATCGTCTCACATTCGCGATAGAAGTTTAACTGCTCTTCACCAAGATAAGGGGCAATCATGGTGAGCAGCTGCAACACACCCTGGTGGATACACAGTTCCGCATCACGTTCGTCCCTCAAGAGTCGATCAAAGTTGAGCCAATAGGTAAGCTGGAGCGTCATGTTTTCAATGAGCGCCTCGACTTGCGCTTCCGGTAGGTCGATAAGCGACTGTTCCAATAGGCTTTCAATAATTGCGGTTAGGGCCGCTCGCTTATGGCCAACAATCTGCCGGAGGCCGCGTACTAATTTAGGGTAGCGTCGAAGTAGATCATCCATATTGTGATAGAGAAAACGGTACTGGTAGAGCTCCTCAAGGACCACGTAGAGATAGTACCAATTGTCCTCCACCGCCCCCTTTTCTGAGTGCAAGGGCTGCGCCAAGGGCGCAGTTAGAGTTTGACTTAGCGCGACTTGGTATTGCGCGAAGAGTTCTTCGATGATTTGGTCCTTGCCTTTGAAGTGGTAGTAGAGGTTGCCGGGACTGATATCAAGCTCATTGGCAATATCGATGGTCGTGATATTGGCCTCACCTTCCTCATTGAAGAGTCGCAGGCTGCATTCGAGAATTCGATCGCGAGTTTTCACTGGTCCGTGGGGTGCTGACTTTGGCTAGCAAAGCTTGAGGGCAATCGTCTATGCGTCGACGGAAATATCCCTGCGTTAAATTGCCTAGCGCCTACCGCCCTTTGCGCTTGACGGTTTCTTCGCGGCAGTCCGGCTCCTAACGCTTTTTGCTGCAGCGGTCGGCGCGGCCTTAGTGGATGCTGTTCGCGCTCTCGAGGCTGTTGTTTTGCTCTTCGCTTTTGCTGCTGTCTTGCGTTTTTTTGCAGCAGGTTTGCGCGTGTTCTTGAGGGCGCCACTTGCACTCAAAGCCTCGCTCAATGCGTCTACCTTGTTATTAAGGCGGTCGATCTTCTCGTGAAGTGCAAGCAGATCTTCGCCCCGAGCGGGTCGCTGCAAGTTAAAATTTTCCCGGACCCGATTAATTCGTTCTTCCACGGAACTGCGAGCAGCGTGACCCGCCTCAATCGCGTCCCGAGCCTCTTCCTCTAAAGCTGCGCCGGCCTTCACCAATTCGCGAAAAAGCTTGGGCGGTTCTACCCCTGCCTTTTCCAGGCGTCCCTGCGCCTCATCAACCGCTTTGCCGTAGGCGCCCACGCCCGCAAGCCATATGTTTTTTGCGATCTCGCCGGCTTTGTCTGTGACCTTGTCGGAACTCTTATTTTTATTGTCGGCCATAAGTGCGTCCCCTTATTGAGGTGATTGTTGCAGTATTTGTCGCAGAGATTGTAGTTGTTCTCTCTGTAGATCTCGTTTTGCTTGCCGATCTCGTTCCACTTGAAGAAGGACCTAAAGTCTCATTCAAGAGCTAGCTGTCGCCGCACAACAAAATCGGCTGTGATCCGACAGAGGGATAAAAGTGTAGCGGCTAATAGTCGGCGGCACACCTTTCGATGGTGTGCTTGTTTCGCGACCAATCGCAGGACACAAAAAAGGGGCCACAAAGTGGCCCCAAAAGTATCCCCAGGTCGGGGACAGTGAACCCGGTGAGCGACTTACGCCGCTGCTTTAATACCGACAGTTTCTTTGAGCTGCTCGAAGCGAGCCTTCGCCTTTTCGATGCGAGCATCGATCGCCGCTCGGTCGAAAGAAGCGAGTTCTAGATTCGGAAGTTCCAGGTCATCGATGGCGCTCTTGGCTGACTTCTCAACCTTCTGGCCGCGCTTGACCATGTCCCGATAAAGCTTGTCGGCTTTCTTGCGACGGCTGCTAAGAGTGGTTTCGACACTCTTCAGCTGGTCTTGAACCTGGTCGAAAGCCATACCGTAAAAACCCAGACTTGCAAGAAACGCGTCGCGGCTAGCTTCGCCGACTTTTGTTTGCAGACTGGTGTCCACCTTTGCCTTGGCTGCTGGCTTGCGCTTGGCTGTCGTCTTACGAGCCGTTGTCTTTCGCTTCGCAGTGGTCTTTTTCGCTTGTGCGGCCATTTTCCTCTACTCCTTTGCTATGCAGGTTTCTGCACTTTGGTTGTTACTTTTCGGCAAGACCCACGGTTATTCGTGTCGTCTCGTTTTTTGAGCGCTAGTTCCTTTCCTTGCCCAAGAACAGAGCCCTGGTGAGCGCTCTTCCGTCCTGATGAAGCGAAAGATAGAGAGAAAAACTAGAATAAACATACTAATTTGAGCCTTTTCTCTCACAAATCTGTCGTTTTAAAGGGCATCTGGCTTGATAAGCTAGGCGTACTATCGACATTAGACGTGAGCGCAGACCTTTCTGTTAGTAACTGCTTACGTTAAAAGTCCTGAAGGAAATAACTTTGCAAGCAATGCATAGACAGTCCGGCAGTTGGCGTTACTGGATTAGTGCGACACTGATCGCAGCTGGAGGACTCGCAACTGCGGTTACGCTCATCATCGCGAAACCGGACCCGAGCCCAACGCCGCCAGCTAAACCTACCCCTCCGCTGGTGCGTTTTGTTCCGGCCGCGCCCGAAACCATGAGCATTTCGGTGGTGACCCAAGGGACGGTGCAGCCGGAAACCGAGCTAACACTTACCAGTCAAGTCTCTGGCCGTGTCGAAAGCGTGAATCCAAATTTTGTGGCGGGCGGTTTTTTCGCGGCAGGGGAGACGCTGGTTCAACTTGAACGCTCCGACTACGAGCTTGCCATCGCTCGCGCCGAATCACAGGTGGCCAGTGCGGAGCGTAGCCTCGCCGAGGAAGAAGGTCGAGCGCTGCAAGCGCGCCGGGAGTGGCGAGAGCTCGGGAGCACTAAGGCCAATGCGTTATTCTTGAGGGAGCCACAAATTGTCGCCGCAAAGGCTTCCCTAAAGGCGGCTAGGGCCGAGCTTGAGACTGCGGAGCTGAATCTGCGACGTACCTCTATCAGCCTTCCCTTTCCTGGACGTATTGTCGAAAAATCCGTTGATCTTGGCCAATTCGTGACTACCGGGGCCGCTATCGCGCGGGCTTACGGGACGGAAAGAGCGCAGGTGCGTCTGCCTATTACCGATCGACAACTAGCACTTCTCGACTTACCGCTGTACTCACTAGAAACCGGCGAGGGCGAGCGCTCGCCGCGCGTAACTTTGCGCGCGACGCTCGGAGGAGAGTCGGTAGAGTGGCTTGCCCAGATCTCTCGTACCGATCCAGTAATTGACGAGCAAAGTAGATCGATCTACGCGGTAGCGACGGTCGAACAGCCCTTTGCATCCAGACAAGCGCCTCTGCTTCCAGGACTTTTTGTGGAGGCTGAAATAGAGGGCAAACCCTTAGCTCTCATCGCGCGCCTCCCTCGCTCGGCGTTGCGTACGGATGATCATGTACTCCTGGTAGATGGAGAAAGTAGGGTCTTCGATCGAAGCGTGACGACTGTTTATAGCGACGGCGTCAGTGTCTGGCTCCGGGGCCTGGAGAGTGGCGAGCGAGTCGTCGTGGATGAAGATGCACTGCTGGTTGGGGGAATGACTGTAACGCCCCAACCCGCTAATCAATTTGCTCACGGGGTACCGTAGCTATGGGCGGGACTGTGCGCTGGTTCGTTGCCAATCCGATTGCGGCAAATCTACTAATGACCTTACTGGTTATCGGTGGCTTCTTGGGCGTACCGGCACTGGACAAGCAGTTTTTTCCCGATGCAGAGATCAATCAGGTAAGTATTTCGTTAGCCTATCCTGGCGCGGGTCCGTCGGAGATCGAGGAGCAAATCTGTATACGCATAGAAGAGGCAATCCACGACTTAAACGGAATTAAAGAGATCCGCTCCACGGCGGAGCAAGGGGTGGGCCAAGTTCTAGTCGAGGCTGCCAATGGTTACGACACGCAGCGCTTGACGGCGGACATCAAAAACCGCGTCGATGCGATCAATACTTTTCCTACTGATTCGGAAAGACCGGTGGTGAGCGAACTGGCCTTTCGCCACATGATGGTGACCGCCACTGTGTTCGGCGACGTTAGCGAGCGAGCGCTCAAAGAGATCGCCGAGGATCTTAGAGATGATCTATCTGCCCAGCCCTGGGTTTCAACGGTAGAAGTCTCGAAGCCGAGACCCTACGAAGTATCCATCGAGCTTTCCGAGTACCAACTTCGGCGCTTAAAACTGACGTTCAGCGAAGTCGTAGCAGCCATACGTGGCTCTTCCTTGAGCTTGCCCGCTGGTGCAATCAAAGCGAGCGGTGGCGATATACAGCTTCAAACAAAAGGCCAGGCCTACACAAAAGACGACTTCGAACGAATTGTTCTACGCACCCAGCGCGATGGTTCACAAGTACTCCTTGGCGACGTCGCAACTATTGTCGACGGATTTGAAGATCTTGATATTCGCACGCGGTTTAATAATCAGCCTTCCCACAATCTCACCGTTTTTGTGAGTGAAGACCCGAATGTTCTGCAAACAAGCTCCGTAGTGCGTACCTGGGCAGACAGGCAAAGTGAGCTACTTCCGGACGGTGTTGAATTGGCCGTATGGCGTGACTCGGCCACGCCTTTTCGGGGCCGGGTAGAGACGCTGCTTAAGAACGGGCTCGGCGGTCTGGCCCTGGTGTTCATCGTGCTCATGCTATTTCTCCGACCGCGTTTGGCCATGTGGGTTTCCGTCGGGATTGGAGTTGCATTTCTCGGTGCCTTATTTCTACTGCAGTACACCCCCGTCAGTCTCAATATGCTGACTTTATTTGCCTTCTTGCTGATTCTCGGCATCGTCGTCGATGATGCAATCATCGTGGGTGAAGCGATACACGCTCAGCAAACTGCCGGTGCAGGGGGAGTCGACGGAGCAATAAAGGGCGCCACGAGTGTTTTAAAACCGGTTGTTTACGCGGTGATCAGTACGATGATTTTCTTCGTGCCGCTGTTTTTTTTACCGGGAGATATGGCTAGGGCCGCGATTGGTATACCCGTTGTTGTGATTCTAGCGCTTGCCTTTTCGCTAGTAGAGTCGCTACTTATTCTGCCGCCCCATCTGGCCCACATGCCCCCTCAACGGCAGAGTCGTTTTGCCTTTTTACGGCGCTTGGAAGCCCTCCGAGAGCAGATCGCTTACAGCATGGTCGTGGCGGCAAAGCGCTATTACCGACCGACGCTTCAGAAGTCCCTCGCGGCCTATCCGGTAGTTTGTGCCGGATTCTTGTTTGCGCTGTTGCTTAGTCTTGGGCTCTATCTAGGTGACTGGCTGCGGACTGGATTTTTCCCCACTGTGAATTCGGATAACGTTCAACTGCTGGTTACCCTGCCTGAGGGTGGCGCCTATTCAGATACATTGACGATCCTCGAGCGAGTTGAGGTTGCCGCTGAACAGCTCAAAGCTGAGTACAACGCTGCTCCGGAACATACGGTCAGCGGGCCTGCTATTGGGCACGTCTACTCGAGAGGGGAAACATCCTCCCTGAACGTTACGGTGGAGTTGCTCTCCGATACGGTCGATTCGAAAGAGTTTGGACGGCGTTGGGAGGCTGCCGTTGGCGCGGTTCCGGAAGCAAAGTCCTTAGAAGTCGACTACACGATTAACCGCTTGGGCAAGCCTATTAGCCTTATCGCGACCGCCGATAGTGTAGAAGAACTAAAGGCGATTTCGAACGAAATGGAGTCGGCTCTCGGGCAGTTTCCTGGCGTTTACAACATCAGTAATAGCCTGGACACGCCCCGGGAAGAAGTGGTGTTACAGCTCAAACCGGCCGCGGAGAACCTATCAATTACGCTGGCTGACCTGGCCAGTCAGGTCCGTGAGGGTTTCTATGGTGCAGAAGTACAGCGGATTCCCATGCCACGAGAAGACGTGCGGGTGATGGTTCGTTATCCGGAAGAGGATCGTCTTTCCGTGGATGCGCTCTCCGCTATGCGCGTTCGCACCCCACAGGGCGCTGAAGTGCCCTTTGACACGGTCGCTTCGGTGCGCTTCGAGCCGGGCTATCAGCGTATAGAACGGCTAGATCGGAAGCGCGTGCTAGAAGTCAGCGCTGACGTCGCTGCCGGCGGTGCTGATCCGCGCGCTGTTGCGGCAGTACTCCTTCGAGACTATTACGCCGAATGGAAAAGCCGTTTTCCCAGTCTGACCTTAAAGCTCGATGGCGAACTCCAAGAAGAAGCGGCCTTTCGCTCGTCCATGCTTAAACTGATGGGTCTGGCCATGCTGGTGATCTACGCACTCATGGCAATTCCCTTTGGGTCCTATTGGCAGCCGCTGCTGGTGTTGACCGCCGTCCCTTTTGGGATCATGGGGGCGATCTTTGGGCACATGCTTTTGGATTGGGAAATCAGCATATTTTCGCTGATGGGGGTTATTGCGTGCGCTGGTGTGGTTGTGAATGACAACCTGGTCCTAATCGATCGAATCAATCAACTGCGGGATTCGGGGATGGCTCTTAAAGACGCGCTGCTTCAGGGTGGCGAAGATCGCTTTAGGCCAATTATATTAACTTCGATCACAACCTTTGTGGGTTTACTGCCAATAATGTCGGAGACCAGCGTTCAGGCGCAGTTTTTGATCCCTATGGTGACTTCCTTGGCGTTTGGAGTTTTGTTCGCGACGGGCGTCACCTTGTTCTTGGTGCCTTGCCTTTATCTATTCGGTGAGAACCTTACGAACTATTTCGCTGCGTCTCGGAGCACACCTGGCGAGCAAGAGAGGCCAGAGAACCCCTTGGTGCAGCCCTGATTGGCTAGGATCCTTCGCGCCGCGAATAGCTCATAGCTGCGGTCCCGCGGCTATGATGGCGTCGGAGACATCGAAGCGAGAAATATTATTTTGGAAAAGCTCCGCGAGCTTCCGCGCTTCTAAATCGTACGCTTCCGCATTACCCCAGTTTTCTCTCGGATTGAGATAACTCGATTCCACGCCTGGTATCTCCGCGGGGAAATCAAGATTCATAATGTCTAGGTGCCCTCGGTTTACGGAGGCTAGTGCACCGCTTTCCGCCGCGTTAATGACCGCGCGGGTAACGGGAATAGGGAAGCGTGAACCGGTACCGCCAGGCGCGCCGGAACCGCCGGTCCAGCCAGTGTTTACCAAGAACACCTGGCTTCCGAAATCCTCAATTCGCTTCATGAGTAGCTCCGCATACTCACCAGCGGGTCTCGGCATAAAGGGTGCACCGAAGCAGGTGGAAAAGGTCGGGTGGATGCCGTCTTCTCCACCCATTTCAGTTGATCCCACACGAGCGGTGTAGCCACTGAGAAAATGAAATGCGGCCGCCTCTTTCGACAAGATCGATACGGGGGGCAGCACACCAGATATATCGCAGGTCAGGAATACCACGCAGTTGGGTTCACCACCGGCGCTGCTTTCGACTCGCTTTGGCACATGAATAAGTGGGTAGCAGGCGCGCCCGTTCTCCGTAAGGCTTGTGTCTGCGTAGTCAGCGTGCCGATTGTCATCGGCTACGATGTTTTCGACGATGGTACCAAACTTGATAGCGTCCCAGATTATCGGTTCATTCTTTTGGCTCAGGTTTATTGTCTTCGCATAGCAACCGCCCTCAAGATTGAACACAGAGCCTTTGGCCCAGCCGTGTTCGTCGTCCCCTATGAGGTAGCGAGATGGGTCTGCGGAGAGTGTTGTCTTGCCGGTGCCTGAGAGGCCAAAAAACAAGGTTGTGCTGCCGTCTTCGCCCACGTTCGCAGAGCAGTGCATGCTCATTACGTCTTTCTCTGGCAGCAAAAAATTTTGCACGGAAAAAACGGACTTCTTCATTTCACCGCCGTAATGCATGCCGGCGATCAGAATTTTACGTTGACCAAAATGGACAATGACAGTCGCTTCCGAACTGGTGCCATCGCGCTCCGGCTCGCACACAAACTCTGGGGCATTGATGATCGACCATTCGGGTTTGCGTCCGTGGTTGTACTCCTCTGGCTTGATAAACATGTTGCGACCGAAGAGACCGTGCCAGGCCCATTCCGTCGTGACTTTCAACGGCAGATAGTGTTCTGGGTTAGCGCCCACGTGTAGATGGGACACGTAGCGATCTTTGTCCCCCAGAGAAGCTTCCACTCGATCCCAAAGAGCGTCAAAGCGGTCCGCATCGAAGGGCAGATTAACGTCGCCCCAATCTACCGCGTCTTCACAACTCGGTTCTTTGACGATGAAGCGGTCTTTCGGAGAACGGCCAGTACGACTCCCCGTGGTAACTAGCAAAGCTCCCGTATCCGTTAGGCTGCCTTCGCCGCGCCGAAGAGCCTCTTCAACGAATTCTGCGGGGGTTAGATCCAAAAACTCCCGAGGAGATGACTGGGTGGGACTCATGCGCTTGCTATCCTGTGCTTAAAGAGGGGCATTTTGCTAAGTGTGTCCGCTGCCTTGATCCTAGCTGTAATCCCGACCACCGAATCTTAGACACAAGAGTAACTGAGTAAGCATCTGTTTCTATTGGATTTTTCTAAGATCTTCGGTTATATCGTCGTGGTCGAAAGGTTTTAAGCAATCCGTTTTCTGCTTAACTTTTCTGATAAACAGGGTTGTTGGAGAGAAGCGGAGGACAAAAATGCGGGCGCTATTATGTCCAAACCGCGTTCCTATGTGAACCGGCGATGCGCGAGCTAGTTCGCACAACTGGTTTTTTGCCATTTGTCCC
>JBCBZV010000247.1:0-3376 GCA_039815155.1 Pseudomonadota bacterium
TCGCACCCTGAGCTAGCCTGCACTGTCCAGCTCCTACCCCTACCCCTACCCCTACCCCTGAGCTTCTGCACGATGGCAATAGAACCCGGAGCGGATCAGTCCAATGCGTAACCCACACCGTAGATGGAGCGAATTAGCGAGTCTTCATCGGCATTAGCATCGCTGCCATCACCTAGCTTATGGCGCAGGTTGCGCATATGACTATCGATCGTCCGATCGCTCACAACGCGATGATCTTGATAGGCTACATCCATGAGTTGAGCACGAGAAAGCACCCTACCGGGCCGCTCCATCAGAGCTTCTAACATACGAAATTCAACAGGCGTCAAATCAAGCTGCTCGCCGCTCCTTCGACAAGCATGCCGCTCGCGGTCAAGTTGGATTTTCCCATGGCTGAGTAGCGCATCAGAGCCGAACACATCCCCAGCACTGCGTTTGAGAATGGCTCGGACGCGCAGAACCAGTTCTCGGGGGCTGAACGGCTTACATAGGTAGTCATCTGCACCGAGCTCCAGCCCAAGCAGGCGATCAATCTCATCGACTCGAGCGGTTACCATGATAATTGGCACCGAGCTCTCCGCCCGTACGGCGCGGCAAATCGACAAACCGTCTTCGCCGGGCAGCATTAAGTCTAAAATTACCAGGTCCGGCGGCCTTTCAATGATTTCTTTGGCGACACCCGTTCCTTCGTGCCGCATACTGACTTCGTAACCCGCTTGCAGAAGATAGTCTCGCTCTAGCACGGCTAGCTTTTCTTCATCTTCAACAATTAGAACCCGCTGCACATTCAATCTCCTCTGGGCAGGCAAATTTCCACCACCAAGCCACCGAGCGAGGAAGTCTCTGCGCTTATGGTTCCGCTATGGGCCTCTACCACGGCGCGGCATATGGCCAAGCCTAGCCCGGCGCCAGCGGTCCGTCGACTACGGGACAATTCGGTACGGAACAAGGGATCAAATAGCTGGTCCAGCAGTGACTCTTCAACCCCTGGAGCACTGTCTTCGATTGAGATAAGCACGCTAGCATCCGTACTGCGCAAACAAACGTGTATTTGCCCGGGAGAATCCGTGTAGGCGCGACTATTTTCCAGCAGATTCAGAAACAGCTGATCCAGCCGTTGCGCGTCGCCGTTGATCACCAAGTCCTGCGCAAGCTCCGAGCTCATTCGCAACCCTGCTCCTTCAAAGCGATGCCGCTGTTCCGCGAGCAGACCTTGCAACAGTTCAGTTATGTTCAACGAACTAAATTCGTAGCGCAGCCCTCCCACATCGGCCAGGGAAAGCTGATACAAGTCATCGACGAGCTTTGCCAACCGCTCTACCTCTGCTTGAAGTGAGACCAGCTGTGTCTCGTCGAAACGTCTTATACCATCAGCAATCGCCTCGAGTTCCCCTTTAAGCAGCGCGATTGGGGTGCGAAGTTCGTGCGAGATATCAGCTATCCAGCGTTGGCGCGCGTCCCGGTTGCGATCCAAAGTCATCGATAACTTGTCGATGTCGCGTACAAGGTCGCCAAGCTCATCCCGGCGCCGCGATTGGAAACTCTCACCGTAGTTGCCGTCTGCTAATCTTCCGAGCGCACCCTGGGCTAATCGAAGCGGTTTAAGTAGGCGGCGTGCAAGGAGCAAGGACAAGGCGAGCGCGAAAAGCATAGCTACGCAAAAAATCGCAATACTTGCCGTGCGCTGTTGTCGTGAAAACACCGTCTCTTGCGTTCCTTCGAGACGAACCCGTGGCAGGCTGCGGAGCGAGCCTATGATCGCACCGTTCAGGGTAAGGCTGTGCTCGACCCAGTCCTCACTTTCGTCGAGTTCTTGCGCCCGAAATGCCATTAGCAAACGATCATCGGCATCAAACAAAGCGGTCGGCAATAAACGGGAGGCGGGGCCCCTCGGTGGCGGTGGCCGACGCGCTGGCGCTGGATGGGTCTGGACTCGAATCTCCCTGTCTCCCGGACCGCGGCGGTCGCCTGCGGGACGACCGAGAGGAGGTCCTGATCGACGCGAATCCAGCGGTAACACACGCACCGCCCGTTGGAACTCTCGCTCCGTAACGGACGTCCAGCCTAAGCTGGGGTCGTATGCCTCTAGCAGCGCCTCACCGACCGCCTGTAAGCGCGTTCGCTCCAACGCACCCACGTATTCGACGAAGCTTCGTTCGAAACTCCAGCGTGCGAGGAGCAGCGTTGCTAACAGCACCAGCAGCGTAAGGCCCATAATCGCGAGCACTAATTGAAGAGCGAGTGACCAGCGCATGAAGGCACTATACCTGGGCAACGCAGCGCAATTTTGCAGAATCCGTGCATTTTGCCCGACCAGCGAAAGTGAATATGTCACTCGTTTACACTACTGTTTTGGGCCTTAGTGGATCGCAGGAGCAGATCGACGGGTACGGCGCTGTGACTTACGAAAGCAAAACAGAATGAGCATGCAACTACACACGAGTGAAGATTTGCTAGATGGCAAACGTCGATTTCTATTTGAGGACTTAGACGCTCGAGGGGAGATCGTGCACCTGCAAAGCGTACTCGCAGAGGTCAGCGCAATTCATGCGTATCCAGAACCGGTGCGACGCCTTCTTGGCGAATTTATGGCGGCTGCTGTGCTCCTGGCTAGCAATTTGAAGTTCGAAGGCAGCCTCACCGTTCAGGCCCGAAGCCAAAGGCAAATACCGCTGATCATGGCCGAGTGCAGCAGCACCATGTCTCTGCGCGCGATCGCTCGTGGTGCTCAGGAAGTGATGGGCGGTACCTTTTCTGAGCTACTGGGCGATGGACAGCTCGTGCTGACGATTAGCCCCGCAAAGGGCCAGCGCTACCAAGGCATAGTGCCGCTTGATGGCGCCAACCTAGCTACCTGCATCGACAACTACTTTGCCCAATCAGAACAATTACAGACGAGAATTTATTTATGCAGCAGTGGGCGACGCTCCGCTGGCTTATTAATTCAGCAACTTCCTCCTCAGCTGGAGCCGAACCCGGAGCGGAGAAGCCACGAATTCGAACGACTAACAGTTCTTAGTGACACGCTGCGACCCGAGGAACTGCTTGGGCTGCAAGATGAAGAGCTTCTGTGTCGACTCTTCAACGAAGACTCACTCCGTTTGTTCGAGGCCGAGCCGGTCCATTTCAGTTGCTCCTGCAATGCCGAGCGGACTAGAAATGCCTTGGCCACACTCGGCGCACCGGAAATCAACGATATCTTGCAGGAACAGGGTTCAATCACCATGGATTGTGAGTTTTGCAATCAACGCTACGTCTTTCAGGAAGCGGACCTAGAAGATCTTCTGAATACCGAAGATAGTAAGACGATGCATTGAGCGATAACTGCGCAACTAGCTGCTCCTTTGCTCCGTCAGGGACAAATGGCAAAAAACCA
>JBCBZV010000273.1:0-2091 GCA_039815155.1 Pseudomonadota bacterium
AATGAAGCCGTTCACGTTGCTATCGATATAGGCGTGCGGATTTTCGATTGAGTAACGCACACCCGCCTGGGCAGCTAGGTTGACCACTGCATCGAAGTGGGCCGAAGCATAAAGTGCTTTTAAAGCGTTGTGGTCTTCCAGGTGAAGTTGCGCAAAAGTAAATTGTTCCTCCCCCGTTAAGCGCTTGAGTCGGTCTCTTTTTAGATCCACCGAGTAGTAGTCATTTAGACTATCAAGCCCGGTGACACTATGACCGTCCGCTAAAAGGCGTTTGCACAGGTGAAAGCCAATAAACCCTGCCGCGCCGGTAACCAGTATGTTCATCTTTAAATGCTTCGTTCCGTTGGTCTTCAATGGTAGCGATGGTTTTCCTAGGGTTAAAGAGGATTCACACAGCCATTCTCAAACGCGTGGTTTAGACCGCTGTCGCTTGTGACGACGGTCTCAGTCATGCAGCAGCAGAACGATAGAATGCAGCATCCGGATTACAACTGAGTCATCATGGGTCTCGCCACTAAAATCGGTAAGCAGCCATGAGTCGACCATCGTCAACAAAAGTCCTACTCACAGGCGGAGCAGGTTATATCGGGTCTCATGCCTACGTCGCTTTCCTTGGAGCAAACTGTGATGTGGTTCTCCTCGATAATTTCTCCAATAGCTCCTCGAAGGTGCTCGATCGGCTGGAGAAAATTACCGGCACTAAACCGAATGTACATCAGGTCGATATCCGCGATAAGGACGCTCTCACGCGAGCGTTACTTGAGGAACAGCCTAATGCGGTGGTCCATTTTGCCGGATTGAAAGCGGTAGGTGAGTCCGTGGCCCGTCCTGTCGAGTACTACGATAATAACGTCAGTGGAACCATCAACCTCTTGCACGCGATGCGCAAGGCTGGTGTTAAGAACCTAGTGTTTAGTTCGTCCGCGACCGTTTACGGCGATCCGGCCTCTGTGCCTATTACGGAGGATTTCCCTCGCAGCGCGACCAATCCTTATGGACGAAGCAAACTGATTATCGAGGATATCTTGATTGACCTCGTCAGCTCCGATCCTTCTTGGAAAGTGGCTATGCTTCGCTACTTCAACCCAGTAGGCGCCCACGATAGTGGTCTGATTGGAGAAAACCCGACAGGCATTCCAAACAATCTCATGCCCTACGTGTCGCAGGTCGCGGTGGGTCAAAGGGAAAAGCTCAGTGTCTTTGGCGGCGATTACCCTACTAAAGATGGCACAGGTGTTCGCGACTATATACACGTCGTAGACTTGGCGGAGGGCCATGTTTTGGCATTGAGAGCCCTCGCTGCTTGGCAGGAGGCAGCGCCACTGACCGTTAATCTTGGTACGGGTGCCGGTTCGAGTGTGCTTGAACTGGTGTCCGCCTTCGAAAGAGCGAGTAACCGGAATGTGCCTTACGAGATTGTTGCCCGCCGGTCCGGTGATGTGGCCGAGTGCTTTGCTGACCCATCTCTTGCAGAGCGCTTGCTCGGCTGGCGGGCCGAGCGTGATGTCGATGTTATGTGCGTGGACAGTTGGCGCTGGCAGTCGCAAAACCCGAATGGCTTCAATTGAAGCTGGGCGAACGGCTTCGTCGTTACGCTAGCGGACAGAGGACAGAGGACAGAGGACAGAGGACAGAGGACAGTCGGTGTCGGGCTACTCTTCCCCAACCTTACCCATCTCTCCAGAGGAACGCGGCTCCACGAACACCGCTGCTATCGCCATGTTCCGCCACGATCAGTTCTGTTCTACAGGTATCCGAAAAAACGTGCGTGGGCAGCTTCTGTTTGGCCAAGCGAAGGATCTTACCCACATTCGATAGACCGCCCGCGAAAACCACTGCCTGCGGATCTACGATGTTGATGACGCTTGCCAGCGCGCTCGCGAGTACCTCTGAGTAAATATCGAGCGTGAGGCTGTGACTTTCATCCGGTTCGGCGGCGCCCAACTGTTTAATACAAACATCATTACCGTGAATCCGTTTGTGAGTTTCTGCGATACCAGGTCCACTAAGCCACGTTTCGACGCAGTCGACGTTGCCGCAGTAGCACAAGCGAGGCTCTGCGAGAGCGGGGTTTGCTAGTTTGGCGCGCTG
>JBCBZV010000077.1:0-19766 GCA_039815155.1 Pseudomonadota bacterium
CAATGTCCATAGGCCGGTGGGGGGTGAAATAGTAAGGTCGCGAGTCAGGTGTTTATGTAATGTCTAGGCTACATATCTTGTCTTTCTTCCTGTCTTATCAATAAATGGACGGGGATGCTACCAGTTTAGTTACTTTTTGAAGAGAAAAAAGAGCGGTCACTGGGTGTCAATCAGGGCGTCAATCAGGGCGTTAATCAGGGGCGCAATCAGGCGGGCGCAAACTGGGGTAAGGGCTGCACCTGGGCTAAGGTGGATCTGCACCCCTGGTGGACTTATCGCCCCCCTGATGCTTCGCAAACGTTATACTGTGCAGCGAGCATCAACGGCACTGCATTGAATAGGAAAAGTACGGTAAACCGTGGACAAGCCTCAGCTTATTCCAAGCATCCAAATCACCGACCCAACGCCGCCTAGTGACGCATTAGGCAGAGCCGGTTTTTATGATGCCAGCGGTGGTGGCTGCAGCGGCCCGTTTGCGGCTCGCGCGGACCAAGACGCTGCTGTAAAGCCGCTTCCTTCCGGGCAAAAGTTTGTTAACGATCGCGGCATGACCGTGATTAAAGATGGCATCAAAGCCAGTGCCGGCGGTTCCGCGCGCCTCCCAAAACCAAAGTGGTTGCGGACACGAATTCGCGGTGGCGAAACCTTTGAGCAGGTTAAGTCGATCGTGAAAGAGCATCGATTGGCGACCGTCTGTGAGGAAGCGAAATGTCCAAATATGAGCGAGTGTTGGAGCGCCGGGACGGCAACGATCATGCTCATGGGCGATGTGTGCACCCGAGCGTGCCGATTTTGCGCGGTGAATACGGGCAACCCGAAAGGCTGGCTCGATCTAGAGGAAGCTGAAAACACCGCTCGGTCCGTTCAACTAATGAATCTGAAATACGTCGTGCTCACCTCGGTGAACCGCGATGATCTGGATGACGGCGGCGCGGGTCACTACGCCGCCTGCGTTACCCGGGTGAAGGAGTTGAATCCGCAGACCGCCGTCGAGGCGCTCACGCCGGATTTCCTTGGCGTGCTTGCCGATATCGAAACAGTGGTCGATAGCGGGATAGAGGTATTTGCGCAAAACGTAGAGACCGTTCGACGACTTACCCATCCGGTTCGTGATCCGCGCGCAAGCTACGAACAGACTTTAGCGGTGCTTGCTCACGCCAAACGCTATCGGCCAGACGTGCTCACAAAGACTTCATTGATGTTGGGACTTGGGGAAACTCATGATGAAATCCTTGAAGCAATGAACGATTTGCGTGAGGCAAAGGTAGATGTGTTGACCTTTGGCCAGTACCTACAGCCAACCGCCAACCATCACCCAATTGATCGCTACGTTACGCCGGAAGAATTTCAAAAGTATCGCGAAATCGGTTTAGCCAAGGGCTTCCTCGAGGTTGTTTCAGGCGTGATGGTACGGTCGAGCTACCGGGCGGAACGCGTACTGCAAAAAAACAACGTCGGACTGTCGGCGTAACGTTTTTTCCGGTTTCAATTCTCTATGCCAGAACACTTTGCCACCGTCGGAATCGTCGGGCGCAGCCAGCTACCCAGCGTCGAAGCTGTTCTGTCGGAGCTACTACTATGCATCCAAAAAACCGGCGCCGAGGCGATGCTCGAAGATCGTTTCCACGGTTTGACGAGCAGCGATCTTGAGCTTTTTGATCGCGCTGAGATCGGTGAGCGCTCAGATCTGGTGATCGTCCTTGGCGGTGACGGGTCTATGCTGAGCGCAGCGCGGTCACTGTTGCGTTTTGGAAAGCCCATGTTGGGAATCAATCGAGGCCGATTAGGATTCCTCACCGATGTAAGTCCAGATAAGATCGAGGAACAAATTGGCGCCGTGCTGGCGGGGGAGTACTCCAGCAAAGAGCGTTTCCTGCTCGATATCTCGGTGCTGAGGGACGGTGAGGTCGTCTCAGAAGGCGACGCGCTGAACGATGTTGTCGTGAATTCGGGTACATCGGCGCAGATGATCGAGATGGAGCTGTACATTGATGAGGAGTTTGTTAACCGGCAGCGAGCCGACGGTTTAATCGTCTCTACGCCCACGGGTTCGACCGCTTACTCTTTGTCTGGCGGTGGGCCGATCATGCACCCATCACTCGACGCGCTACTCGTGCTCCCGATGTTTCCTCATGCTTTGTCTAGCCGGCCGATCGTGATTCGCGGTGATGCAGAGATCCGGATCGATGTTCTTGCGCGCAACCGCACCCATCCGCCGGTCACCTGTGATGGGCAGGTGACGATGACCGCCCGCCCTGGCGATTCGGTGCTGATTCGGCGCAACCCTGCGGTGCTGACGTTGCTGCACCCTCCGGGTTATAGCTTTTACGCAAGCTGTCGCGACAAGCTTCAGTGGAGCAGCGCGCTCGTTAGCTAGCGTACCTTGTCTTTTTTAATCCGCTGGCGTTGCTATGTCCAGATTGAGTTCAAGAGGCACGAAATGAAACATGTGCTGTACCGAGCGCCGCTAGACGAAGACCTACGTCCGCTTAGTGTCATTCTGTGGCGAGAGCGGATCGCTCATCGAATAGCAGAAGATGCCGGTGGGCTTATCGTTGAACTGGCCCCAGATGCAGATAAGGAGCGCGCGGCCGCGCTGTTGAGCCAATGGCGGAATGGCGCTTTGCAGGTGACGACCTCCGAGTCATCGCAGGCTGCATCCTTCGCCGGGGGAGGTGGATCTTCTTCCGTTTTTCCAGCGCTCTTGCGGGTCCCGGTGACCAGCCTCTTGATCGCTCTTGGCGTCTTGGGTTTCGTGCTGGTCTACTTCAATGCTCCTCTGGTAGTCGTGTCTCTATTCACCTATGAACCTTTCACCATTGAAGGCGGTGCACCGGTTTTTACCCAGGCAAACGGTCAATACTGGCGCTTGCTCACTCCGGTGTTTCTTCACTTTGGCTGGTTGCACATAACTTTCAATTCGCTGTGGTGCTGGGACTTGGGGCGGCGAATCGAGACCACGCTGGGTAGCTTAAACATGGCGGGTCTGTTCTTTCTGACCGCTATTGTGGGGAACGTTGCGCAAGATCTTTGGGCTGGGTCGGCGCTTTTTGGAGGCCTATCTGGCGTTGTCTACGGGCTGCTTGGTTTTTCCTGGTGCGCGGGATTGGTGAACAGCCACTGGCGTATGCTGCAGCCACCCGGGCAAGTGGTGTTTTTTATGCTGCTGTGGCTAGGCTTCTGCTTACTGGACGTCAGCGATGTGCTGGGTTTTTCCGTCGCCAATGCCGCCCATTTGGGTGGCCTCTTGAGCGGTTGCCTCGCGGGACTTGTGTTCGGCTTAGCGTATCAGCGCCGCTAAGGTTTTTTCTATACTGGCTCTGGCCCGCGTTCCGGCTCGGAGGATTTTCGTCGATGAACGACCCTACAGACTATCAAAGCGCCGTCGAGGCGTTGTCGCCCACGATGGTGGAGCGCTTGCGTGCCAGCGTAGCAACAGGCCGCTGGCCCGACGGGAAGCCGTTGTCGCAAGAGCAGAAAGAGAACAGTCTGCGAGCCATAATCACCTGGGAGCAGGTTCATTTGCCGGAAGAAGAACGAACCGGGTATCTGCCACCAAAAGATCCCCAGGCGAAAAAAAGCCGATCAATAGGCACAGCGGATGAGTCCAATGGCGGTGGTGAGCCATCTGCTGAAGAAACTTTGCGCTGGGTGAACAAGAACGACAGCTGATTGCGTTCTGGGTCTCTGTTGCTCTGCTGACCCCGATGCTGTGATGAGTAAGTAGGAGAAAACTTATGCGCGATGCGCAGCCGAGAACGATTTTTCTTAAGGAATATCGCCCACCCGATTACCTCATCGAGCATACCGATCTGCACTTTGATCTGTTCGATGAGTACACAATCGTGACGGCGCAGCTCACCTATCGCCTCAGTGAAAGTGGCGAAGTGAATGCGCCCATGGTTCTCCACGGATCGGAACTCGAACTCGAGTATCTCGCCATCAATGGTATCGAACTAGAAGAGAGCCGCTTTGCCATTCGCGACGAGATGCTTCAGATCTCTGATGTTCCCGAGCGGGGGCGAATCGAGAGTAGAGTTCGTATCAAGCCGCAAGATAATACAAGCCTCGAAGGCCTGTACCGCTCCCGTGGCCTCTTCTGCACTCAGTGCGAGGCGGAAGGCTTTCGCAAGATCACCTGGTTTCCGGATCGACCCGACGTGATGTCTGTGTATCGAGTAACCATCGATGCGTCCGCAAACGATTGTCCTGAGCTCCTAAGCAACGGCAACTTAGTCCATCAGCAAGAACTGCCGGACGGGCGCCATCGTGCCGTTTGGGAGGACCCGTTCCCCAAACCGAGTTACCTCTTCGCGCTCGTGGCGGGAACACTCAGCCGCGTAGAGGACGAGTTCGTAACCATGAGCGGGCGCCGGGTTCGGTTGGTGATCCTCGTTGAGGAGAAAGACCTCGATAAGTGCGCACACGCAATGGACTCACTAAAGCGCTCCATGAAGTGGGATGAAGAGCGTTTTGGCCGCGAGTACGATCTCGATGTCTTTCATATTGTTGCCGTCGATGATTTCAACATGGGCGCGATGGAAAACAAGAGCCTCAACGTTTTTAACACGTCCTGTGTTTTGGCGAGTCCAGAAACAACAACGGATCAGGGTTATCAGCGTGTGGAGGCCGTTGTTGCACACGAGTACTTTCACAATTGGTCCGGTAACCGCGTGACCTGTCGAGACTGGTTTCAACTCAGTCTCAAAGAGGGCTTCACGGTTTTTCGTGACGCTGAGTTCTCTTCCGATATGGGCTCGCGGGCGCTTAAGAGGGTCGAGGATGCGGGAATTATGCGAACGATGCAGTTCGCCGAAGACGCGGGGCCAATGGCGCATCCGATACGGCCGGACTCATTTATTGAAATATCCAACTTTTACACACTGACGGTGTATGAGAAGGGTGCGGAAGTCGTGCGGATGTATCACACGCTGTTGGGAGAAGAGATCTTCCGCAAAGGCAGCGATCTCTATTTCGATCGTCACGACGGGCAGGCAGTAACCTGCGATGATTTTGTGTCTGCGATGGAAGACGCTTCTGGGATGGACTTCTCCCATTTCAAACTCTGGTACTCGCAGGCGGGAACGCCGGAGCTAACCGTTAAAGACCACTGGGACGAGTCGGCGCACACCTATGCGCTTGAGTTCGAGCAACACACGCCACCGACTCCGGGTCAGGCGTCTAAGCAGCCACTGTTGATTCCCCTAGCGATGGGTTTATTGGGTGCGGAGGGAAACTTACCGCTGAATTTGGGAGTAGGGGGCGAGGCGCGGGTTTCAGACGACCAACTAGAAGCGGTATTAATGATCGACCAGGAATCCCAGCGCTTTGAGTTCGAAGGTGTTAGCGAACGGCCGATACCGTCGCTCTTACGGGGCTTTTCGGCTCCCATTCGAATAGAGCATGCCTATTCCCGCGATGAGCTCGCGGCACTTGCAAGCCGTGATGCGGACGGTTTCGTGCGCTGGGATGCGATGCAGCAGCTGCTGGTGAGCGTCCTCGATGAGCTTCAGGCGACCGCGGCAGAAGACCAAGGGCAGTCACGGTCTCAAAGAGACAACCCGTGGACACTGGATGTGAATTTGGCCGGGGCGTTTACGCTGGTAGCTGAAGATCGATCGCAGGATCCCGCAATACGTGCCGAAACTCTCCGCCTTCCCAGTGAGAGTTACCTAACGGAACTGGCTAGCCATCGCGGTGGCGCCCATCCTCACGCAATTCGCGAGTCAAGAAATGCACTCCGGACAGCACTCGCCTCGGCGCTCTCGGCAACCTGGGAAACCCTTTATGCAGAGCACCAGGTGAGCGATCTCTATGCCGCTACCGGCGAGCAAATTGGTCGACGTTCGCTGGCCAACCTTTCGCTGGCCTATTTTTCGGCAGCGCACGAACAAGGGGTTGACTTGGCTATCGAGCAATATCGAAGGGCCGACAATCTCAGCAATCGCCTTGCGGCGCTTCGCATCGTTCTGCACGAGGGTAGCGATGAGCAAGCGGCTGATTTGCTAAACGATTTCTATGAGCGCTTTGGTGGAGAGGCGCTCGCGCTTAATCATTGGTTTCAAGTGCAAGCGGAACGGACTAGGGGAGATCCGATCAGCCGGGTACAGGCACTCATGGAACATCCGGCCTATGACGCGGCGAACCCTAACAAAATACGCGCTCTTGTAGGTGGTTTTGCGAATTTGAATACGGCAGGTTTCCATCGGGAAGACGGCGCTGGCTATCGTTTACTGGGAGCGGTGATCGAGGAGCTCAATGAGCGCAACCCTCAGATCGCGTCCCGCCTGCTAACGCCGCTGACCCGCTGGCGCTTCTACCCGGTGCTGGGCGAAGTCATGCGAGCCGAGTTGGACAGGCTGGCCGCTTTACCTAGCCTTTCCAGGGACGTGTACGAGGTAGTGAATAAATCCCTAGCGGGCTAGCGAGGTAACTGAGCGAGTGCGAGGCAGGAGAGAGCGGCTCCTAGTCACTCTCACGGTGTCGTTTTTTCGGCTCGGTGCCGTAGGCAGCTAGTTTGAGCGGCTAAGATACAGAGGCGGCAATGCCTGCGCAGTGTCTCCACCGGTCTTAGTCGTTTTCCCTAAACCCGCTTTTTTAAGGGCCGTTGCGAGGGGAGAGCCGTTCCAGCCTTCCTGATCTGGAGCCGTGCCGGAAAAACAACGGGATTCCAGCAGACCGATTTCTTGAGAGAGTTCCGGCCCTATAGCGTCGCCAGCCCAGTCCTCTAAGGTCCCGCGAAAACCGCTAGCCCTCAAATACCTGCGCAGGGAGGAAAGAGCCGCACCCGGGTCGTTTCGTCGGCAAGCGTCGAACACGGACCGTGCATCGAGCACCGGCAAGTTTTCCTGTGGGAGCTTACGCCCGCTTGTTCGTGATCTGATCCACCATAGGGCGGACGTTCCCAGCCAGCCAATAGCGCAAAAGGCAGCAACGATCGGCCACAGTGCGTTGCTTCTGAGGCCTTCAGCGACCCCTTGCGGTCGTTGTTCGTCACCCGAGAGCGCTTGTTCGCCGTCGGAGAGGCTCAGCCCATTAGCTTGACCGGCGGGGTTGGCTGGGGCCACCAGCAGCTGCCGTGCCGGTAAAGTCGCGACCTTAAGCGTGTTCGTTTTTGTGTCCCACCAGGGTATTTCTACGGCAGGGATTTCAAATACCCCGTCTCGCACAGCCACCAATGCCACGTTATCGGTGCGAATACCGGTAATGCCCCGCTCACCACTTACGTTGTTAATGCTCGGCTGGTCCGGATAGCTGCGAAGGCCGTCGATTAGGTTTTCACCGGGAGGAGGTAGCTGCGCTCCTTGCAGGCCCTCGCCGGTCAGCGTAATAGTGCGCGTCACCGAATCACCGATGCGAAGCGAGTCGAGCGGTGCCGACCAACGTTCTTCGATCGATAGCCTCGATGCGGGTAACCAGGTCGTGCCGGGAAAGCTTGCGGGCCTAGGACGCACGGGGATGCGAAGTTCTTCTGTTTGGCGGCGAATCAGCCTTCCTGGAGGACGGGAATCAAAGAGTGTCCTCCTACCGGAGGCAAGCCGACCGGAAAAGGTCTGCTCTGGAATAAGCAGCTCTCCGCTCGACTCGGGAAAGATGGCGTAACGCAGCTCGCGCACCAGCCAGGGTTGGCCATCGATCGTACGTTGAAAGGAATTTTGGCCGAGCGTTTCTACGTAGGCATTCTCGATTGTGAGATCGGTAATGGACGGTGAGTCCAGGTTGACCGACTGCTGTATACGAAGTGTAAGAATCAACTGTCCTTGTACATAAAGCGATGCCTGATCCAGTTCCGCCTCGAATACAACCAGCTGATCTGGGGCTTGCCCTCTAGGTTTTGGTCCTACGGTCACGGACAGCGCTTCGCTGCGTATTCCGTCTACCACAAAGGGTGGAACGACAAAGCTCCCCTGCGCGCGCGGGGTTAACTCAAGGGTAAGCTCTTTGCTCTGCGATCGCTGCCCATTCACGATTTCCGTACGAACGCTGGAGGAGCGCTGCAGAATCTCAAAGCGTTTTTCAAGCTCGCTGAGATCCGCATTGCCCGGGTCTCGTTTGTCGTCGCTGGCCAGGGTGAGCCTGACCGTGTCTCCCATCGCGATCGTATATCGATCCAGCGTGGCACTCAGTTTCGCGACCGCGAGCGGGCTGAATAAAAGCCAAACGGTCGTAAGGAGATAACCAAAGGGCTTACCAAATCTGCTTGCTTTCACGCTTCTTTCCTTGCTGCTGGCGCTTGCGGCTTTCGTAGCGGAACTTCTCTCGAAGGAGGCCAGAAGGATCATCGGGCACCCGCCGCAACCACTGCTGCATCGCCTGGTCCCGTTCGAGATCTTCCTGCATCGCACTGTTATCAATTTGCGGAGTGGGTTGCGCCGGCGCTTCACGATCTTCCCCATCGTCGTCACCGAGCTTGCCGTCCTGGGGCGTTTCAGACTGCTGCGGATCGGATCCGTCCTGATCCTGAGAGGAAGAGTTTCTTTGCTGCTCCTCCGGTGAGCGCGGTTCTTGCGGTTGCTCGTCGGCGTTTTCTTGTGATGAGTCCTCGCTGTTTTCTCCCGATTCCGGGTTCTCGGAGGACTCGCCTTCATTTCCGTCTTGTTGCGATTGCGATGGATCCTGGTTCGAGTTCTGCTGCTGGTTTTGTTGCTCCTGTTGTTGATCCTGTTGTTGCTTAAGCTGTTCGAGTGTTTCGATGTTGGCCTGCGCGTCAGCGCGATCTGGTTGCAACGCTAGCGACTCCTTGTAGGCATCTATTGCCGCATCAAATTTCCCCTCGGCCGCAAGAGAGTTCCCCAGGTTGTAAAGGCCGTCTGCCGTAGGATCCGCTGCGAACGCTTCGCTGGCACTTTTATAGTCCTCAGCCTCGAAGGCGGCGGTACCTTTCCAACTTGGGTTCTTAAATTGTTTGGCGGCGCTCTCAGGGTCACCCGCGCTTAACTCACGTTGCCCTTGCTGATCCTTAGTGAGCCACAAATCAGTCCATTCCAAAGCCGATGCGTCTGTCGCTTCGAGACAAAGAATTAGCGGCAGTAACAGCACTAGACCACGGCGAAAGCTTAGCAAGGCAAGGAACAAAAGCGGGAGCACAAACCAGTGCGCCATGTCCTCCCATTGATCCGCTTGCCGGCCCAGGCTAATCGTGTCTTCATCGTTGAGAAGCAAGTCCTCCGCCAGCAGGGCGTCTAGATCTCTATCGCCGACCGCTATCTGCTGGTAACGCCCTCCGGTTGCTCTAGCCAGTGCTTGGAGTGTCTGTTGATCGAGCGCGGGAACCACAATCTCGCCGGATGCATCTTTTAAAAACCCGCCGTTGGGTAAGCCAATGGGGGCGCCCACCTCCGTCCCAACTCCCATAATAAGCAAACGCAGTGGGCGATTTTGTAAGCGGTCTTCTATTTCGGAGATGTCCTGCTCGCTGATGCCGTCGGTCACCAGCAGCAGACGACCATTGCGAATTCCAGCGGAGTCAAGGAGAGCAATTGCCCGCTCCACCGCGTCCACCGGATCGGACCCGGGCAGCGGCATCATCTCGGGTCTTAGCGCTGGTAGAAGGTTCGCGATTGTTGGGTTGTCATCGGTAAGCGGTGCCACAACGTGCGCATCGCCGGCATAGGCAATGAGGGCGGTAAGGCCTTCTCGACGCTCTTGCAGCAAATCCAGAAGTTTTCGGCGCGCACGATCTGTTCTTGATGGTTGCAAATCGGCTGCTAGCATTGAGTAGCTTTGATCGACCAGCAGCACGAGAGCATCCTGTTTTTGCAGGACAGGCGTAGGCAGCTGTTTCCAACTGGGCCCGGCGGCGGCGATCGCTGCTAAACACCAGGCGGCGAGGAGCAAAGGAATTCCATAGCTCTTTCGTTTTGCGCCGCTTTCATTGAGTAGGTGAGGCAACAGCTCAGAAGAGATCACCCGCGACCAGGCATCCGTTCGACCTCGGCTGCGCCAGAGAAGCACCGCTAAGGGAACCGCGGGCAGTAAAACAAGCAACAAGGCCGGACGTAAGAAGTGAAACTGTTCGATGGCCGCGTTCATGTGGGCAGCACCCGCCGGGTAGTTGTGGCGCCCCGCTCCACGAACAAACGATGCACTACCAAAACAAAGCTCATAAATACGGCGCCGAGCAGCGGAAACGCAAGCAGAGACTTCTGCGGCCGGTAGGTGGCGGTTTCTACTTCGAGCGGTTCCAGATCCTCTATGATGTCGTAGATTTTTGCTAACTCAGCGGGATCTCGGGCTCGGAAGTATTGTCCGTTTGTTACCTCAGCGATCTTCGAGAGCGTACCCTCGTCAAGGTCGGAGGAAGGATTAACCGTACGTGCGCCCAGCGGTGAGCCAAGCAAGCCCGGTAAAGTCATCGAGTCGGCGCCGATGCCGATAGTGTAGATTTTGATACCCAGGCTTCCGGCCAGGCGCGCGGCTTCCATCGGATCTACGGTGCTTGCCGTGTCCTGTCCGTCCGTCAGCAGTATTAAAACTCGATTGCTTTGCGGCCGCTCCTTTAATCGTTTGGCGGCTAAGCCAATCGCATCACCAATCGCCGTTTCTTGGCCCGCAAAACCGATCTGAGCTTCCTGTAAGAAACGCGTGACTGTGTCCGTATCAAAGCTCAGGGGCGACTGTAAGTATGCTCGACTAGCGAACAGGATCAGACCGAGACGATCACCACTGCGACGACTCATAAACTCGGCGCCAAGTACTTTCACGACATCGATACGCGGCGCCGCGCCGTTCGAAAGGCGCATATCGTCTACACGCATGCTTCCCGATATATCGACCGCCAGCATAAGGTCTCTTCCGCTATTGGGCAGTTCTATCGCCTCGCCGATCCAAATCGGACGAGCGGTCGCCAGCAATAGCAAAAGCCACAGCAGCCAAAGCGCCAACATCGGGAACCGCTGAACAAGTGGCGCACGACGTTCCCCCTGCGCGTCGACCAGCGCGGCCCAACGCGTGAAAAACGGCACCCGAAGCGCTGCCCGCTCGCGACGTACAGCCGGTGCTAGGCGCCGTATCAGCCAGGGCAAGGGCAATAACAGTAAGATGAAAGGCCAGAGCAGCGTGATCATGTGTGCGCTCTAAAATCCCGCAGCCAACGCTCGGTGCTCTCTAGAAATTGTTGGCTCTCTTGCTCTGTCACGACCGATTGATAAGCAAGTTCTACGCTGCGGGCATCGAAGTAATCTGCGCGCCCCTGCCCCAGCGAGTTGAGCAACTCTGCCCAAGGTTTGCCGGTGAGTCCTGCACTGCTTGCTCGACCGCAGCTGGCGATACTGAGGCGCCGTTGGAGTTCTACCAAACGTGCTACAAGTTCTTGCGGTTCATGCTTCTCTAAGCGCAGTGTTTTGACGCAGGCTTTTGCTGCCCGTAACGCTTCTCCACTTTTCCATCGGCGTCGCAGTAGAACAACGGAGAAGGCCAAGGCGCAGAGAAGTAGGACCGCAAGCACCCACCACCCAATAGCCGGGGGCCACCAAGTTACCGGTGTAGGCTCTCGCAATGGTTGGAGTAGCTGGCTTAGGGTCTGCGGGTCCATACTCAGTTGTTTCCAAAAAACTGACGCAGCAAAGACAGAGGAACGCTTTCGGTACTCGCTTCGAGCAGCGGTACGCCCAAGCGCTGGAGATCGCTCCGCAGCGACTCCAGTCTCCCTGCAAAATCGTCTGCATAGTTTTGTCTGAGGTTTCGCGACGCGGTACTAAGCTCAGCGCGATGCTTACCGTCGGTCACGCAGTAGCGATCTGCGGGCGGTAGATGCTGTTCTAGCGGGTCGCTGCAATGAATTGCCGTAATCTCCACATGGCGGGCAAGCTGAAAAAACTCGCGTCTCACATCTGCTTCCAATGCGCCGGAAAAGTCACTGATCAAAAATACGCTTGAGCCGGGCCTGGCGACCCGTCGGAGGCTCCGGAGTCCATCTAGGAAGGATGCACCGTGGGCGTCCTCGAACTCGGCATTTGCGCTGTTCGTACTGTCATCGGCTAGGGCTGACAGTAGGGCGAGCACATTGCGCCGACTGTTCTTAGGGCGCATTTCCCAATGACCTTGTTCGCGAATCAGAAGCGCACCCACGCGCTCGTTCTTGTCTAGCGCACTCCAAGCGAGCAGCGCGCAAAGTTCTGCCGCAAGTACGGACTTAAAACAGTTAGTCGAACCGAAATTCATAGCAGCACGCTGGTCGACGACCAGCATTACGGGACGTTCCCGTTCCTCGTGAAATAGCTTGGTATGCGCGGTACCGGTTCTAGCAGTCACTCGCCAATCGATGGCGCGGATATCGTCTCCCGGCTGGTATCCGCGCACCTCCTCAAACTCAATGCCGCGACCACGAAAGTTGGAACGCTGGGAGCCCGCAAGTTGTGCCAGCGCTCGCTGACGTTTGCGCGTGTCAAACTGACGAGCAACAAAGCGCAGCGCGAGAAGACGTTGCAGGTCGACCTGCGCGCCTTTTGCGGGCGTGTTTGCGTCGAGAAGCGTCATTTATGCCGCGGGGACGAGACTGAGAAGTTCCTCGATCACCTGGTCGGCGCCCACCCCAGCTGCTTCCGCTTCGAAGCTCAATAGTACGCGGTGGCGAAGCACATCCGGTGCGACCGCCTGTACGTCGTCGGGCGAAACAAAATCTCGATCTCGCAGCCAGGCATGCGCGCGGGCGCATCGATCCAAAGCTATGGTAGCTCGCGGACTTGCGCCGAAGTCGATCCAGCGGGCGAGGTCTGCGCTGTAGGGGCCAGGGTCTCGCGAGGCTACCACGAGCTGAACGATGTACTCTTCAACGGCCTCCGCCATGTGCATGGTGAGTACTTCCGATCGTGCCTCAAAGACCTGCTGTTGCGTAACGGTAGGAGGCGACTGCGATTGACCGGAGCTAGCCTCCGAGCGGGTGAGCCGAAGTATTTCTCTCTCTGCCTGGGCCGAGGGATAGCCGATTTTCACATGAAGTAAGAAGCGATCCAGCTGAGCTTCCGGCAGGGGATAGGTGCCCTCCTGCTCAATCGGGTTTTGCGTCGCCATCACTAAAAATAGTTTAGGCAGCGCATAGCTCTCGCTGCCGACGCTGACCTGTCGCTCTGCCATCGCTTCAAGCAACGCGGACTGTACTTTTGCGGGAGCGCGATTGATCTCGTCCGCGAGCACCAAATTACTGAATACGGGACCTTGCTGGAAGTGAAAGCTTGCTTGTTGAGGTCGGTAAATTTCCGTACCGGTAACGTCGCCGGGCAATAAATCAGGGGTGAATTGAATGCGTTGGAAGTTTCCTTCCAGTGCGTCACCCAGCGATTTGATCGCTCGCGTTTTCGCAAGACCCGGTGCGCCCTCGACCAGAAGGTGGCCGTCGGCGATCAGTGCAATCAGCAAACGCTCGATTAGGTGCTTTTGACCAATGATTTGTTGGTCGAGCCATTCTTCCAGTTTTCGTAATTCGTTGACGGCCAAGAGTGCTCCTCTGCGCTAGCTATTCGACTCGGTCTCAAGAAGTGTTTGATACCTCTGGAGGGCGTCGGATTTTAGCCAACTCTGGGCTCAAGAGTTAGCAAAAATTCAGCTGTAATCGACTGATAATTGGAGAAAAGGTTCAAAAAAAGCGACGCAGTACCGTTCCTTTGCGATAGACTGCGCCCACGAGGCCACACACCGCATCATGAGGGGGAAAATCATGGCGTGGGAGACTCTTAAAAAGACGCTTCTGGCTGAGACCGCGTCTTTGTTCGATAAAAATGCCAGCGACGAACACCGACAGGACCTGCACGAGCTCGCATCGGCTCTTCTGGGTCGTTTTGCTGCAGAAGATCTAAGAGGCCGTTCCGCAGACAACCTTTATGGCATGTCGTACGGCCTCCGGTTGTTTATGCAGAGCTGGGACGCGGCGCGACCAAAGGTTCGAATTCTAAACCCCAATATCGCAAGCCACGGCTGGGAAAACTCCTCCACCGTACTCGTTGCTCTATGTCGCGATATTCCTTTTGCCACCGCGTCCGTTCGCGGCGAAATCAACCAGCGGGGGATTGATATCCACTGCCTCGCGAGCTGCAACTTGCGTGCGGATCGTGATGAGGCGGGTGATCTTCGCAAGCTGCAAGATTCGGCCGGCAGCCGTCCTAGCGAGGGGTTTTCTGAAGAGAGCTTGCTCTACTTCGAGATCGCCAGACACAGCAAACTCGAAGATCTGGAAGAGCTGCGCGAAACCATCGAAGACATCCTGGTAGATGTGGATAAGGTCGTCAGCGACTTTGCGGCGATGCGCGAGCGCTTGGAGGAGGTCTATAGAGTCGTCGTCGACAGCACCATGATCGAGGAAGGTAATCGCAAAGAGGCAGCCGAGTTTCTCGCCTGGTTGCGTAAGGATCATATTACCTTCTTAGGCTATGAGTTTCTGCGCGTTCGAGCTGACGCTGTGACCGCCAAGCCCGGTATGAGCCTGGGCGTATTGCGTGATCGTAAAACCCGTGGGGCTGAGGACTTGTCTGGAGAACTCAAAGCGATCTCTAAGGAAGATTTGAGTCGCAAGCAACTTAGCTTCGCAAAGTCGCGAGCGCGCGCTCGCGTGCACCGGCAGGTATATCCAGATTACATCCAAATAAAAGAGTACGACGGAGATGGCAAGGTCACCGGGCAGCATCGCTTCCTGGGATTGTTTACCGCGGATGTCTATGGGATGGACCCGACGGAGATACCCATCATTCGGCGCAAACTCGAACGAGTACTCGAACAATCCGGTTTATCGAACAGTGCCCATGACGGCAGAGAGTTAAAACGCGTGCTGGAGCTCATGCCGCGTGATGAACTCTTTCAGTCATCTACCGCCGAGCTGTATCGCACAGCCTCCGGTGTTAATGAGATTCAGGAGCGGCGACAGACGCGCTTGTTTGTGCGTAAAGACCCGCAGGGTAAGTTCGTTAGCTGCCTTCTATATATGCCACGTGATCGCTACACCACGCAGCGCAGGGCACTCATTCAAAAGATTTTGAGCGATTCTTTTGAGGCTGAGGAGTCCGAGTTCAATACGCAGTTTACCGAATCGGTCCTGGTACGCGTGTATCTCGTGCTGCGGGTAGATCCGCGAAAACCAATCGAGTTCGATCTTCAGGAAATAGAGGAGCAAATCGTGCAGGCGACACTGGCTTGGAGTGATCGATTGCGAAATAGCTTGGTAGGCGACTTCGGCGAGGAGCGCGGATCCCAGTTGATGCGTGAATTCGGCGATGGCTTTGCCGCCGGCTACCAGGATGACTTTGATCCTCGTGTGGCGGTCTTGGACATCGGGAAGTTAGAACAGCTGGGCCAAAACCAAGACTTGGTTCTGCATTTATATCGCCAGTTAGAAGAGGCAGATAACCATCTCAAATTCCGGATGTACCGCGCCGGGACGCCACTGCCCCTCTCCGATGTATTGCCGATACTTGAGAACCTGGGACTACGTGTGGTTGCGGAGCGCGCCTACCCGGTTCGTAGCGGCGACAAGAAGTACTGGATTCAAGAATTCAGCCTTATTTACAGCCTCGCATCGAATATCAACTTAAAACAAGTGAAGGACGAATTTGAAGACGCTTTCGCTCGCATTTGGAACGGCGAAGCGGAAAGCGATTCCTTCAACCGCTTGCTATTGGGTTCTCGACTCGGTTGGCGAGAGATTGCGCTGCTGCGCGCCTACGCTTGTTACTTTGGGCAAATCCGCTTTCCCTATTCGCGCAGCTATATCGCAGAAACCATGGCTGATCATCTTCCGATTTCCGGTGCCATTGTTGAACTGTTTTTGACGCGCTTCTCACCCACGTTCGATGGCGACGATTCCTTTCGGGACAGTCGCGAACTCGCCGTTGAAGAAAGAATTTTAAAAGCGCTGGATGAGGTACAAAACCTCGGCCAGGACCGAATCATTCGTCACTACGTTGCGGCGATAAAGGCGACGGTGCGAACGAACTTCTTTCAGGAGTTGGCGCCGGAGATACCGAAAGACTACTTCTCCTTTAAGCTGCAGCCCGGCGACATTCCCGAGGTGCCGCGGCCGGTACCGATGTTCGAGATCTACGTGTACTCGCCCAGGGTGGAAGGGGTCCATCTTCGCGGCGGTAAGGTTGCCCGTGGTGGTTTGCGTTGGTCCGACCGCATGGAAGACTTCCGCACTGAAGTGCTTGGGCTCGTAAAGGCACAGCAGGTAAAGAATGCGGTGATCGTGCCGGTCGGCGCCAAAGGTGGGTTCGTGGCAAAACGTCTGCGAGCGGATATGACTAGAGACGAGGCGCAGGCCGAGGGAATTGGCTGTTATCAAACCTTCATCCGCGGTTTGTTAGATATTACCGATAACCGGGATGAGGATCGGGTTGATCGCCCGGCGATGACGGTCTGTAAGGATGAAGAAGATCCCTATCTGGTCGTTGCGGCCGATAAAGGTACGGCTACTTTCTCGGACATTGCGAATGAGTTAGCGGGTGAGTACGGATTCTGGCTGGGTGATGCCTTTGCATCCGGTGGTTCCGTCGGCTACGACCACAAAAAGATGGGTATTACCGCTCGCGGCGCTTGGGTCTCTGTGGAACGACATTTTCGCGAGCTAGGGCTGAATGTATCGACCGATGAGTTCACCGTGGCAGCGGTGGGTGATATGTCTGGCGACGTGTTCGGCAACGGCATGCTGCTGTCCAAGCATATTCGTATGGTCGCCGCGTTCAATCATCTGCATATTTTCATCGATCCGAATCCGGATGCGGCTAGCAGCTATCAGGAACGGGAGCGCTTATTCGCTTTGCCCCGGTCCGGTTGGGCGGATTATGACCAGTCTTTAATCTCTAGCGGCGGCGGCGTGTTCGAACGCAAGGCAAAGTCGATTCCGATCAGCCCCGAAATGCGTGAGCGGTTTTCGATCGATGAACCAAGTCTCACGCCCAATCAACTTATCTCCGCGGTACTGAAATCGAAGCTAGACCTACTCTGGAACGGAGGGATCGGTACCTACGTCAAGGCGAGTGGGGAAAGTCACACAGAAGTTGGTGACAAAGCAAACGATGCCCTACGCGTTGACGCGAAGGATTTGCAGTGCCTAGTTGTGGGAGAAGGCGGCAACCTGGGCATGACGCAGCTCGCGCGTGTGGAGTATGGCCTACATGGTGGCCGTTCGAACACGGACTTTATCGACAACGCGGGGGGCGTCGATTGTTCGGATCACGAAGTAAATATCAAGATCCTACTTGACACGATCGTGGCCCGAGGTGATCTCACTTTAAAGCAGCGCAACGAATTGCTTGAAGAGATGACCGAAGATGTCGCTGCGCTAGTGCTCAAGAATAACTATCGACAGGTGCAAGCCATCAGCTTAGCGGAGCTAGAGGCCCGCGGTCGCGGCGGCGAGTATCGGCGACTGATTGCCAATCTCGAAGAAGTCGGACGACTCGATCGCGGCCTGGAGTTTATTCCAAGCGATGAGGCCCTGGCTGAGCGAACGGTGCAAGGCAAGGGGCTTACCCGACCTGAGATTTCCGTGCTCGTGTCCTATGTAAAGGCGATTTTGAAAGAAGAGCTTATTGATTCGGATCTTGGCCGCGACCCGAAGTTAGCGGCCGCTACGGCAACCGCATTCCCAGCCTCTCTGGTGGAACGATTCCCCGCGGAGGTAGAAGCCCACCGGCTAGTGCGCGAGATTATGTGCACGCAGGTCGCTAATGATATGGTCAATCGGATGGGGCTGAGCTTTGTGATGCGCCAGATCAAGGCGACCGGCGCACCGGTAGCCGATGTGGCGCGAGCTTATGCGGCGGTAATGGAGGTCTTCGATGTACCGTCGTTGTGGTCGGAGATTGAGGCCTTGGACTACGAAGCGAAGGCCGACGTACAACTGGAGATGATGCTGGAGCTGGTTCGCCTAGTAAAACGAGCAACGCGTTGGGTGCTCAGGAACCGGCGCCATCAAATCAACCCTACCGTCGTGATCAACGAATTCGCTCCCGGAGTAGCGCAGTTACGCGGTAGCCTGAAAGAGGTGTTCCGCGGGCGCGTGGCCGAGCAGTTTGCGGCTCGACGAGACTACTACCTAGAAGCGAACGTCGGTGAGGAGATGGCTTCGCAGGTGGCGGTGTGTTCGCTGTTGCATACCAGCCTTGCGATCGTGGATGTCGCAACCAGTTCGAATTGTGAGCTGAGCGATGCAGCGAAGCTTTACTATCACCTTGGTGAACGTTTGGAACTGGATTGGTTTGGGGCACAAATCGCGGGCAGCACGGTAGAAAACGAGTGGCAGGCGATGGCGAGAGAAACCTATATGGAAGACCTCCAGTGGCAGCAGTGTACGCTCGCCCAGGGCGTTATTGGCTTACGAGAGGATATTCTCAGCAAGGACGGCGAGCCAGCGGAGGCGAACGAAATCGACGATGAAACCGATCTCGAGAGAGGGGACATCTTGGCTTATCTATCAGCCTGGGAGAAGCAAGAGGAAGCGCTTCTGCAGCGCTGGCGGGATATGCTTTCTGAGCTCCACGCGGCCAGTGTTCCAGATTTTGCGATGTTTGCAGTGGCCAATCGTGAGCTTCTTGACCTTGCACAGAGTAGCCGGAGGTCCGCGTAGGGTGCCCAAGCGACGGAACGGCACACCTGCGCTAGCGAGGACCTCGAGAGAGAATTAGGAGCCGATAAGAATGGATTTACAAAGCACATCTCGCTTTGTTCTGGTGCGCTATATCTGGGCGCTGATGCTAGCAGTGCACGTTGCCGCAAGTAGTGCAAACGCGGAGGAAAACGGCGCAACGATTGCTATTTTCGGCGGCACGTTTATCAACGATGCGCTCTTACTACGCGATGATTTGCTGGGTGAGCCGTTCACGGTCGCAACCAAATTGGGAGAGTCAGCACCGATTTACCCCGGTGAAGCAAACGGTGTCCCGTTTTACTACATCGATATGCATGGGAGTAGCGCGCTCCAAGCAAGTTGGGTCGCGCTCTACGACTTAGGCGTAGAGGAAGTGCTCGGCGGTGCCACCGCCGGTGGTATCGATCCGGCGATGCAGCCCTACGACTATGTCGTGCCCCATGACTTCATCGACCTCAACGTCGATCGACCGCTTGGGTTTCCTCGCGAAATCTATCGCGATCCCGACAATATTCCCCTGCCAAGAGTGCTGCCGGCGATGGACACGGATCTGCGACAGATTCTTCTGGAGGAGACTCGTAGCCGTTTGCGCGGGGATAGGGCGCTTGACGATATCAGCCTCCACAAAGCGGGGGTGATCGTGCAAGCGCGGGGCGGGCGTTTTGAGTCTGCCGCAGAGATTCGCATGTTCGCCCAATGGGGAGGGGATGTGGTCACGATGAACGTTGGCACGGAGATAGCCTATGCACGTATGCTGGGCATGAACTACGCCTGTTTGATCGTGATTTCGAACCCGGCGGAAGGCGTCGCGCCTTGGGACTTCGCTGAGATGCCGCCGCTTTACCGTCGCGTAAATCCTATCAGCGTCGATATTCTTCTATCAGCTCTTCCCAAGATCGCTGCGCTCGCAGGTAAGGAGCGCGTTGGCGACTCGCTCATTTTTCACCCTGAAATGACGTCGCAAGCGGATGAGGACGATGAGAGTTAGCCAACAATAGCGCTTAGCAGCGCCAGGCCCATCAACGAAACCGTTAAAAACCCGCTGGGTGAGCTTAGCCGCGGTTATATCTGTCGGGCTGCCTGGCGGGTTTCAAAGCAGTGCCATAGTCGAGCCATAGTGAAGCCATAGTCGAGACATAGCGGAGACACAGCGGAGACATAGCGGAGACACAGCGGAGACATAGTAGAGCCC
>JBCBZV010000113.1:0-13013 GCA_039815155.1 Pseudomonadota bacterium
ATTGCGCGGGCCGCAGAGGAGGTTCGCGCTGCGCTTAATGGACGAACCCTCGCAGGCCTGGTGAATAACGCGGGAATCGTAATGCCAGGCCCGCTACTCGATATGCCGGTAGCAGACTTCCGTCAACAGATGGACGTGAACGTGATCGGCCCGTTTATGGTTACCCAGGCTTTTGGGCCTTTGTTGGGCTCAGACTCAAGCCTCCACGGTGAACCGGGACGTATAGTGAACATCAGTTCTATAGCCGGGAAACGGGCAATGCCATTCCTGGGGCCCTATGCGACCTCAAAATTCGGTCTTGAAGGCTATTCAGAATCCTTGCGACGCGAGATGATGTTATTCGGTATCGACGTGATCGTGATTGGACCCGGTCCAGTGAAAACTCCAATCTGGGAGAAAGCGAACGAGCTTGATATCGAGCCCTACGCCGAAACCCCCTACTACCCGATTCTCAAGCGCTTTAAAAAGCTGTCGATCGAAAGTGGCCGCAACGGCTATTCCGCCGAGCGACTCGGGGAACTCGTGCGCATCGCCCTAACCGTTGCGAACCCGAAAACTCGCTATTCAGCGGTCAAGGGTAAGCTGCTTGAAAAGGTTATGATGCGCGCCGCGCCGGCGCGCGCCCTAGATAAATTGATCGCGCGCACGCTCGGTATTACTCAATCGAATAACAATTAACGGTTTCAAGAGACATGAATAAAGCGCAGAGCAAGCCGCCTGTTCAGAAATCACTGATTGGAATCAGCGTTGCTGTGGGTTTGGGAGTGGCGCTGACACTGGCCGGAAGTGATCAGGGCAGAGACTGGTCTGGAGTTCCCGCATTCGCATTAGCCGCTGCTTTGGCTTACGGTGTCCAATGGCTGGCCTTCATTCCTGCGTATATCGCGCAGTCAGAGCGGTACTATGACTTGATAGGCTCGCTCACGTATCTAACGGTAATCTGGTTCGCATTCAGCACCAATGGAGATGCACGTTCGGTGCTGCTGGCCGGCTTGATCAGTGTATGGGCGTCGCGCCTAGGCTCCTTTCTCTTTCTGCGCATACGGGATGCAGGCTCCGATCGACGCTTTGATCGAATCAAACCGTTTTTCTTTCGCTTTCTTATGACCTGGACCCTGCAGGGCTTGTGGGTGTTGCTCACGGCCGGCGCTGCTATCGCCGCGATAACCAGCCAGGAGAACCTGCCGCTGGGTCCCGTCGAAGCGCTGGGTATAGTTCTATGGATCACAGGATTTGCCATCGAAGTCGTTGCAGACCGTCAAAAGCGCACTTTTCGGAGTGATCCAGCGAACAAAGATTCGTTTATCCAGCACGGCCTGTGGTCCTGGAGTCGTCACCCCAACTACTTTGGTGAAATTCTCCTCTGGATGGGCATTGCAGTGATCGCTCTACCGGTCTTGCAGGGCTGGCAACTTGCGACATTGATTTCGCCACTATTTGTGTTTGTATTGCTAACGCGCGTCAGCGGCATACCCATGCTGGATGCGCATGCCAAGCGTCGCTGGGGGAACGATCCGGTGTATCAAAACTACCGAGCCAGAACGTCGCAGCTGCTTCCACGACCTCCAAAGAAAGTGGAAGTAGTTTCCTGAACCACACGATCCCCGCTACGACCACCACCCCGTGAAGCTGCTACTGGCTATTTTGGCCGCTCTACCAGAACGGGCCGCTTACCTTCTAGCGCACTTGCTCTATCTGCTTGCGGTTTACGTGTTTCGTTATCGGCGTTCGACGGTTCGAGAAAACCTGCTTCATGCGTTTCCCGAAAAGACCCCAGAGGAACGCGCCAAGATTGAAAAAGCTTCTTACAAACACCTGCTAGACCTCCTTATGGAGATTATTCGATCTAGCAAGATGAGCGAAGAGGAGTTCATCGATCGTATGCGCTTTAGCAACATGGACCTGCTCGAACGAGCGACCGAGGGGTTTGAGAAGCAGGTCATCATACTGCTAATACACCAGGGGAACTGGGAATGGATGCTGCACGGGGCAATGGCGCAAATGCCCGTCTCCGTCGATCCGGTATATAAAAAGCTTCACAGCGAGTTTTGGCAGGATTACATGCTTGCCACAAGATCGCGCTTTGGTGCGTCGCCTATGGCATTGGATCAGGTTGGTCGGGATGTGATTCGCGGGCGCAAGAAAAAACGTCTAATCGTGATGCTGGCGGACCAGGCGGGTCCACGCAAAGGAGGTTACTGGACCAGCTTCCTAAACCGACCGGCAAGCTTCTATCGCGGAGCGGAAAAGCTGGCCCAGGCGCTGAAGGTCCGAGTTCTTTTCGCCCAGTGCCGCAAAATCGATCGCGGCCGTTATCAGGTTGAGTTTCACGAGCTAGACGACAGATCACCGATGGAAGAAGACCGCTTGCTTGAGAACTACGTCCGATTTGCCGAACAAGTGATCGCGGAACAGCCGGAAACTTATCTTTGGACCAATCGGCGCTGGAAGAAAAAACCGCCAGACGCTGAGGTAGATTTAGCCTCTTGAGTAAGTCTGGTTCGCTATCAAGTCACTGACATTAAAGGGTTTTCTTCTGAGCTATGCGTCGTTTTAGTTTTGCGGAAAGAATCTCGTCTGCTTTTGAACCATTCCAGAGCCTCAGCGTCTCTACTCATTTAGAAAAAACTATCCCGAGGGTCTTAAAAGTGCGATCTCTAACAACTACCGGCCTTGCGCTGGTTCTAGCGACCACCGTAATGAGTGGGTGCAGGATTGATGTGATAGCGCCGGAAGACGCCATTGTTCGCTCCGAATCGGGCGCGTTTGACTGCGTAGGCCCCGCTACTTGTACGATCGAAGTTAACGATCTGTTCTTCGACGAGACCCTTTTCCGTCGAAACCACGTCCGGAGCTGTCTTTACTGGTTGGAGGCGACGCAATCGAGGGTTTTGCGGCGGTCAAAGCGAGCCCTGCCGCCTGTTTACCTCGGGTTTTGAGGGCAACGAGGTACTGCTCGGGTTTTTAGAGTCGGATGAGACTTTCTTTCTTGAAGCGGAATTGGCATCGGCTGTGGCTGTGCTGCCCGTCAGCCAAGATACGTCAATTTTTGCAGACGAGCCGACATCGAGCATCTCCGATGGCAGAGTATTTGTCGGACGCACACGCAATGGAAGCGTAAGAAGGGGCCTAATCCAATTTGATATGAGCGACATCCCACGAGGATCAGTGATCAATTCCGTTGAATTGACGATGCGCATCAGCGAAAACCAGCAGTCGAACGTTGCACTCAGCCTGCATCGCCTCCAGGCAGCCTGGGGCGAAGGTAATCAAAGGGGGAACGGTCGGGGACGTCCAGGCCCAGCAACAGAGAACGACGCCACCTGGCGCCATCGATTTTTCGCTACCGAATTTTGGACTAATGAAGGCGGAGACTTCGTCGCAAACGCTAGCGCGACAGCCAGCACCGGTACTACGATCACCTGGTCGAGTGCCGGTATGCAGACGGATGTCCAAAGCTGGCTGAACGACCCCGAGAGCAACTTCGGCTGGATTTTGATCGGTGACGAGGAAACGCCGCAAAGCGTGCAAGCGCTATTCAGCAAAGAAGCGGGCGATACTCAGATGCCGATGCTCTCCGTCGCATATACGGAGCCCAGCGAAGATTGAGCTGCGTTTTCTTTTTGCATCCGTGAATCCCAGGAGCCTTGGGCAACCCAGGCTCGGCGTATCAAAGCTCAGCTGTCTGGAGTGAAACCTGCTTCGTACCCGCTGTCACCCAATGCGTGCCGACCTCCTTGAAACCGAACTGCCGGTGGAATACATCGGAAGCTAAGTTGGGTGGATTGATGTTGTATTCGCAGGTAACCAACTTCAGTCCTAGCTGACGGGCAAAGGCAAACATGTCGGTATACAGCTCACTACCGATGCGCTGACCGGCAAAGGTCGCTTTAACGACGATTCGATCAACGTAGAGAAAGTTGGAGAAACGATCCTTAAACCAAGCAAAGTTATCGTTCGGGTATTTTGCCCTAGAATCCAGGCAGAGTAAGAACGCGGCGACTTCCTCACCGACCACGGCCACCTTGCTGTAACTAGACTCTTGAACTAAGAATGCAAGCCTTTCCCGATCCATCGGACTGGTTTGAGCGACTTCGGCTGCATTGAGTTCAACGATCACATCGAAGTCTGAGCTGACGATATCTCTTATTAACGCCATTAAAAAGCTAGCGTTTTACGCCGGTTCGCAACCTTCTTTGGAAGATTGTGAGCGAGTCTTTTCCGCTCACCTTAATTCTACGCAATTCCAGAGATTCGCCTTTTGGATCGGCAGATATACCTTCTTCCGTGGTGACCGCGGTGCGATAACCCGCTTCCCGAACAAGGGAGACGTCCTCACTGCCGTAGATCCCAAAAGGGTAAGCAAAGGAGCTGATCGCCTGGCCGAAACGTTCCTGCAAGACACCGCGCTGGTCCTTAATCTCCCGCTGTCGTTGCTGATCGTCAATCGCCTTTAGGTTCGCGTGTGTCACCGTATGACCCCCGAGTTCCCACCGACCGGAACGCACCATAGTGTCGATCTGCTTGTCGCTTAGCTTCGGCTCACGCAGCAGCTCGCCGCTGTCGTGGTGGGCTTTTTTATAGGTAGACCAATCGCGATCGAAGCGATCGGATACCAGATACAAAGTTGCCCGTGCGCCATATCGTTCCAAGATTGGGTCCGCATTGACGAGGTTGTCTTCATAGCCATCGTCAAAGGTCAGGACGACAGACTTCTTCGGGAGTGGGGTTGCGCTCGTAGATGGGTGGCAGCGCTCGGCCAGCTCTTCCATCGTCGCAAAATACCATCCCTCGTTTGCCAGCCAACGTACTTGCGCCTCGAATTGCTCTGGCTTTACGCGCAGCTTATTGAAAGTAGCCCCTGCGACCGGCTCACGCACCATGTGATACATGAGTATCCGAGGATGGATGTAGTCCACATCCTTGGTTTTTCCAGCTATAAGAGATCGGCCTGCCCAGCCCGCGAAAAGAACACCACCGACAACAACCAGCGTAACTGCCAGCATTAGATCCACTGCATCTCGGCAAGCTTCTTGGCAATGCGATCAGACTCGGCGAAGGGCTCCGCTGGTGTGCTCATTTGATTGGATACGTCGAAGCTTCCAAAAGTGCTGACCAAGCCTCGATCAGCCAGATTAGTCAGGGACGCGGCAACACGACTTCCTTTAACGGCCGGAAGTTCGAAAACACCGACTGCTGCACCGGAACTAAGGGCCTCGTATACCATCGACGCGCTGTCGGGCGTGACCCAACACTTCTCGCTGTGGGGAAGCGTTTCCGCTAGCCAGTTCTCTGGAAGAGCGCGAAACGCCCAGGACTCGAGCCCTGGCAAGCGAAGTTCTCGCAGCTTTCGCAAGAAGCTCATCGGTGTTCTTCTGGACGTGCTTAACCGCCATTCAACGGAGCCATCGCATAAGCGTGCGATTTGACCGATCAGCTCCGTCTCCCGCCAGTGGTAGTGATCGGAAGGTCCGCCGATGAGTATCACACCCCGCCCTTCTTGCTTGTCCTCGCTCGCCTTGATTCGATTTAAAGGGCCATCCGTTAACCAGTGTCTTGCCGATTCAGACCCGCCATCGTGTCTAGGGGCTACCACCAAATCAAAGCTCTTATTAGGCAGACTCGGTGTCATTAACACGATCGCAGGGCAGCCAGCACTGCGCTTAAGCGCTAGGAGTGTCGAATGGGTTTTATGGCCTGCGCCGATGAGGAGCTTAAGGCCCAAACCTTCGTCGCCCCGGAACAGGTTACGGGCTAGAGCTTTGTAGCGCGGCCAGGCCTCAATTTCTTGTATGAGAACCTGTGGCCGTAACCGGGCAAGCGCTTCGGCGAGTCCATAGCTCTGATTGAGATGTCCCGGTTTGCCATCGCTGACGATTGCGATGCGGCGACCGCCGCTGGAAGAACTCAAGGTACCGCCAACCTGTGATCGCCGAAGTAGAACCTATTTCTTGAAGAATGAAGAAGCCGCGCCCAAGAGACCGCCCGCTCCACCTGCTAGATCGAGCAAACTGCCACCGCTACTCGCTTTGTCGATCATCTCCGGCAAAGTAGCCGCGAGTCCGGAGGCCGCTTCGTCGCTGCTCACACCAAGCTGTTGCGCGAAGGCGCCCACTTTGTCTCCCCCGAACAAGGACATAATGCTCTCTGGTGATATCGCGTCGTTCGCCCCATCACCCAACCAGGAGCCTATGACCGCGCTCAAGTTTCCGCTGCTGGCCATCTTGCCTGCGAGGCCCGTCAAATCGAGCTCACCACTGTCATTGGCCAATAAGCCATTAAGCGCTGGCGCCACCGCATTGGGATCGAGATCCAATCCCAGTTTTTCTGACAGTAAAGATACGCCCATTTCGATGATGTTCATTGCCTTTCTCCCGTTATCATGAGGCAGTAAATGCAAACGTAGTATAGCGAGGGATGATGAAAAGCGCGCCCGAGCGAAAACTTTGGAACTTCCCAACAATGGTGTGCGTGGGATGCACCATCATGCCCTTTGTCGCCGTCCACGGCGCGTTTTTTATCTCCGCTAGCTTTGAGTTTGTGAATTGGTGCAATCCTTACTGGGATAGCTGTACGTCAATCAGTGCAACGGGGCGTAGAGCGCCGGCAAGTTATTGGTTTCGCGGTTTAATGCTGCCGGTCGCTATGCTGATGATCGTGTATTGGTGGCTTCACTGGTCCTTGCTCCGGAACCTCGGTCAGCGAGGAGCGAGAAGCAACACCATGTTTGCTTGTGGAGTGGCGGCCTGCGTTGGCTTAGCAGCGTACGTAACGGTGCTAGGCGAGATCGGCGACCTTTGGCGCCTGCAACGAAGAATCGGTGCGATCTTGTTTTTCTCTCTCACCTTTTTGGGTCAGCTCCTGTTAGCCAGCGGCCTGCGCTCAACGCTGGATTCACCGACAGCAGAAAAGAAAATACCTGCGGTCGTTTGGTCCGTAGGCAATCGGCTGCTGCGGATCTGCCAGCTTTTGCTGCTTATCGGAATAGTGAGCGTGCTAGTACAGCTTTACGACGAGGCGCTCCATGACAACGTCGAAGACGCCATCGAATGGCAACTCGCTCTCCTATTGCAGATCAACTTTATGTTCACCGTAGCGCTTTGGTGGCGTCCCTGGTGGAATCCCTTGGGGGGAGCTGTACGAGGAACGCGTTGGCCAAACTCGCCGCATTGAACGGAAACTTCTACGAAGCAAGACGAACTGAGGAGAAACCGACGAGTGCCTTCTGCGCGTATAGGACGTATGCAAAGCACGCCCAATGCGCCGAACTCCCAAGAGAACGAGGAGCCAAGCTTACAAACGCTGGCAGCCTATGGATCGCTAGCTTTCCCGCTGGCGGCGGCGTTCATCGCGCTGCAAGTGATCGTGCCCACGTTCTATGCTCAGGCATTGGGGCTAAGCCTATCAGCGGTTGGCGCCATACTGCTCGCCGCCCGTCTGTGGGACATGTTTACTGATCCTATCGTCGGTTATCTTTCCGACCGAACGCCTGCAAGTATAGGCCGCAGGAAGTCCTGGGTTGTAGCGAGCGCTCCCCTGGTGGCCGCTTCTGTCTGGCTACTCTTTAACCCACCGCTAGGTGTCGGCAATCAGTTTCTGCTCCTGGCGACACTCGGAATCTACATAGCGGGCACGATGAGCATCGTTCCAATGAATGCCTGGGGTGCGGAGCTTAGCGATTCTTACCACCAACGCAGCCGAGTTTCTGGCTCGCGTGTGGTGTTTGGACTCGCGGGGACGATGGTCGCGTTGCTGCTTGTGGATAACAGCAATAACCAGACGCTTAGCGAGTCGCGTTACGCTATTTCGATTCTGGCTTTGTTTGGGCTTGCGGTCACCGTACCCATTGCCGCTTGGGCTGTCCCAGATAGGAGTGTTGTCAGCGAGCAAAGCAACGAACTGCGCGGCGCACTGCGACTGCTGACAAAGCCGAGCCTATTCCGACGTTTACTCGCGGCGTTTTTTTTGAATGGCTTGGGAAACGCAATCCCCGCTACGCTATTTTTACTTTACGTTACGCAAGTCCTCGAAGAACCCGGTATCGCCGGACTGATGCTCTTTCTTTACTTTATTTGCAGTGCGGTGTCTGTGCCTCTCTGGCTACGAGCCTCTAAGAAAACCAGCAAGCACTTTGCCTGGAGCATCGCCGTTATTGGCTCCTGCTTTTTTTTCGCTGGCACTCCGTTCCTAGGCTCAGGTGATGTGTTCACCTATGCCGTTATCGTAGTGGGCACCGGCCTGATGATCGGCGCCGATCTCGCGCTTCCCAATGCAATCAATGGTGACCTCATCGAATGGGACGCCTTTGAGAACGGGCAACGACGCCCCGGGCTGTTTTTCGCGTTGTGGGGCACTGCCTCCAAGCTGGCTTATGCGCTAGCAGTAGGCATGGTCTTCCCGGTGCTAGATGCTATCGGCTTCGACGCCACCAGCACTCAGAATCTTCCGGAAGACATCAGGGTACTTGCCGTACTGTATGCGGTTCCTAGCCTAGTCTTTAAGGGGATTGCTATCGCGCTGATGTGGAACTTCCCGCTGGACGAAGCGGAACACGCGCGTATTCGGCAGTTGCTCGCTGAACGAGAGGGCTCTCCGTCGCGGTGGTAGCATGATCCGAGTGGTGATATCAATCTGCAGCGGTTGAAGCCGTTGGCCGCCCTGATCGGACGTTGAAATGTCGCTTGATGCTGTATCAGAACACACTGCCAAGGTTATCCTCTGGTTGGAACAGGACCCTCTGCGGCAAAGAGCGCTAGCGCAGGCGGCGGAGCTCCGCTTACCCGATTGGTGTATTGCGGCTGGCTTTGTGCGCAATCTGATTTGGGATCGGTTGCACGGACGGCGGCGCAGCACTCCGCTTAACGATATCGACTTGATTTACTTCGACCCCACCGATTCATCGCGGGGGCGCGACAAGAGAACGGAAGAGCAGTTGAGGGGGAAATCGGGGCTCAACTGGTCGGTCAAGAATCAGGCTCGAATGCATGTCCGAAATGATGATGAACCCTACTCCTCAACCAGCCACGCGATGAGTTATTGGGTTGAGGTCGAGACGGCTATCGGCGCCCGCCTAGTAGAGCAGGGAGGCGAGATCGAGCTTGTGGCGCCATTTGGCGTTCGTCACTTGTTTGAGCAAACCATCACCCTAAACCCCAAGCGCAGGAAGCCCGAAGCCTTCCGAGAGCGAATACGTAAGAAAGCCTGGTTGGAAACTTGGCCAAAGCTACGTGTTATCGAAACAGCGGGATTTGAGACCCGCAATACAAGGAGCGTCTGAGCAGGGACATGCTAGCCATGAAGCCACAGGAAATTGGCGAAGCCTACGATCAAATCACCCATCTTTGGGAGGATGGGTTCAACCAAATGAACGGAATTGAAGCACATGAAAAGGCGATTCAATTCTGTGATCAGAAGGGCGCCGCGCTCGACGTGGGCTGCGGTCCCACGGGGCGATTCATCGATCTCCTTTGCGAGGAAGGCTTTGAGCCGGAAGGCGTGGATGTCTCTGCTCAGATGCTCGCGCGCGCCGCTCAACGGCACCCAGAAATCGAATTCCAACAACAAGACATCTGCGAGTGGGAGCTGCCTAAGCAATACAGCTTTATTACTGCCTGGGACAGCATTTGGCACATTCCCTTGGGCCAGCAGGAACACGTACTGCGAAAGCTAGTTCGTGGGCTCATACCTAAAGGCGTACTGATTTTTTCTTTCGGTGCTACAGTGAGTCCCGGCGAACACAGGGACGCAAACCTGGGGCCTGAAGTGTATTACTCCAGCCTAGGTGTAAACGGTTTCCTTGAACTGCTTCTATCGATGGATGTCCTTTGCAAGCATCTGGAGTACGACCAGCACCCAGAACTGCACGCGTATTTAATCGTCCAGAAAAAGGGTTAGCACCACCCATCGGGTCAAAGCGCCACGTCCAAAGGTATGACGTAGCGTAAGGAGGTCGCCGTGCTGGGGGTCCGAACTAGATTAGCAGATCGGCCTACACTTTCACTTTAGGGAGTGGCTAATTCATGAACGACTGGAACGCGGATCGCTACGATCGCTTTGCCGATGAGCGAAGTCGGGCTTCCTACGATCTAATCAGCGCCATTAATCACCCGGCACCGCAGCTGATAGTTGACCTGGGCTGCGGATCCGGACTCTCGACGGCGATACTCGCGCAGCGCTGGCCACGGGTCGAACTGCACGGCGTGGACAACTCGCCGGCCATGCTTGCCAAATGTAAAGAGCGGGTGCCCAGTGCACGACTACTCGAAGCCGATATCAGCGAGTACCAGCCAGGGCAAGCAATAGACGTACTAGTAGCAAACGCCGCCTTGCAATGGCTCGGAAATCACGGCGAGCTACTGCCTAAGCTCATGAGCATGTTGGCACCTGGCGGATCCCTCGCCGTACAAATGCCGAATAACCTTGATCAACCCAGTCACCGTTTAATGCGCGAAGTCGCACAACGGGCAGCCTATAACCCATATATGAGCTCCGCACTGAAAGCCCGCGAAACACTCCTAAGCAGCGGCGCTTACTACGACGTGCTCTGTGCTCAGGGCGCGAAGGTGCAGCTGTGGGAAACGCATTATCGACACGTTTTGGACGCACCCGAGGCCATCGCCGACTGGTTTAGGAGCACCGGTCTGAAGCCCTATCTCGACGCGCTCCCGGATGAGGCGAGAGAGAGCTATCTGCAGGCCTATTGCGACGCGTTGAAAGGACAGTACCCCCGGCAGGCGGATGGGAACGTCCTGCTGATCATGCCGCGGCTTTTCTTCGTCGCCCAGCGCCGGCCCTGATATGCTCCGCGCACACTGCGTAGAACAGTTTCCTAGGAGTAATCGTGAACGAGCAAGCAAAAGGCGGTGAGCACACAGAGGTTATGCGAGTGCGCTACCGAGATACCGATGCGCAAGGACATATGTTCTTCGCAACCTATCTGGTGTTTGCCGACGAGGTAGCCGGAAACTACATGAAAACGCTTGGTTTTGACTGGAGCCGGCCCGATGACATGCCCTGCTTTGTGTTCACAGCGAACGTGAACTGCGACTACATTCACGAGTGCCATGGCGGAGACGAGGTCCGTGTGGCCGTGTGCTACGAGTCGGTGGGAAATACGAGCGCGAAGCTTGCCTTTGAACTAACGCGTATTGGTGATGAGCAAGTGTTAGTACGCGGTAGTTTCACTCACGTATTTGTTGACCCCAAGACTCGCAAACCGGTTCGAGCTCCAGACCTTGTGCGTATGGCGATAGCCGCGGAATAAAGCTTAATAAAATCCGACGCCGATAAGCCCCTGCCCGAAGAAGAGCTCGAGCGCTTAGCGCAGCCTGCTTCCACGCGGCCCTGGCCGCGCGCAATCTGAGAATCGACCTAGCGCTACCCGGGGCGAAAGCGTGCGGTCTGCCGCTCCCGCACCAGGACAATCAGCCCCATCGCCATCAATAGCAGCAGCCACCTAGGCGTTGTTGGTATCTGCTCCGGAGCAAAGGTGCCCGGTGGTTGAGCCGCGCAGTCTGTTGTCGAAGGCGGATACGCCAGCGTAATCGGGATCTCGTTTCCGCCCACCGTGATGATCAATACGATTTCGGGAACACGATCATCGTCCACTTCCTGATAAACGCCATCAATAAATGCCCAACCGGGCCACTCTGAGGGATTACCTTCTCCGTCGAGTACCGTTCCCGGCCAAAGCGCGCTGCCGGCACCCGGTTGATTGCTGAACTGCGCTACCACTCGTCCATCAACTGTCTCGAAGGTCAGCGTGACCGGTGGCTCAGAGCCAGGGGCAAATCCGTCTACCATATAGTTGATGAACGCCGCGTTGTTCGAGCAAGACGCTCCCGCCGAAGCAGTGATCGTCGTCGTACCACCAGAGATTACTTCGCCAAAGTTATAGTCAATTCCCGTATCGCCTGGCCCAAGCGTGATCGATGAGATCACGTCGCTGATCGCTGCGCTACCGGTAGTCGTACCTCCTACCGTGCCTGCGCTGTCCATACCATCGGTCCAACCCAAAGGCTGCGTTTGAGTAACTGTATAGACGCCCGGTGGTAGATCTTCAAAGCTCCAGCTTCCGTCCGGGTTGGTGGTTGTGGAGAAGGTGTTTGAACCTCCGTCGGTGATCTCGATCGTTACGCCGCCAATACCCGACTCGCCGCTATCAAACAGACCGTCGTTATCGACATCGAAGTACACGTTGCCGCTGATCGAGGCGGGCAGCACTTCCGAGAAATTGTTGCCCGGCGACCCGCTCACCACACTCGCTGATCCGTCATTGCCCAAAACGATCCCGGTAATCTGACTCGTCACGGGAGTTGGATTGGCGGCGGTTCCCACCGAGTTTGTGCTTCCGGTCACCGGCACGATCGTGCCCTCGGTGGAGATGCTGTTCAGCGTGCCGCTCGGCTGAGTGGGCTGACAAACGGAATAAGTGCCCGCAGCCAAGCCGGTGAACAGGTAGTTGCCCTGTGCGTCGGTCACGGTCGTTGCCAGCACCGTCCCGCTGCAGTCACTGCCGCTTCGTAGCTCGAGCGTATTCCCGCCGATCGGATCAGAGCTGCCTGGCAGGAAGACACCGGAGGGCGTCGTTCCATTGTCGAGGAATACGCGACCGGAGATGTAGCCCAGGGTGCTGACGCTTAATGTCGCACTGGTAGGGGCCTCGTTCACACCGAGATCAGTTTGCAGCGCGCCCACGGGAATTGCATTCAAATAGTCCCCAGCAGTGGATGCAGTTACGTTAACTGTCACCTCGCAACCGCCGCTCTGAATGACCGAGCCTGACGCAACACTGACACTCGCCGCTCCGGGAGACGCGGTTACGATGCCCGTACCGCCCACGCAGCTCGTGGCAACGTTTGCCGGGGTTGCCACGATCATAGCCCCTGGAGTGGTCGGCAAAAGGTCCACCAGGTCAGCGTTCAGGGTCGCATCTTGATCGTTGTCGTTGCGCAACAGCAAACGAAGAGTTACCGGCGTGTTGGGTGGGGCGACCGGTGGCTCGAACTCCTTCG
>JBCBZV010000219.1:0-4377 GCA_039815155.1 Pseudomonadota bacterium
AAGGTGACACTTAACCCTATAGCTTGTTGGAAGAGCTGAACGAAAAGATTGCCGACAGAAGTTGTCTGCCGCCGGAGAGTTGCGGCGTCATAAGCAATTTGATGTTGTTTCCCCGCAGTGGCGTCGAGGGGCACGGACTCGGGGATATAGTCTACGGCAAGATTTTTGCCTTCCTTCAATAGGCAGCATCAGATTCTAGGGAGGGGTAGTTATGAAACAGCGATTGACTTTGCTGGTTGCGCTGATTGGATTCAGTGGGCTGGCTCATTCAGCGAGCAAATGCAGCTTGGATGATCTAAACGCGCGCTTTGATAGTTGCCGAACTAAGTCCAATAGCAATGCGGATGCTTTGCTTAGCTGTATTCAGGCTGTGACAGTCTTTTGCGGTGCTCCTGCAAATCCCGATCAAAGAACTCCGCTTCCTACGGCTCAGATCGAGCAGAAACACCCGAACAAAGCTTCACAACTAGGCGGCGGCTCAATCGACTCAAGTGACTCAAGTGACTCAAGTGACTCAAGTAAGGGTGACTCGCAAACCGAATCAAATAAAAACTATGAGAATACTCGGCGAAAGCTGCTGTCCTCCGACGATCCAAATTACTTCGCTTTCGCTTTTCCCGAGACTCGAGGTCTAGGCGACGTCAACCATCTGGAGTTTTATCTTTCTGTAAAGTACCCCTTGCTCGATTGGTCAGAAACCTCGCAGGGTGAAGCCGAAAGTAATGAGGAAAATAATAAAAACGGCGGAAACAATGAAGACAGCTGGAGCAGTATTTTGCTGCCAGAACGGCTCAATTTTCACTATAACGGTCTTTACGACTTCTACTTTTTAGACGATGGAAAAAATGGTCAGTATGAATCTGCCCCCGTTATTTCCAAACGTCAGAATCCTGGTGTAACCCTAGAATCTGATTGGCGACGAGATACTAACTTTGGATTCACCCGTTTCGGCTACTTTCATGAGTCGAACGGCCAGCAGTTAGACGAAGATGAGCAGGCCAGGTTTCAACTGTTAAGACAGCGTGATTCGGAGGAGTTTGCGTTATCACAGGTGAGTCGGGGTTGGGACTATTGGCAGCTAAGATTTGATTACTCTAGTCACCTCCTTAATACCGATGAACAAAGTCGCAACGATGGCTACTGGCGCTGGAGTGCGGAGCTTCGTTGGTATCGTCCTGATCAAGTTTTTGGGCTGGGTGGTAGTCGAGAAGATAACATTTGGTGGGATACCACGCGAAACGATGCCATCGAAGACTATGACGGACTCCGACTTATGGCGGAATTCTCACCCAAGAAGTTCCGCCACGGGAAATTTGGATTGACTCCGCGGCTGGAAATCAAGACTTCCCAGGAAGAGCCGTTCCGAAGAGTAAGTTACCGAGCTAGCGCAAGCTTTTACTGGGACACGCTGAGCGCAGTGCTTTTTTACTTTGACGGATACGGCAAAGATCCATCAACCTATCATTTACGTGAGCAATACTGGGGCTTGGGGTTAGAGCTTCGATAAGCAAGTCGGGTTGGCCGGCGATAGGAGCGGACGCATGATGAAATGGATCGTTGCCAGGGTGAATCTGGGTTCAGGAGTCTTATTGCTTCTTTTAACCGCCTGTGCGGTCACGGAGTCTCCTTCCATTACAAACAGTTTGAGCCCCGGCACGGCTTGGGTGGCCCAATCACCGGAATGGATCCAAGAAGCTGATCAGGTCTACATGGAGGCACACGACTACCTTGAGCGCGCCCATGTATCCTACGCAGGTGGGCACTGGTATGTAGTCTTGGATGTGGACGAGACCATCTTGAACAATGTGGCTTATCAGATCGAACGTGACTTGCGTGGTGAATCCTTTTCTGCTTCTAGCTGGTATGCCTGGACACAGAAAGAAGCAGCTACCGCCGTACCCGGATCGTTGGCCTTTCTCAAAGCCGTCGCTGATCTCGGAGGGAAGGTCGCCTTAGTCACCAATCGCCGCGACGTAGAACAGCTAGCAACGGAGAACAATCTCGCTGCGCTTGGCTTGATCAGAGGGAGAGACTTCCAGGTATTGCTCACCCGGGGTGCAGGGAGTTCAAGTAACAAAGATAACCGCTTCGGTATTGTTCCTCAGCTTTTGGAGGTCCAGGGTTATGAAGACGCTCGGGCTCTGGCTTACCTTGGCGATGGGAAGGGCGACAAACCGTCGGATAGAGCAACTGACTCGACTTGGCAGTTTTTTTGTATTGATCAGGGCGCGATGTATGGTGATTTCTGCGCTGAGGTGCCTAGAACTGGAAGGTAGTTGCTGAGTCTTCGTAAAAACCAAATCGATATTGTTTGCTTGGTCGATTTGTTAGCGGCACAGTCGGATTGATATGAGGGGTTGAATACTGATCCGTCGAGTCTGCCGCCAGACGAGCGACATACAAATAAATCGTCATTTGAAAAACGACATCTATTCGCTAAACAACTTGGCGATTTAGCTTTTGAATTTCAGGCTACACGATTCATAGTCATTAGAGGTTGCCGCTGTACAAACCGTCGCCATTTTTAGTGCATGGCACTCAGTGGAATTTCATCTTTGAGCGATTCCATAAAGCAATCGAAACGTGACTTACGCCTGTGGTTCGCGAAGGTTTCTAGAAATAACGAGCCCGATTGCTTGCTCGCCAGGTCGCTGGCTAAGTCGCTTAAACCTGTTAACAGGATCAGCCGATAGTAAACATCGCCAGATGGGCCAGCGCCGCTGGTTCCTACCGTCTTTGATTAACTAGTAATCTGCTACCGAATACGGAAGTGATTTTTGTCCTCTAGTTGGATCCACGCCTAAGGCTCTAATCCCTCGACAATATCGCCGGGCGTCATAGGACGGACCAGAATGTCCTTAAAAGCAGCCCAGCGTGCGTTCTCATCCGAGCCTGCGCTAGCTATCCAAGACTCTGCGCGATCTTTTCCGATGTTGTAGTTAATCACGTACGCTCGATACTTTTTGATGAAGCTCAAACTCTGTTTGGCTCTTTCTGCGTTCACGAGCTGATATTTTTGGAGCAGTGCTACTGCTTGCTTATCGGTTAAGTCGCCATCGAGATAGCGTCGAGCGATCTCGTTTCGCGCGTGCGATAGGCGACTGGTCAGCTGGTTCAACGCTTGTAAGCGCTCTGCACGGGATGGATCGATTCCCGCGAGCGGAAACAGTACTTCACGCTCAAAGTTAATTTTCTCTTCTCCCGGAAACGCAAGTTCGATTCCATAGTTTGCGGATCCCTCGGCGATGGGCGCAAAAGGGCTGAACAGAGGATTAACGGTGTATTCGAACCAGCCTCGTCGTCCAACCAATTCGCTCTCAATAAACAGATTCCATACGTGATGGCCCGGATAGCCTTCATGACAACCCAAATCCACTGCGCGGTCGATGAAGATGGGGAAGTCCGTATTGATCTGAATTAGGCTTTCATAGCCGCCCTGGTAGTAGTTATAACCACCCCAGGGCTTATCCTTAACGAACTCCATACGAAAGGATTCACCGTCCGGCAAATCGAAATACTGTGCGGTTCTTCTTCGACACTCATCGATAGCTTTATCGAAAACAACTTGAAGCTTGTCTTCGGGGATTCGGAGTGAAGAACGAAACGCATAGACTCGCTCGGACAAGCTTCCGTCGCCCGGTATTAGCGAGTCGATCTCAGCGAGTATCCGGTCATACACGGTGAGGTCGTAGGTCGGAACTTGCTCATCGTAAATCTCGGTAAGCTCCTCGTTGAAGCTAACCACCGCCCCTTGCACTACCTTAAATCGCAGGGCCAAAGCTCGGGTGAGCTTTTGTAGTTGGCGCAAGCGGATGGATGAATTGCCCGCTGTGGCCAAGAGCTCTAAGTGTTTCTGCAGTCTGGCGATACCCTGTTCAAGCTCGCTCGCGTTTGCTGTCATGGTCGCGGCGGAAGTTTTCCAGGTGTTGGGCCCATGGTAGGCGTCGACGTAGTCATCGTCGAAGCGGCCCATATGTAGCGCCAGTTGCACAAATTCCGCCGCGGCGCGATCGACCGGGTTGGTGTACTCAATCTGTCGGTTCTGCTGGAGGTGTCGTTCGAGCCAAGTAACGACGTTTTCCTGGCCAAGCGCTCCATGCTCATAAACAACAACGTTCACTGGAGCCTCGTCGGTTGTTGTTACCGGAGCGCCAACTTTTATTGGCTTTTGTTCAACGCAGGCGGCGAGCGCGATAGCCGTTAGCGTTGCAAAAAATCGCTTATAGAGTCGCTTATGCATTGAGCGCTGCTTTACCGATCGACGAGTCAACGCGGAATCGATCTTCATTCTTCAGGCCTACCTATGTAATCAACCACAGGGGAACACAAATCACTTTAGCGTGCGATAGCGTGTGACAAAGTCTTCCATTGATTTAC
>JBCBZV010000149.1:0-9292 GCA_039815155.1 Pseudomonadota bacterium
CTGTGCAGTTCATCGCCGATATTTGAAAACATACGCACGCGCTTTACCGCAGGTGATAGGGCCAAGAAATCTTCCGCTGCGACGGCCAATTGCGGCGCTGTTCTAAAGTGAATCGCTACAGCAAGCTCAGGTTTCCCGGCGGCAACGGCCGATGCTTGGAGCAATAGCGCATCGCGGTTTGAAGCATATTCGCGTTGGGTGATTGCGACACACAGCAGCAAAATAAGTACAAAGGCGCTTGTCATTAGCAGCGCATTGAGACGTCCAGCGATGCTCACACCGCTACCCCTGGAGTTGTGATGCTAGCAATGTTCGACACACACCCGCTCCCCTTACGTCGCGTCGCAAGGCTGCCCCTTCCTGCATAAGCATATGTATAAGCAGTTGCATAAATTGACGTGGTCTTGTGAATCAGCGTGTAACTAATGCAAACAGTGCTGTGATTACAGATAGTACAGACCGCCGCAGAGCGTATTCCCATCATGCTCACCGCCGTAAAGGTTCTTTCCTGCGTTTTACCAGCCGTTCTGTTTTAAGAATACAGTAGTGAGCCCAACCACACGAACGTGATTTCACGGGTTTTTAAGCATCGTGGTGTGCTCGGGTTCAGCGTGATCATCACGCTAGAACCTGTTTTTCAGCGTCCCACACCATAATAAGTAAATCCTGCCTCAGCCATCGTCTTCGGTTCATACACATTGCGAAGGTCTATGAACACGTCGCCACGCATTTGCCCGCGGACGGAGCTAAGGCTCATCCCGCGATACTGATTCCACTCAGTCATTAATACAACTGCGTCCGCCTCTCTTACTGCGTCTTCAATGTCGTCGACATACTCGATCGATTCGGGCAAAAGGGATTTTGCTTCTTCGACGCCCTCGGGGTCGTGAGCGCGAATAACTGCTCCTCGATCTGCTAGCGCCGGGAGTATTGCGAGAGCTGGCGCATCTCTCATATCGTCGGTCTCAGGCTTAAACGTCAGGCCCAAAACAGCTATAACTTTATCGGCTTCCGAACCGCCCAGCGCGTCACGTATTTTCGATACCATACGTGCTTTCTGCGAGGCGTTGACCTCGGCAACGGCCTCTACGATTCGGCTCGAAGCTCCATGTTCTTGAGCGATCCTTATCAGGGCGAGGGTGTCCTTAGGGAAGCAGGAGCCCCCATACCCTGGCCCTGCGTGCAGAAACTTTCCGCCGATGCGCTTGTCCATGCCCATCCCCTTTGCGACCGCGTTAACGTCTGCACCGGTTTTTTCACAGAGCTGACTGATTTCGTTAATGAAGCTGATTTTTGTTGCTAGAAAAGCATTGGCGGCGTATTTGATGAGCTCTGCGCTTTCTAGGTCTGTTACCAGTAGCGGGGCTTCGATTAGGTTGAGAGGTCGATAGAGTTCTCGAAGTATAGTCTCCGCTCGCTCCGATTCGACTCCAAGGACGACTCGGTCCGGGCGCATAAAATCGCCAATGGCCGACCCTTCTCGAAGGAATTCTGGGTTCGATGCGACGTCCACATCAGCGCCTGGGTTGGTCTTGCGAACCACCCGCGACACTTCTCTAGCTGTTCCCACGGGGACTGTAGATTTATCTACGATTACCGTATAGCCAGACAGATGGGCCGCGACTTCTTCGGCCGCTGCGTAGACGTACTTGAGATCTGCGTGTCCGTCACCGCGACGAGTTGGGGTGCCTACAGCGATGAACACCAGGTCCGCGGTGGGAATAGCTGCGGCCAAGGAGGTCTCAAAGCGAAGTCGTCCGGCCTTTACATTTTTATCGACCAACTGCTTTAGACCGGGTTCGTAAATCGGCATTTTTCCCGAGCGCAAGCGCTGTATCCGCGACTCGTCCTTGTCGATGCATATCACGGAGGCACCGAATTCAGCGAAACAAGCACCGGAAACAAGGCCGACGTAGCCGGCTCCGACCATTACGACGTTCACTCGATTGAATCTCCTTACTTTGGCGTACTTAAAAGCCCTTGGACTTCAAACTGATCCGTTGGCCTCGAAATTAACAAACGACCGATCTAATGCCTGTAGTAGGCCCGGTACCAGTCCACAAAATGCTGTATTCCTTCTTCGATGGGCGTTGTGGGCCGATATCCCACCCAATCATCGAGTGCGTCGATGTTGGCATAAGTTGCCGCTACGTCGCCCGCCTGCATGGGAAGGAAGTTTTTCTTCGCCTCTGCGCCCAGCGCACTCTCGATAGCAGCTACAAAATCCAACAGGGGGACTGGGTTATTGTTGCCAATGTTAAAAAGGCGATAGGGCGCTGTGCTAGTACCCGGATCTGGTGATTCTCCGCTCCATTGCGAGTTCGCTACAGCGGGCTTTGCCAGTAAGCGAACGATACCTTCGACGATATCGTCGATGTAGGTGAAGTCGCGACGCATATTTCCGTTATTGAATATGTTGATCGGTTCACCTTGAAGGATCGCCTTGGTAAACAAAAAGAGAGCCATATCAGGTCTACCCCAGGGCCCGTAAACAGTGAAGAACCGAAGACCTGTCGTCGGTAAGCCGTATAAATGAGAGTAGGTATGGGCCATTAGTTCGTTCGACTTTTTAGTTGCCGCATAGAGCGAGATTGGATGATCAACATTGTCATGAACCGAAAATGGCATGGTTTCATTCATACCGTAAACCGAACTGCTCGATGCGTAGATTAGCTGTGGCGTCGTGTCGTGACGACAGCACTCCAATACATTAATGAACCCGTTAACGTTGCTATCGATGTAGGCGTGCGGGTTCTCAATGGAGTAGCGTACCCCCGCTTGCGCAGCGAGATTAACAACCGCTTCAAAGCTTGAGGAGCCATAGAGTGCTTTGAGGCTGTTAAGGTCTTCTAAGTGAAGCTCCGCGAAAGTAAATCCGTTCATCGCATTTAGCTGATTTAGTCGAGCTTTCTTGAGGTCCACCGAGTAGTAGTCGTTAAGGTTGTCGAGCCCAGATACGGTATGGCCGTCCTCGAGGAGGCGCTTACACAAGTGGAAGCCAATAAAGCCGGCTGCTCCGGTCACCAATATGTTCATGTCCAAGCTCTTCTTTCCGTCGAATTTCAATAGTAGCGACGGTAATTACGGTGTTAAAGCGGGTGTATTTGCAACGATCACTTTTATCAGTGCTGGCCAAAGCTGCCTGTGTGAATTGGACCACACTCTCTTGTGACGGTGGTCTCAGTCGGGTATCTGCAATGAGATACTTTGCAGCATACCTTTGGCAACTGAGTCATCATGAGGTTCGTTAACAGTACTGGCAAGCAGCTATGAGTCGACCACCTTCATCAAAAGTCCTACTCACAGGCGGAGCAGGTTATATCGGGTCTCATGCATACGTCGCTTTTCTTCAGGCAAACTGTGAAGTGGTTCTCCTGGATAATTTTTCCAACAGCTCGACCGCAGTGCTTGAGCGGCTGGCGCGGATTACCGGTGAAGAACCCAAAGTCCATACTGTAGACATCCGTGACGAGAGCGCACTCACGAAGGTGTTGGTTGGAGAAAAACCCGATGCTGTTGTGCACTTTGCTGGCTTAAAAGCGGTAGGCGAATCGGTCTCTCGACCTGTTGATTACTACGAAAACAACGTTAGCGGAACGGTAAACCTACTGAAAGCGATGTTTACGGCCGACGTAAAAAACTTGGTATTTAGCTCTTCCGCGACTGTCTATGGCGATCCTGCCTCCGTGCCCATCACGGAGGATTTTCCTCGAAGCGCGACTAATCCCTATGGCCGCAGCAAGCTTATTATTGAGGATATCCTTATCGATCTGGTTAGTTCCGATCCATCCTGGAAGGTGGCTTTGCTGCGCTACTTCAACCCAGTAGGTGCGCATGAGAGCGGCCTGATCGGCGAGAATCCAACAGGTATTCCGAATAATCTTATGCCCTATGTTTCGCAGGTCGCCGTCGGCCAAAGGGAAAAACTCAGCGTATTTGGCGGAGACTATCCAACACGGGACGGAACAGGTGTGCGTGACTACATACACGTAGTTGATCTAGCAGGTGGTCACGTCCTTGCGCTGCAAGCGCTTGCACGTTGGCAGGGGGCAAAGCCACTGACCGTTAACTTGGGTACTGGCGCCGGATCGAGCGTGCTTGAATTGGTCGCGGCGTTTGAGCAGGCAAGTAATCAAAAGGTAGCGTATGAAATCGTTGCTCGTCGACCCGGTGACGTTGCCGAGTGCTTTGCTGACCCGTCCCGCGCCGAGCGCTTGCTTGGGTGGCGGGCCAAACGTGACATCAATGCCATGTGTGAAGACAGTTGGCGTTGGCAGTCACAAAACCCAAACGGTTTTAACGTTGGCTGAGCGAGCTTGCCCACGGGACCGATGGTGTCTGGCTAAGCTCCTCTCCAAAGAAATGCTGCTCCACGAACACCGCTGCTATCACCGTGTTCCGCACCCAGTAATATTGTTTTGCAGGTGTCGGAAAACAGATGCTCTGGCAGCTTCTGTCGAGTGAGGCGGATTAACTCATCTACATTTGACAAGCCACCGGCAAAAACCACTACTTCCGGATCGACAATGTTTACAACACCTGAGAGCGCGCTGGCGAGAATCTCTGAGTAAATCTCCAGGGTTTTTCTATGTCTCTCATCGGGTATAGCTGCGCCTAACTGCTCTATTGAAACGTCACTACCGTGAAGCTGTTCATGAATTTCTGCCAGACCAGGTCCACTCAGCCATGTTTCGACACAGTCGAAGTTTCCGCAGTAGCATAAACGAGGCCGTTCCAGGGCGGGGTTTAGTAGTTTGGAGCGTTGTCGACTAATGGGATTGTGCCCCCATTCGCCGGTAATACGGTTGGGGCCCTGCAAGAGTTTTCCTGCGACAACTAAGCTTCCACCGACGCCTGTGCCGAGGATGATCGCGAAAACAGTTGAGTAGTTTCTTCCCGCGCCGCTGATCGCCTCCGACAGCGCAAGACAGTCTGCATCGTTGGCGATTCGAACTTTTCTACCGCTAATTCTTTCCAGATCGCGATCCAAGCTGCGGTTGTTCAGAGCAACACTGTTGCAATTTCTCAATAAGCCGGTCTTCGGCGACAGCGATCCTGGTGTTCCGATTCCCAGGGGTAGGCGTGTCTCATGCTTTGCCTGACGTTCAACGCGGTCACAAAGGCGATCGATCGCGCGTAGCGTCGCATCATAGTCGTCTCGGGGCGTGGCGACACGTTCGCGCACAACAACGTTTCCTGAGTGGTCAACGATGGCCGCTTCGATTTTAGTGCCACCCAGGTCGACGCCGAGAAAAAGCTTGCTAGTCGTCTTCATGCCCCGATCATACGCGCAACCCCAGTCATGGTGCGCGACCAAGAGCACCCGAGTGAAAGCCTGCGAGAGTGCGCTCGGAACAAGCCAGGCGCAATAGGCTGCTTGTTCTGCTACTCATGGTGGTTAGAGGAGGGGAGGGGCAAGGACGAGAATAATACGAGATGAAGAAGAAAGAACGATCACACGAGACGGATTGCGACCGAGTAATAAAACCAGGCTACTGGCGAGCTGGTACCGGAGGCCGGACTCGAACCGGCACGCGTTTTACCGCATCGGATTTTGAATCCGACGTGTCTACCAATTTCACCACTCCGGCAATCTTCGCGGTTCAGGTGGTATGCCCGAAGGGCGCGGAGTATAGCAATGCCTCTTCTCTTCAGACCAGCTTTTCGAGCGCGCTAATTAGCACTTGGTAGGAGAGTAGCCATTGGGTACACTCCGGCGCGCAGCACATAGCAGCAAAACCGAGTATCCCTACAAAGCACGCGCCCTGCGACTCCCAGCCCTGCTAGCAGCTAAAGCAGCTGCCTAAGCGAAGGCAAGGATTAAGTAAACAGAGCGGCTTTTACGAGAAAGGACAGTGAGGAATAAACCAGATCTATGACTATGAAGCTTGTTAAGAAGACATCAGACTACAGCATCTATCAGCGCGGCGATAAGCGCTATGCGGTCAAAGGGTCCGACAAAAAACCGGTAAACGGGGATGACAAAGTCCGCATTCTTCTCACCGAAGGCTTGATCACCGTGGCTGAGCCTAAGGCAGAGGACGTCGCTGAAGACGTTGCCGTAGAAAGCTCCGAGGAGCCTGCTGACGAAGAGCAGGCTGAAGCAGCGGACGAAGACCCTGCTCCTGCTGAACCGGAGTCGGACAGCGAAGAAGAAACAGCAGCTGGCTAGACTTTACGGTCAATGCATCGCAGTCTCTTTGCCTACGACCTCCCCGAAGCTCTAATCGCCCGACATCCGCTTGAAAAGCGGACTGATGCACGGTTACTTGGCCTGAACGGCGACACCGGCGCTATTCATCACGGCAAGTTTGTAGATCTGCTCGAGTTTCTTAGAGCAGGCGACAGACTCGTATTTAATAATACTAAGGTGATTCCTGCCCGTCTGTTTGCTCTAAAAGCTAGCGGTGGCCGGGTTGAAATATTAATTGAACGGGTCACGGGTGAGCATTCAGCCATCGCTCACCTGCGCGCCAGTAAAACTCCAAGGCCAGGAACGGAGATCTACACGCAAGCGTTGGGAAAACCCGGTGAGGAGAGGGCTGCCGCTGGAGAAGCTCAAGAATATGTTCTAGAGGTTGGCGAGCGCGTTAAGGACTTATTCACACTGAGATCCTCAACACCCATCGGTGAGATAATCGAATCGGCGGGACGTATGCCTCTTCCGCCTTATCTCAATCGCGAGGATCAAGCGCAGGATCGTCACCGCTATCAAACGGTCTACGCCGAGCGTGAGGGAGCGGTAGCGGCACCCACGGCGGGGCTTCACTTCGATCAGGAATTACTGGATCAGCTTACTGCCAAGGGCGTTAGGAGTTCGGAAGTCACCCTTCACGTAGGTGCCGGAACTTTCAAGCCAGTCCGCGTGGAAGAACTTACCGACCATGAGATGCATGCTGAGTGGCTGGAAGTCTCGCCCCAGACCACTCAGGAGGTGAACGAAACGAAAGCCGCTGGAGGTCGCATCGTCGCAGTGGGAACAACCTCTGTGCGCAGTTTAGAAACCGCGGCTCTGAGCGGGAGCCTCAACAGCTACCGCGGCGATACAAAGCTGTTCATTTTTCCAGGCTTTCGCTTTCGCTGTGTCGACGCGATGATCACCAACTTCCATCTGCCTGAGTCCACTCTGCTAATGCTGGTAAGTGCTTTTTCAGGCCGGGATCATGTCTTAGCCGCCTATCGCGAAGCGATAGCAGAGCGCTACCGCTTTTTCAGCTACGGCGATGCGATGTTGCTAACGCCCGAACGGAGTAGTTAGAGGCCATGGATTTTAAGCTTATGGCCGAGGAAGGTAATGCGAGGCGCGGTCGACTGAGCTTCGATCGGGGCAGAGTTGAAACACCCGCGTTCATGCCGGTAGGGACTTACGGTACGGTCAAAGGGGTGATGCCACGTGATCTGGAAGAGCTTGATGCTCACATCGTGTTGGGAAATACCTTTCACCTATGGCTACGCCCGGGCACTGAGGTGATCGATGCGCATGGTGGCTTACACGACTTTATGAACTGGTCTCGCCCCATTCTTACAGACTCTGGTGGTTTCCAGGTTTTCAGCCTAGGGGCCATGCGCAAAGTGACGGAGGAAGGTGTCGCGTTTCGTTCCCCGGTGGATGGCTCCTCCGTGTTCCTCGATCCAGAAACGTCAATGCGAATACAGCGGTCCTTGGGTAGCGACATAGTCATGATTTTTGATGAGTGCACGCCTTACCCGGCGACATGGGAACAGGCCCGCACATCTATGGAGTTGTCTTTACGCTGGGCGGAGCGGAGTCGAAACGCTCACGGAGACAGTAAATCCGCATTGTTCGGTATTGTCCAAGGCGGCATGTACGATGATCTTCGGGTCGCATCTCTCGCTGGTTTAGAGCAGATCGGTTTCGATGGCTATGCCGTTGGAGGTCTGTCCGTTGGCGAACCGAAAGAAAAAATGATCAGTGTGCTTGACGGTTTGCGGACGCATTTGCCGAAGCATGCGCCCAGATACCTCATGGGCGTCGGTACACCTACAGATATCCTCGAGGCTGTTCGTCGAGGCATCGACATGTTCGACTGCGTCATGCCTACCCGTCACGCGCGTAATGGCCACCTGTTCACTTCCGAGGGTGTGGTAAAAATCCGGAACGCCATGCACAAGCATAGCGTCGAGCCTCTAGACCCGGCTTGTTCCTGTTATACCTGTAAAAATTTTAGTAGAGCGTATCTGCATCATTTAGATCGTTGTAAAGAAATTCTAGGGTCCCAGTTGAACACCTTACACAACCTCCATTTTTACCAGCAGCATATGCAGCACATTCGTAACGCGCTTGAGCAAGGCGACTTCGAGCAGTTTTGCGATGACTATTTCAGGCGATTGGCGAATTCCCCATGAAGAAGTTGTGTTTTTATGTGCCAGCGGAATCTCTGGGACATGTTAAGGACGCAGTCCTTGCGGCTCTTATGGAAGCACATCCCTATGAGGAGCCCGCCCGGGATGTTACCGAAGTGTTAGCGCCCAGTACTGACCTGAAGTCTGATGACGGCGTGAGCCCGTAAAGCTTTCCGATGGCGCGCGTTTGAGCTAGCAAAATAAATCGAGGGAGAGGAAAAGAAATGCTTTATCGATTTGGTGATCACATGCCGGTGCTCGAAGGTACTGGCCACTATATAGCCCCGAACGCCGCAGTTATTGGTCGAGTTGTGCTCCGCGCCTACAGTAGCGTCTGGTTTTCCTGCACGCTTCGAGGAGATGTCGAAGATATCGAAATTGGCAAGGGCAGCAATATTCAAGACGGCACCGTGGTCCACGCGGATCCCGGCTATCCGGTCCGAGTCGGCGAGGATGTGACCGTTGGTCATAACGCGATGCTACACGGTTGCAGCATAGGCGATGGTAGTTTGATTGGTATAAATTCGGTCGTTCTGAATGGCGCGGTCATTGGTGCCGGCTGCCTAATCGGCGCAAACGCTCTCGTAACAGAAGGGATGCAAGTGCCCGACGGATCTATGGTGCTCGGCTCACCGGCTAAAGTAAAAAGGACCTTGGACGAAGATACGCAGGCCTTTCTGCGCGCAAACGCTCAGCACTATGTTGCTAACGGCGCTCGTTTTTCTGAGCTCTTAGAAGCATTAGACTAGACGCGAATTTCAAACCCAACCGAGCTAGAAGTGCTTATGACTGCCGCTATCGCGTCGCCCTGTGTGTCTCAGTGCTCCCTTGATGAAAATCAATTTTGCAAGGGGTGCTTGCGGCACGTGAGTGAGGTCACTCGGTGGTCGCAGGCCAGTGACGCAGAGAGAGCAGTCATCCTTCAAAA
>JBCBZV010000192.1:0-5755 GCA_039815155.1 Pseudomonadota bacterium
CGCGAAAGAGGCGTGCGGTTTCCTTACTTGCTGCGTGCTCGACCCAAAAAAAGACAAAGGAACGGCGCTGTTTGATTTGATCAATACAACGCTTGTGAGCTCCACAGAGAGGATTGAGATGGATCTTGGTATCGGCGGCCGAAAGGCGATTGTGTGCGCGTCTTCCAGAGGTCTGGGAAAGGCGTGTGCAGCTTCACTTTTGGCGGAGGGCTGCGACGTCGTTATAAACGGTCGAAACTCGGAAACATTAGACCAGGCCGTTACAGAGTTAGGACAACACGCTGCTGGAAGCATTTTAGCTGTTTGTGCTGACGCTACGAACGAAGAAGGCAGATCAGCACTACTTGCGGCCTGTCCGGATCCGGACATCTTGGTAACGAATGCCGATGGTCCGATGCCTGGATCTTACCGCCAATGGGATCAGGCGGCATGGGAAGCGGCGATGCAGGCCAATATGCTTGGACCGACGTTACTTATCCGCGATGTCGTGGATGGTATGCGCGAGAGAAAATTCGGACGTATTATCAATATTACCTCCGCGATGGTGAAGTCACCCCATCCCTTTATGGGGCTGTCAACGGCTGCTCGTACTGCGCTTACAGCGTTTTGCAAAGGACTATCTAAAGAAGTAGCCGCAGACAATGTCACTGTGAACAGTCTTTTGCCCGAACGTTTCGATACGGACCGTCAGGAGTTTATGGCGCAAATGGCAGTACAGTTTAAGGGGCTAAGTTACGAAGAAGCACGAGCTGAGATGATCGAAAGTATCGCAGCCGGGCGGCTGGGAAAGCCTAGTGAGTTTGGTGACGCCTGTGCATTTTTGTGTTCTTCACAAGCTGGATTTATCTCCGGACAGAACCTGCAATTGGACGGCGGCTCCTACGATGGCCTGCTCTAAGCGTGTGTCCGAATCGGCGAAAGAAACTTAAGAGGTTGCGATAATGGAAACGGCATACGACCTGAATCAGGCTGCAAGGATACTTATTAGCCTAGTGGCACTAGCACTGATAGTTGGACCGGCGAAGGCTGACTTCAATGACACACACGCGACCAATCCGCATTGGACACCTCATGCGCGCTTTCACGTTGTTTGGCAGGTGCTTTACAACACTTGTATCTCTCTGGTGGCTTTGTATCTCCTTTGGATTCCATCGTCCGTTTACGTGTCCCATTTGTATCTAGCAGCGGTGCTCAATTACATCTGGTTAGGTAATTTTTTTCTAACCATTCTTGCAATGCCGCTGTTTGGTGGCTCGCTTGCTGACCAAAATGGCATTGAGCCTTTTCGCTTCAATGTGCTCGGTAGAGAACGTTTGATCGATACAAACGTGTTTGGTGGGTTCATCCTTATGATCTTGAACACGCTTGGCTTAGTACTCGTCACCACCGGGTAAGGAAATTTCGCTGTGGGCTTGTCGATCGTTCGCTACGTTGCGGGGAAAGATGATCCGTGTTGGGGGTATCTGCGAGATGGTCGTGTCTACGAGCTTAAAGTTAATCCTGCCAGTCACACGGAGCTGATCGCTTTGCATCGTGCCGATTCAAACGCACTGCGAGATGCGGTTGGCTTTGAGGTTGCTGCGCTAGACGATTTGACCTTGCGATCGCCAGTCACCGGTTCTATCCAACTCTTTTGTCAGGGGCTCAACTACTCAGATCACCGAGCGGAAGGCGGCATGGATAAGGGTAGTCCAGACGAGGAAAACTTGATTTTCACGAAGGCTCCTTCAAGCATCTGTGGACCTAATGACGATATTGTTCGTCCGATTGGGTGTGAACTCCTGGACTATGAGATCGAACTGGGGATTGTGCTCGGCGTAGATATTCACGGCAGCACCGCGGTTCCAGAGGATCGGCTCTGTGACTGGGTAGGAGCTTTTATACTTGCGAATGACGTTTCGGCTAGAGACATCAGTTTCGGTTCGCCAGCAATGCAGTGGTTCAGAGGCAAAAGTCAGCGAACCTTTTGTCCCTTAGGTCCTGTTTTGTATCTAATGGATTCGGAGGATTTTGAAGCGCTATACGCTCTGGAGCTTCAACTGAGGGTCAACGGCGAGATTAAGCAGAAGTCCTCGACGGCGATGCTAATTCACAAACCTGCTAAAACCTTGTCTGATATTTCTCAATTTGCGGACTTAAACGCGGGAGACTGCGTCCTTACCGGGACGCCGGGGGGTGTTCAATTACAAATGACGCCCAAGACGGGACTGGCGATTATCATGAACATGCGCAACGACGAAAAACGAAGAAGAAAGCTCACCGCCGCGCAACTTCAAACCAATCCCTACCTGCAACCCGGTGATCAGCTCGAGCTAAGTATTCGTTCAACGGATGGGTCTATTGACCTTGGGACGCAACGCAATCGCATTGTTGCCGCTTGAGAAAGCCCTGTTTTTTTAAGCCGACGTGGATGGACGGTTGTCGAATTAGTAGCAGGGAAAAAGATTTAGCAAAGGGAAAAAAAGGGGAAAAACAAAACGGGCCGTGTTTTACGTGGCCCGCTTCTAGCAACTGCTAACGCAGCTGTTTGTTTTAATCCTTATGCCGTCAGGCTAGCAGCAGCAAGAGTCCTTACAGCACTCGCAGCTTTTCGCCACGCAGCAGTCTTTAGATTCACAATCACAGGTGCATTTTTCGTCAGTCATCGTTATTCCTCTTCTTTAAGCAGCAGCTAATTTGCCTGCGGTCCTTCAATTTGAGCCGCTAGCGTCCTAAGTTTATTCGCAACGTCCTTGCGGTTGAGTGAGTAGATTCTTTCTCGACCTTTCTTCTCTACTTCCACAACGCCTTCGTCAGCCAGTACTTTCAAATGTCTCGACGTAACGGAAGCATCCACACTGCAGCAGTCGCAAAGACACATTGCATTTTGCGGAGCACTACAGGTGCAAAGTCGGTAAACAAGACTTAGGCGGTTATATTCGCCCAAGGCCTTCAATAGATCAGCTAACTCTTGTTGCGGGTCCATAAGCGTATATTTGCTAATTTGTGCAAATATGTCAATAGAAAAATCGTACAGTGCTAACAGAGGCTAACCCCGAGTTTTGTGTGGGACATGTTCTACAACTCGAGCTGCAATGTTCTGAAACGCGAGTCGTTCGTGGAAACACCGTAATCGCTAAAACCGATAGCTAGCTCTTAGACCGTAACGCCGACCTTCCGCTGGAAGGCCTATTACTTCGGTCTCGCGACGATTTTTGTTGGCGAAGTAGTCTTCATCGGTAACGTTATTGATAAATAGGGAGAGCAACCATTGCTCACTTGGCGACAGTAGGGAGGCCCTTACACTTCCGATCGCGTAAGCATCTTGGGCGGTGAAAGGATCATTGGTGTCTGGTTCAAAATTAAACTCATCCGTCCAAGTCCAATCTGTTCCCAGGTCGAGAAGCCAACCACCGGCCACCGGTGTTGCATACTCAAGTGTCGCTATTACTGTGTGCTCTGGACTTACCGGGAGTGGATTTCCGCTGAAATCTTGGCCTGCTGGTCCAAAGAACTCGTTGTATTGCGAATCGAGGTAGGCGTAGGCAAGTCGAACGCTCAGCCCTTGGGACGGTAACCAGGTCAGATCAAGTTCCAGCCCTTTTATGTCGCTCTCCGCAGCGTTCGATGTGAAAGCCACCGGGATGCCGTCGGTCAAATTGACGTTAACCGTCTGCACCTGCAGGTCTTCGTACTCGTAGTAGAACAAGGAGCCGTTGATACGAAGCGTTCGATCCAGCAGCTCCGACTTAAACCCTAGTTCATAGGAGGATAGCTCTTCTGGATCGAAGGTCTGCATCGCAACTATGATATTCGTGGCCGTGAACTGCGTGCCGCCGGCTTTATAGCCTTCGTTGTAACTTGCAAAGGCGATGGCATCCTCCGTTAGCTGATAGGTAAACGATATCTTCGGGTCAAACGAAGTCCAGCGTTCCGAATCACTAAAGGTATAGTCGACGATGGGTTCGCTCTGGCCAGGAGGTATAGAGAAGCCGATGCGCTCGAATTCAATCTGGTCGATTGAATAACGCCCTCCAAGCTTCAGCGTCCATTTGTCGCTCAGGTCAAGCTGATACTCTCCAAACAGCGCATAGGCCTCGGTCTCAATATCGATCGGACCGTTTTGGCGCAAACCATCCTGACCGAAGAATCCAAAAATCGAGTCCTGGAACCAGGTAAATTCGTAGTCACTGTAGGCATCGTCTAGAAAATAATAAGCGCCAATGATCCATTGGTCACCGACGACGCGGAACTCTTGGGAAAAGGTGTCATAGTCTTCATCGAACAAGCTTGTGCCGACTTCAGCCTCCGTTAGATCGAAATCGACAAGGGTAAGGCCATCGCCCTGAATGTAAGACGTTAAAGAGACAAGCTGAAAGTCATCGAACTCCTTTTCCGCTCGGACATACCCCATCCAGGTGTCGTACTCGAAGTCGCCATCGCTTGATAGCGGGTAGTCTCGTCGGTCTCCATTATCAAACACCTCTAGACCGGGCCTAGCTAGGAGCGGGAAGATCTGTTGACTGTCTTCTGTTGCTGCAAAGCTTCGTTGCAAGAGGGCGTCCTGCTGCCGGTTGTTGTACTGAAGAAACGTCAAAAGGTTGAGCGTCTCGTCAACATCCCAGCTGAGTTGGAGGCGTGCCGTCGTGGTGCTCCGGTCGTCTGTTGAACCGGTCAAGGTATTGGTTTGAAACCCGCCGGTGTCTTGCTGTCCAAAGGAAACACGCGCCGCGATAGCGTCGCTTAGAGTGCCATTAACCGCACCACGCACGAGGTAGCTACTTTTGTTGCTCACACCCCCCTCAAGAAAACCCTCGGATTCGAAACTGGGTTTCCGGGTCCAAGAGCTAATGGCTCCGGCAATCGTATTGCGGCCGAAGAGCGTGCCTTGTGGCCCTTTGAGCACTTCAACTCGTTCGATGTCGAGGAACCCTATATCGGCGCCGGAAAAACGAGGGAGATAAACTTCATCGGTAAACACACCGACCGAGCCCGAGGAGCCCACATCGAATTTTTTGGAACCGACACCGCGGATGTTAATAAAGGTCTTTGCCGAGTCCTGCTGAGGAATGCGCAATCCCGGAGTAAACTTCTCCAGATCAGTCGCCGATAAGATATTTTGTTTCTCGACCGCGTCACCACTGAGAGCGGTGATACTGATCGGCACGCCCTGCGCCGATTCGGAACGCTTCTGAGCCGTTACGATAACTTCTTCGAGCACACCTTGTGATTGGGCGAAGGCGGGATACGCCTGCGTAGTGAGCGTGGCTAGTGCGATGCACAGACGACTCAGGTTGCGATTGGGCCTTACAGCCTTTTTGAGCTGGTCTGACATATTTTTCCCCTTTCTCAAGTAACGCGAGTCAGGCCTCGTTGCGTACGGAGCCTTTTATGTTTATTCGTGGAGTGTTTTGGGCGAACTAAGGCTGTCTTGTTCGCTGCCCACAGGGTGTTAGGGCAATCTTCACGGTGTAATCTCGACAACAGTGTCGCCAAGACCGCTGGCCGCGTAGCGGACGCTATCGCCGGATTTCAAAAAGTGATCGGACGCCTGTTCGCTCTTTATGAACTCGCTGAGGGCGTAATCCATGAGCGAAAGATTCGAGGTGATCGTTTTGACGAAGGCCCCTGTTATCAGGTACTTCACGACGATTTCGATGTAATCGTGCCGTCTTGGTGTTGTGAAAATAACGCCTTCAGAAGTGCCGGACATTAGGGTCATGTCTTCATCGATTTGTGCGTTCGGAGCAAGCTTGTAAAACTTGCTCTGGTAAAG
>JBCBZV010000278.1:0-1820 GCA_039815155.1 Pseudomonadota bacterium
CTTCCAGATCAAGCCCTTCCAGAGCAACCACGGACCCATAGGTCTTTCGTACTGATACTGCAGTGAGCATTGCATTACCCCTTTGAAGCCAAGCGCAGAAAAACCGGGGCGCAGTGGAAACACCGCGACCGCCCCGAGCACATCTTTGCTATGGCAAAAATCCTAGTCTTCGTCTCAAAGGGTGGAGAACGGCTAGCTAGCGTCAATGCCTGACGTGGCTCAGCTAGCGCGCAGCGCTATGGCCGCCTACGGGCGCAGTCTTATCGAGCACGCCGGAGGCGCAAGGCCAGTTTGAGACGGGTTGTAGACGAACGTGAGGTTAGTTGGGTGGGGCACGAGAAAGATACGCGCACGGAAGTCCATAAGTAGCGTGACGTTCACGCGGCACAATTAGGAGGCCCGTCTTGCATTCGATACTTGTGAGGGTAGTTGGTGAGGCGTTGGCAGAATCATCGCGATCTGCACTCAGACAAATCACGCATTCACCGTGCGAGTCGTTCTCATGATGCTCGTGGGAATGGGCAACCGCGAGAATCTGACTGCCGCAAAGCGCCACAAGCAATAGGTAGCCTAGGCACAAACGACACTTAGGCTTCACAAACCCGCTCGTCAAATTTTGAGTACCTCCGCAGTTCCCATGCGACCCACTGCCGCGTTCAAGTATGGAAGATCGCTATCGATATTCAAGTTAATCCCCCATCAACGATGGGGTTGGTGACGAGGCTCCTTGCATAATGTAAAGGCAAATTGACAGTTGCCGCTGTAATTGTCTATATAAAGAGTCTGGATCGGGGGGAGAGATAGGCGCGGTGTTTAGAGCGATAAAGACGTCACTATGGACACTTAAGATTGCGCTTCCCAAAGTTGCCGTCGGCTGGATGTTTGCGCTGCTAACGATCGACTTTAATCGCGTCGCGATTGTCGAGCTTGGAGTCGCGGCCATTGTGGTCACTACCCTTCTTTCGATTCATTATCTATTTGCACCGTTTCAGGTTATCGCCGGGCGAATTGCCGACAAGCATCCGCTGTGGGGGTTCCGTCGCACTCCGTATCTCCTTGCCGCCAGCTTAATTGCAAGCCTACTGTTTTTGTTACTGCCCGGAGTCACTTTAGCGATGGAAAGCGGAGGGCCTCTGGCTCTGTTTAATGCAGTGATCTTGTTTGCGTGTTTTGGTATTTGTATGGCGGTAACCGCCGACAGCTATCATTCGCTGATTGCGGAAAATACGAAGAAGGAACACCGGGCCGCCATTATTGCCGTGGTTTGGATCGTAATGATTCTTTCGACGATTCTATCCGCGGTGGTGATGAATGCGGTGCGTCCCGAATTTACGCCGGAGGCGATGCAACGCCTCTACAACCTGACACCGCTGGTGGTGCTTGGTGCCGTCTTGATCGGGGTGGTTGGTTTCGAGAAACGGCTTAACCCGCAAGAAATACAGAAAGCCAGAGCGCGAGCCTTAGCAATCACACCGCCAGGCAATCCGTTACGGGCGTCAATGCGCTTGCTGCAGAGCAATAGGCAGGCAGGACTGTTTTTCACCTTTGTGGGCTGCGCTATTTTTGCGTTGTTCCTCCAAGAAAGTCTGTTGGAAGTTCTGGGTGCGGAAGTGTTCGATGCCAGTATCCAAGATACAACTCGCTACCAACCCACCTGGGGCGGTGGAATTCTGTTGGGGATGATTGTGATGGGCTGCCTCAGTTCAATCTGGCGTGTACCGAAGGAGACATTGACTCTGATTGGTTGTGCTACCGCCGCGCTGGGGTTTTTACTGCTGGCGACGGTCGCTTTATTCCGACTAGAGCCGATGCTTATCCCC
>JBCBZV010000006.1:0-67965 GCA_039815155.1 Pseudomonadota bacterium
CTTTGGCAAAAAGTCGACCACATACTCAGCCCCCCGGTAGAGTTCTGTATGGCCCTTTTGCCGCCCGAATCCTTTTACTTCAGTAACCGTGATGCCTTGTACGCCAATCTCCGATAGGGATTCGCGCACGTCATCCAATTTGAATGGCTTCACGATAGCCGTAATCAATTTCATGCAAATCTCCTGACAAAACAGCGGCGCCTTAGGAGCGCCATGTATGGCCCGCTTATTCATTTTTGTAGCGGTATTAGCCAAGCAGCGGAACAAAATTCCGCGCGTATGCGCAGACAGCAATGGATATGCCATGCGCAATTTTTCCCTTTATTTCAGAGCCTTGGCGGTTACGGCGCTCTAAACTGTCGCATCGCGTTGACAAAATTGCGCCGATTGAATGCACAATTAGCGTGCGAGGCACCATATTGGTGCACTATTTTGAGCTGCGCTGAACTCACCGCATGCACTACACTCTGCCCCCTACTTGTTTGGAGGGATTTATGGCCGTTAAGCCACCGCCAATTCCACCCATAAGCGAGGTAATGCAACAAGTTAACCAGCTTGTAGGGCCAAGTGGCCTCGCTCAGGAGGTGGACAAGAATGCAAAGCAGCTCTTGCAGTCTGCGCTGCGGAAACTCGACTTTGTCAGCCGCGAAGAGTTCGACGCGCAGTGCGCAATACTTGAGCGAACACAAAAAAAAGTCGCGGTACTCGAGTCGGAGCTCGCAGCCATGACGGATTTACTTGAGACCGTTGAACGGGAAAAGCACTCGTCGCAGGATCGATAAACCGCGGAGACGGGGGTGCAACATAAAACGAGGAATCGACCCCGCTTGTGATGTGAGTCCTCAGATTCGATAGCTGCTCAAGGATGAGCTATGAGCTACGCAGAAGTTTTTTCGCGAGCAAAGCAGGGCTTGGACGCCCCGGTTGTGCAGGTTGAGGTGCATATCTCTAATGGCCTTCCAGCCTTTGCAATCGTTGGCCTGGCGGAGACCGCCGTACGCGAAAGCCGGGATCGAGTGCGCAGCGCCATTATCAATTCTCACTTCGAGTTTCCTGATCGGCGCATCACCGTAAACCTCGCACCCGCTGATTTGCCAAAAAGCGGTGGACGCTTCGACCTCCCGATAGCACTCGGCATTTTGTCGGCTTCAGGCCAACTTCCGAGCGAACTACTACAGGGTTCAGAGTGTTACGGTGAGCTTGCCCTTGATGGTAGCTTGCGAGCGGTCAGAGGAGCGCTAAGCGCCACACTTGCGGCGACGCAAGCTAGCCGCCGCGTAATATTGCCGAGTGGGAACCACGCCGATTGCGCGTTAGTACCACACAGTAAGCTGCTGAGCGCTCCAGACCTACTGAGCTTGTGCGCAGGCTTACGCGGCCACAAAATTTCGCCTCAAAAAAGCACGGTTGTTTGCAAGGAAGGACGACAGCATCCAGACCTAGCGCGAGTAAAGGGACAGCTTGCGGCACGGAGAGCCTTAGAGATTACGGCCGCTGGCGGTCACAACTTGTTGATGATCGGTCCGGCTGGAACCGGAAAATCTCTGCTCGCCAGTTGCCTGCCGAGTATCTTGCCGCCCCTAGACGACGAAGAATGGCTAACGGTTCGAGCCTTACAGGATCTAATTGAAGCACCAGCACTTGCTACCGCCCGAGACCGGCCCTTTCGAGCCCCTCACCACAGCGCTAGCGCAGCTGCCTTAGTAGGCGGTGGTTCCGTTCCCCGCCCTGGCGAGATCTCGCTGGCCCACGGCGGGGTACTTTTCTTGGACGAACTGGCAGAGTTTTCTCGCCATACACTCGATATGCTTCGGGAACCGCTCGAAAACGGGCAAGTATCCTTGGCCCGGGCGGCATGTACGGTCAGCTATCCAGCCCAATTTCAGCTGGTTGCAGCGATGAATCCCTGTATTTGCGGCCTGGCTGGAGATTCCACGGAGCAGTGCCGCTGTACTCAGGCGCAAATCACAAGCTATCAAAATCGCTTATCCGGGCCGCTCTTGGATCGTATTGATTTGCAGGTTCGTGTCGAGCGGGAGAACCCCCTGTTTTTGCTAGACGATAGCAGCAGCGAAAGCTCGGACACGGTACGACGACGAGTACTAGCGGCGGTCGCAAGGCAACAGACGAGAGGTGGAAGAAACTGCGAGCTGTGTGGCGATAGGCTCATCACCGCTTGTAAGGTGCAGCGAGTGGAGAAGGAAATCCTCAGGCATGGCGCGGAAAAACTTAAACTCTCGAATCGCGCGGTCGAGCGAGTGTTACGGGTCGCAAGAACCATTGCCGACCTAAAACAACAGGACACCGTAGACAGCGATTCGATCAAGGAAGCAATCGGTTATCGAATCGCCGCGTAAGTGCAGCGCCCACCGCCCTACCCGTCCTTATCCTTAAGTCTGGCCAGGAGTCACACTTACAGAAACGGCAGTATTTGGAGGCAGGGCGCTGTTATCGAAAACGTTGTTGCATTGGCCCGCAATCTCCTTTTTAGACTCGTACCGATGCGAATTCCACGCTTTACTGCACCAAGTGCTTGTCTGATCATGATCCTATGCGGGAGAAGTATCACAAGCAGTCCAGACGTGACATCCATGAACGCCTGCGATCTGTTTCTTCTTGGGTGGGCAAACTTGGCCTATTGCTCTCTCTGCTACTGCTCGCCGTAGTGTTTTGGGAGGGGGATGGCACGCCGTGGATCGCGCTAGAAGTCGGCTTATACACCATTATTTTCGCGGCGATTACGCTCGCCAGTGCGCGCGATTTTCATGTCAGGGCGATTCTATTTTCAGGCCTTGTGCTTATTTACTTGGTGTTTTGGATAACTGCTTTCATCTACGCCTGGCAAGGTGAGGTCTTGCGCCTAGGGCTCCCCTTAGTGAGCTTCATCCCGTTTATGGTAGTGATGATCCTCAGCCATCGAATTTTGATAGCGCTCAGTCCCGTGCAATTCGTCTTTATGTTTGTCTACACGAAAAACCACGCGGTTCTTCCCTACGGAGAAATTCTCCAAACCACCAATTCAACGAGCTTTAGCCTGCTGATGGGCGCGCTGTCGGCGGTGACTTTTTTGATCCTCGCACTCGTTTCCTGGGAACGATCCAACACCGATCGAAGGCTGCTCGCATTAATCGGCTTGCAGGAGCGTATCGCTGCGACGGATCACCTAACGGGCCTTTTGAATCGGCGGGCGTTTATGAACCGGCTCGAATCGCTGTGGAACTCGGACGGTTCACTGATACTCGTATTCTTGGATCTGGACCATTTCAAACCGCTAAACGATCAGTATGGACACGCGACCGGCGACTTCGTCTTGCATCAGGTGTCGAAGCGGTTGCGAAGAATGGCTGGCACCGAAGCGGTGGCTCGGCTTGGCGGGGATGAGTTCGCAGTCGTGTTCGGCGCTGAGATCGACCGGAGTTCCATTGAGCCGCTTATCGCTCGGGCGCACGCAGAAATAACCTCCGACATCGAGGTAGAAGGGAGCACGATATCCTTAGGCGTATCTATCGGCTATGCGGAGAATCTCGGCAATACGGACACGCTTAGCAAGCTCCTGGGGGCTGCGGATGCGGCGATGCGACGGGCAAAGGCAACACGTTCCGGTTGGGCACGCTTCAATGACAGAATCGACGGCGCTGCACTAGCATCCTCGACATTGAAACTGGACCTCAAACAAGCGATCCGCAAGCAAAAAATTCGAGCAGCGCTGCAACCAATTGCCAACGCACAAACCCACAAAACTGTGGAGTACGAATTACTCGCACGCTGGCCTAACAGCGGCCTAGACCCAGATCCGGGCCCTGATAAGTTCATTCACGTAGCCGAGCAGCTGGGACTGCTTAACGAAATTTTATGGATGACCTTGGAGGAGGCCGCAAGACACCTAGATTTTACTTGCGCTCGTCTTGCGCTGAACGTATCGCCCGCGCAACTTCTGGCTTCGGACTTTCTGCCTAAGCTCCTTGAGCGACTCAGCAAACTGAATGTCGATCCACGTCAAATCACGCTGGAGATTACAGAAGAGGTCGTCTTTAGGAACCTTGAGGAGAATGTCGCAGTACTAGATAGCGCAAGAAAGACCGGGATGTTGATCGCATTAGACGACTTCGGATCTGGCTATTCATCGCTCGCAATGCTTGGTGCACTTCCGCTGGACAAGCTAAAGATCGACCAAAGCATGGTTAGGAAAGCAAAGGGGGATGAGCGCAGTGCAGACATACTTAGAGCCTCCGTTGAGCTCGCCAAGCAGCTCGACCTGATCTGCTGTGTTGAGGGCATAGAAACAGAGGTCGCAGCAAAAGAGATCGAGCGACTTGGCGCGGACGAAGTCCAGGGCTTTTGGATTGGAATGCCCGAACTGGTCTCTGACAAAAGGAACTCAGCAGAAAAACACGAATTCGTTTGATTCGTGATCGGGGATCGGTAAGAAAACCTCGATCTAGCGTTGGGCGCAGCCCTGCTGCCGCGCCCAGGGCAGGCCTACTGGCTGTTTTCCACCATAAAATCGACGGCAGCGATAACGGCCTCGTCGGACAGTTGAGCTTGCCCACCCTTGGCCATCATTGCCGTACCCTGTACGCCATTGATGCCGCTGTCATGAAGCGCCTCGATGCCTTTCGCGATGCGTGGTTCCCAGGCCGCTAGGTCGCCCACCATTGGGGCACCGCCAGCACCGCTCGCATGACAGGCCATGCACGCATTGTTGTAGGTTGCTTCGCCGTCGATCACAGCTAGGCCTCCTGCACCAGCAGCGGCACCTCCACAGGCATCGCCTTGTAGGCACACATGTCCGACCGGCGCGATTCGAGAGGCGATTGCATCGCGCATTTCCTCGGTCATTTCGATTGCGTAACTCGCCGAGCCAAGCAGAACTAACGACAGGCCGGAAAGCAGGATTGCGGTTTTTTGACTAAGCACCGTTTGGTCCCTCGTGACTGAAAGCGAATTATAACTTCGACGGCAGGTGTGGCAAAGAACCCTAAACGCGATCTCTTTCTGGTTTGTGGAATCTTCCTGCTAATATCTCGCCCTCTCTCTCATAAGGATTTTGGCTACACAAATGCACTTCTACTCTTATGACGTGGCTCCCAGCCCACGGCGCGTTGTACTTCTTCTTCGCTACAAAGGTGTCGAACTCCCAACTACTCAAGTTGATATGCGTGCAAACGAGCATCGCAGCGATGCCTATTTAGCGATCAATCCGCAGGGTACGGTCCCAGCCCTGATGACAGACGAAGGTGTTCTGCTCACTGAAGTGCTGGCCATCTGCGACTATTTAGAAGCGAAATTCCCGGAGAAACCGGTGTTCGGTTCGACGCCTGTGGAGCACGCTCTCGTATTGAATTGGATGAACAAAATATACGGTTCGCTATTTATGGCCTTTGCGGAGATGTTGCGCAACGGCAGCCCAGCCTTCGCCAACCGGGCACTACCGGGACCAATCGATGTAGAACAGATCCCGGAACTCGCCGAGCGGGGACGTAAGCGTTACCGTGCAAGCTTGGCCTTGTTTGAGCAGGAGCTAGGTGAACATCCGTTCCTGTGCGGTGAAGCCCTCTCGCAGGCGGATATTGATATGTACATCGCCATTCATACCGCGAGTTGGGTCAAGGAATCTTTGCCCGAATCCTATGAGCAACTCGGAAAATGGTATGCGCGCACGGCGGCTGCTCTCGGCGAGTAGTTGAAAAGGCAAAAACTCCTAGCGGCATTGCTTTGGCCATGCAGAACGGTGTTTGCAGTGGGCCTACTGCTTGCGATGGCGGCGTGCGCTACAGATAACCGGGAGGGGCAGCTAGAGGACTACTTACTTCGTTTGAGCCGACCCCTTGACGTAGAACCGTACGAGTTGGAAAGCGCAATATCCGAAGCGCCGCCCCGCGCGGCGTCCCTGTTACTTGAACTCGAATCGGGTTCCCTGGAAGGACTGGACTTCCTGCGTTTGAGAGGCTGTGCCCTACAGACGACAATTGCAAAACGTAACAGCAGCCTTGGACGTGTTGCCCCACCTTCGCAGAAGCTCCTTCTGGAGCTCGCTTTTTTGCGTGAAGCCCCCGCCTGTATCGAAAAGCTTACCCAGGAAGGACGAGAGGCGCTCGCCCAGCTTCTGCTCGAAAACTACGAGCTCAAAAAGTCCCAACTGCCTCAATTGATTTTCAACGCGACGCTGGCGAGCCCCGAATTTAGAGACTTCTGGCGTAGCACCGAACCGCTTGCACGCTACCCTGAGGCTACTAGCAGCGTACCGGTTGCAGCCTTAGAAAATATAGCCGCCGACGCCGCCCGCTGGATGAGCGGTGACTACAGCGCTCAAGAAGAGCGCTTCGAGAGTTCCCTGTTTCAAATTTCACGGGGTGATGGCGGTGAGTTGCTTCGCGCGTTGGAACAACAGGGAGGCTACTTGCGAGAGGCCGATCGGTTGACGGAAACCCAGCGATCTTCGGGCGGTCTCTGCGCGCGCGGGTTAGAACCGAAGGCAGCGAAGATCATCCGCAATGTAGTTACCAAGTACTTCGCTGGCGGCATACAACTTTGGTCAGCACAATTAAACACGCGGTACCACGCACTATTGCCCCCAATCCAGCGCTTGGAACAGTTAACTCTGCAAATACAACCGACCGCCTATTCCGCTTGGGTCGAGCAGCGAGATGCAGCTTTGAACGCGAATCTCTCCGCACCGCTAGATCATGTACGGGCGATGCAAGGGCTATTGGGAAATTGCTATAGCGAATTTGCACCTGCCTAGACTTGCGCCAAGCTTCAGCCGACCGACTCTTCCAAAACGCGCTTGGGATGCATGCCGTTACTCATGCCGATGAAAGGCGGGTGGATTGAGTAGCCGAGCATGCGCTGCATATCTTCCGACAGGCCTGCGACAGTCTTCGCATCAACGGTCAGGAAATAGTTTTCTTGAGTGCGTAAATAGGCTTCACAATATTGCGCAGTAAGCGCCATCCGAGACCGACCACTGTAGTTTTCACCCCCACCGTGCCAGAGCGTCCCAAGAAACAGGATGCACGATCCCGCCGGCATGACCGCTTTGATCATCGCGTCGTCCGGGCCAGGGCTCTTGTCGGCCTCCCACTGATGGCTACCCGGGTATGCGACGGTGGCGCCGTTATCGACCGTAAAGTCGTCGATTGCAAACACGGTGGCAATGCTAAGTGGTGGCCGCGGCCTGGGGAACGGATAAAAACTGTCATCCATGTGCATCGGCTGCGCGGGTGATCCGTCGAGAATATTGATGACCTGCGCTTGTGAAAGCAAAAAATTGGGAAGCATCAATCTCTCGAGATGAGCGACAATCAGCGGGTGCTCGATAAACGGGTCTGCGCTGCGCAATTTGGATGGCAAGCCATATATCCGCTGAGTCCGCTCACCCTCAAACGAGTTTCTGCCGAGGTGACTAAGGTGATCACCGGCTTCCTGTCGGAGCGTGTTAAGTTGTTGTTCGGTTACGAGGTCCTCAATGATGACGTAGCCGTCTCGGCGCAAGTGTTGCTGTTGTTCCTCGAGCAAATCTTGATCTACTAGCGCGGCTCGATCACTGCGCCTTATTTTGTGTTTCCGCGCGAGATCCACCTGGCCAAAGTGACTGGCATCTCTTATCTCGGTGAAACGCGCATCGTCTCGACCACTAGCGCTGTGCTTGCTTGCCGTCATAAGTCTTTTCTCCTTAGATAGTTCCCAGATCGATAGGCAAAGCGCTGTGTACGGCGCCGACTAGTAAAAAGCCAGGACTTGAAACTAGCAAGGTAAGGCGAGGGCTCGCTTTTGAAATGCCCAAATTTCTTCCGTCAGACGCTCCGCGGTGAGCCGTTGTAGGGCATCGCGATGTTCCTGTATCGCATGGACAACTGCGGAACGAACCCCGCCTAAAACCATAGCGGCGAGCAATGATGGGGACTCGTCAGCGCGCACCATCCCCAGGCGTTGACCTTCCGCAATATTCCTCGCACCTACCTGCACAAGAGACGTCCATCGCGCGGCGTCGATCGCCGCTACCTCTGGAGTTTGGGCTAGAGAAGTTACTAGGAGCGGTCCTAGCGGATCGGAGAGCAAGAAATTGATGTAGAGCTCCGTTCGCGCTCGTTCGCGTTCTTCCCAATCGGCGTAGCCTTCGATTCGTGCGAGCAGGATGTCCTGATCGACGCGGTCATAAAACGCATTAACTACCGCAGCCAGAAGCCCTTCCTTGGAGCCAAAATGGTGATAGGCAAGTCCCGCTGAAACACCCGCTGCCCTCGCTACCTGCGACATTTCTAGGCGTCCATCGTTGTTCACAAGAACGCCCTGCGCGGCAGCCAATATGTTTTTGCGCGCGTCATCGGGGTTTCTGCGACGTTTAACGGGGCGAGCAGGCTCGCTGGTCGTTGCGAGCGCACCCACAGAGCGAGTCATGACGTGAAACCTTTATCGACCAGAATTATTTTGATTCGCACTTCTTCCCTTACCGCCAGCAGCCCTCGGGTCAAAGGGAACGACCAAAAATTTGTTAGTGAAGAACATAGTACACTTTATTGAATTGAAGTCAATTCAATAAAGTGTAGCCACAACTTTTGGTTCCGCAACGTCCCGATGACGATTAATCGGCCTTCCCTGGCCCCCCGCAAGATCGCAAACAATTCGGCTGTTGCTATGATGCGAGAACACAAAAGATTAGCGGTAGAGCTCAAAGAGTTTATGAGTAGAAGTACCTGGAGAATCCTGGTCGCCGGACCACTGGCCATCATCACCGCTGTCCTGGCGATGGCGGCGACCCCTTTAGTCACACCGGCGTCGCAAGAAAGCGTCGATCACTTTATCTTTCCGATTCTTTTGTTTCCGGGGTATTTGGCTGGCGCCTGCCTCTACGCCGTTATTGACGAAAAGTTAGCGAGAGCGACTACAGTTCTACTTGCGATCTGTACGGGCAGTCTGGTCCTGATATTTATTACGATGACCGCGTAGCCCTTCTCTGAAAAAGCGGAACATCTTCGGCATCCGATCGGTGGCTGGAGAGATAATCCCGCAGGAATTAAACTAGCTAGAGAATTAAACTAGCGAGAGTAGAAGCTGCGACTAGCTCGCAAAGCATATGAAAGACAATAGAGGCTACCTGCGATGAGTTTTCTTGCCCAAGCGTCAGCGAAACGGGTGCTCGCGCTTCATGGTTGGAGCGGTACGCTGCTCGGCCTGCTTCTCTACGTCGTTATCATCACCGGTACGATCTCCGTATTTGCCGCAGAACTGGGCCAATGGGCGGCCGGACGAGAGCAAGCTGCAGCTCCCCTTGCACCTCCACTGGATTCGCGCCTACGCGAGTTGGCTTCTAGTGTAGATACGAAGTACCAGGAAGAACTGTTTGTATACCCGATGAGCGACGGGGCGATATCCGCGTTTTTCCACGCCCATGTCGAGAAAGATTCAGGGCAGGTAGCCGAAAAAGGTGTGCGCTTTATGCTCGCTCCCGACGATGGGTCTGTTCTCCAACGTGATGAAGGATTTGCCGACGAGCTTCCCGACTACGCACCTAGCGCTCTCGCTCATTTCATTACCGAGTTGCATATCAATCTACACGCACCACAACCTTGGGGATTATTCGCGACCGGGTTGCTCGGCCTCTCCATGCTCATCGCAGTGATCAGCGGGATACTCCTACATAAGCATCTGATCAAAGAGCTGCTCGTGAATCCACGCAAGAATAACTTCCTGCTAAACCGCCGGGACAGGCATGTTCTTGCCGGCACCTGGAGTCTACCCTTTGGATTTTTACTGGCGTTTACCGGCACTTTTTATAGTTTTGCAGGCTCGGTGACGCTTCCCGTCGTCGCCTATGTCGCCTTTGGTGGAGATCAAGAAAAGATGATCGAGGCGCTGATCGCGAGCGACCTTGCGGATAGCGATACTCCGGCGGAGATCGGTAACCTCGATGCGATGATCGCGGACTCTATGGCGCGATCAGGCGCCGCGCCAAGCTACCTGTTCATTCAGAAATGGGGTCGGCAAGATGCGCTTGTACAAATTCAAAATAATGTCGACGAAGAAAAACTCACCGGACAACTGCACCGCTATGCAGGCGCAACCGGCGAGCACCTTGGACTAAAGCCGCTTGTCGGGAATGAGCCGTCGATCGGCAACACAGTACTGGCGCTAGTAGCACCGCTCCACTTTGGTAACTTCGCCGGTCTACTATCGAAGATCGTATGGTTTAGCCTAGGCATTGCTATGTGCTACGTCACCTTAACGGGGCTGCAGCTTTGGACGGCTCGACGAGCTGATGACCCGACCTGGGCCTGGCTTGAACGCGGAGTTATGGTGGTCGGCTATGGAACGGGAATCGCTATGGCGGGTGCAGGGATAGGCTTCTTTCCTGGGCTCATCAACGGCGAGGCAAGTGCCTATACGAGCTATGGATTCCTAGGATCGGGTGCTTTTGCGGTCCTGCTGGGACTCGTAGTTCGCGATCGTGAGAAACTCGCCCAGGCCCTGCGACTGGCCTTGGGAGTCGCGCTTATCCTCCTTCCGGTGACACGCATACTGACTGGAGGTGACGGGTGGGCATCACTCTTTGAGCAGCGAAGCTTGCTCATCGTAGGAATGGACATCGCCCTGCTAACCGGTGGCGCCCTAGCATTAGCCACAATGCGCCGACCCACGGTAGTGGCGGTGAATGCTGGAAAAACCGCGAGTACAGAAGCACTCGGGGCTACTGGCTAAGTGTCGACACTGAGCTGCTCTATTTTGGGAATCCTATGGAGCGTCGCCGCTCTAGGAGTTCTCATCCGTTACGATCGTAAGCGACAGCGTGCGCAAAAACTCAAACCTGTAGAAATCCCCAAGCCGCTTCGGCAATCCCTATGGCTGGCGCTCGTGGTACCAGCGATCGTCTTTGTCGCCATCGGCAATTTCAGCGCGCTCACAAATTGGGCGGGGGCGGTTACCGTTATTGGCTGGGGCATCGCCTTTTACCTACCAAAAATCTCCGCTGCCTGACATTGAGCACCCGGCTTAGTTAGCCGTCGTCACGCTCGACCGTTCCTAGGAGCTCCCGGAATAAAGAAAGCGTTTCTTCCTCGCGGTAGGAACTCTCATCCTGCGTCATGCCGTAGTCGCTATTTGCCGAGAGTTTGACAATCACCACTCGCTCCGCGGGATTCACGTAGATGAACTGGTTGTAGACGCCAATAGCGCTGTAATCCTCGTCGTCGCCATCAAAGAGCCACCATTGAAACCCGTACCCGAAGACATTGTTGGAGGCGGGATTATCCCCGGGCTCTAGGTGTGGGGCGTCGGCCGTCAAGGAGGCGCGCACCCACTCGGCGTCAATCACTTGCTGTCCGAACCAGTTGCCATCGTTTAGGTATAGAAAACCCAGCTTCGCGTAGTCGCGCGCCGTGGCATTGTAGCCAGCAAAGGCCATTTCCATTCCGTAGTTATCCAGAATCCAATAGCCAGGGGCTTCCGCACCGATCGGATGCCATAGTTTCTCTGTCATATACTCAGAGATACTGCGTCCGGTCGTAGCCACCAGCAAGCGGCCCAGCACCTGTGTATCCGTTGAATTGTATCTATTGTAAGTACCCGGATCGAAGTCGCGACTCAGGGTTGTTATGAACTCGTCCAAAGAACCACCCAGGGCAAACACGCGACCCATTCGATTTATATCCGAATCAAAATCACTGTAGTCCTCATTCCAAGAAGCGCCCGATGACATTTGTAGGATATCCTTGATGCGAACACCCTCGTAGCCGGACCCTGCTAGCTCTGGCAGGTAGGCGCTAGCTGGTTCCTCGATCGACTTAATGTGTCCCTCGGACACGGCTATGCCTACTAGAGCCGAGATAAAGCTTTTAGCCACTGAAAAGGAGATCCATTGCACATCCTTTCCGCCGGTTAGATAGTAGTTTTCTGAGCGAATCTCGCCGTCCTTGATGAGCAACAGAGCTGAGGTGTCAGTCTCTGCAAGGAATTCAGCTACTCTTATCGCCCGGCCAGAGTGGTCGAAAGTATCCGGTAGGCTGATCATCTTCCCCTCTGGCCAGATAAACGGCTCTGCGGCCGGTTCCAGCTTGCTGGTTGGAAGAAGCTCCGGGATGCTCGAAAACTGCTCGTACTGCTCCGCTCCGGAAAACAATGACGTGGCCCAGCGGAGGCGTTGGATCTTGTCCCCAAAAACCCACAGAGTTGCGCCAATCACAAGAAGCAGTGTGATTACTGCGGGTTTCCAGAGACGTTTCATGGATAAGATCTATCCTTTTGGCGCTAGACCATGAACCATGGTCAAGAAATGCAAAGTGGTTCCCGCCCGGCGATGCTCTGACAACGCTTGGTAATCCGGATCGTCATACCACGCCTTAGCGTGTGCTTCTGATGGAAACTTGAACAACACCATGCGCCCTTCGCGCGGTGAGCCACCCTCAAAGTTATGCGGAGCATCATCGAAGGTAAAAAACTCGCCTTCGTGTTTCTTTAAAATGGGAAAAAACCCCTTCTCATAAACTCGGTAGGTATCGGCATCGTGTACTTCAAAATTGGCTACAACGTAGACAGGAACGGGATTGTCAGTCATTAAAGCGATCTCAAGTCGAATAGGAATTTGAAGAAGCAGATAGTAATGCGGAATGCGGTCCAGCGCAGCAACCCAACGGAGAATAGCCGCGCAAGTGCCGCCCCCCAGCTCGCGAATGTTCTTTGCTTAAGTAGCGGATTTTCGTGTACAGCATGTTAGAAGGCCTCGTTGACCCAAGCGCGGACAGGTTACACTCACTCGGAACTTCGGATTATTCAAGGCGATGAGCAAAGAGAAGTTATCGGCGATTCCAACGACAGTAATTACCGGGTTTCTTGGCGTCGGCAAGACAACCACGATACTGAATCTCATCGGGCAGAAGCCGGCGGAAGAACGTTGGGCCGTTTTAATCAATGAGTTCGGCGAAATCGGAGTCGACGGAAGCCTTGTGCAGAGTCAAACAGGCGATGGTGGCGGAATCTTTCTACGCGAAGTTCCGGGCGGCTGTATGTGCTGCGCGGCGGGCTTACCCATGCAGATTGCCCTTAATCAGCTACTCAGTCGAGCACGACCGCATCGCCTACTGATCGAACCCACCGGGCTGGGGCACCCGATTGAAGTTTTACAAGCGCTTTCTAGCACTTACTACCGCGAGGTGCTGGAGCTGCAAAAGACGCTGACTCTGCTAGATGCACGCAATCTATCCAACCCGCGCTACACAACGAACAAGACTTTCCTCCAACAATTGGAAGTCGCGGATCTGGTCGTCGCGAATAAGTCAGATCTTTACTCTTCAAGCGATCGAACGGAATTACACAAATTCGTTCAGGAGCACTGCCGCAACGGTACACAAATACACAGTACGTCACATGGTCGGCTCAGTTTAGACTGCTTGCACGGGCTATCTCACGGCAATTTTGAGGCACGCGAGGCCCACAGAAGTGCCGAAAACTCACCCTTGGTTTCCGATCTACCATTAGCGGAAAACGGAGTACTTAAGGCTGAGAACACCGGCGGTGGTTTTCGCAGTGTCGGTTGGCGCTTCGGCCCCGCAAAGGTCTTCGATCGAGACCTGCTTTATTCTTTTCTAAACGGTATGAGTGTAGAAAGAGTGAAGGCCGTCTTCATCACTCACGCAGGTGTTTTTGCTTACAACAGGACGCCAGACGCATTGACTGAATTGGAGCTAGACGATTGCGTTGAGAGCCGAATCGAGATCATTGCCGATGAGATCAACGATGAGTGGGAACAGAGCTTAACTGCTTGCATACAAGCGAGCGTTTGAGCGCTTTTTACTTCCTACTTCCTACTCCCTACTTCCTACTTCCTACTTCCTACTTCTCTAAATCCTGGAGATGAGCAGCTGGCACGGAGTACCAAACGCTGTAGTGAAGCCCAATTTACGAGCCCAGTATTGGCCATGGGTAAGCGGCTCATTATGCGCCCGAGCGCTACTCGGTCTGGCAGTCCTCACAGACGCCGTTCAGTTCCACCACCGTTTTCGCCGCTTTGAAACCACGTTTGCGGGCAACGCTCTCCAGCATCGACTCAAGATGCTCTGAGTGTACTTCTTCGGCACGCCCACAATCGGAGCACAACAGATATTGGCCACCGTGTTCGTGTTCTGGATGGTCGCAGGGCAAGTAGGATTGCGTTGACTCGATACGATGGACTAGGCCAACGCGCGTGAGAAAGTCCAAATGCCGATAGGCGGTAAGAGGTGCAATGGCTTTCCCTTGTCGTTCTCCCAGAAGAGCAACAAGTTCGTAGGCAGTAAGGGCCTTCTCGGCGGCCAACATTTCCGCATAGGCTCCTAGTCGCGCGGGCGTCAAGCGCTCGCCTATGTCTTTACATCGGGTCTCCGCCAGCTCGCGCCATTGCGTCGAAATCGGAGCAGAGGGTTTACCGTTCGCCACGATACAAATCCCACGTTAAAAGCTAAACAACTCAAGTTCAGACCACGTCGAGGTAGGCATTTGCCGACGCTATCTGACCTTTATACGGTACTCGCTTTACCGCAGCTCGGCCAGTCCGCTCGCCTAACTTTTCACGTGGATTATTCTGAGCTATCGAGAGAGCCCGGCGACGTCAAACCCCGCTAGCAGTGCGAACGACATGAACCGAGAGCAATTGTCGTGGTCGAGCTTAGGAATCGGCCTCTTTTAATACGAGCATGACTTCATTTCTGCGCATAAATGGAACGGTAAATGGGGCATCGTAATACGCGAGGATTGGCTCCCCAACGGTTTTGAGGGACTGCTGCTGAACCAACTCTTCCAGATCCCGCAAATGGGAAAAAAAGTTGCTGTCACTATGGCGACCGGAGAACCGCAGTGCCACAGCTCGATAAGGTTCCGTCTCATAAACCAGAATTCTTTCATCGAGGGGGGTCGGCAAGGTTTTAAGGGTGTACTCGGATGGCATCATAAAGCTGACGCGCCAGCTATCGACCCCCTCTGGACTTTGCGTAACCGGCGCGGTCATTGCGATCTTCTCTGAACCGCCCTGCGAGCTGACCTCCGCTTGCTCCGCGTCTTCGTTGCCCTCGGGTCCTCCCGCCGCAGTTTGCGTCACCGGTACCGTCATCGCGACCTCGCCCTGAGACTTGTTCTTGCCGAAAATAAATCCTGCTAGGATCCGAAACGCCTTCCCTGATGCAGCACCCCTATCTCCATTAACGAGGACCTCCGCCAGCAACATCGGCTCATACAGGCGGATCTCCGCATCGTCTGTCAGCTTCCTTTCTACTGTGTAGCGTGGTGCTTCGTAGTCGGCCATGCTAGAGCTACTCATCGTCAGGGCAAGGCAAGCAAAAAGCGAGATCGGAAGGGTCGATCGCCAATAACCCGGTGTGTTTGTAAGTTGGGCCAGAACCGTCCTCATCGCATGCTGTCTCCTGCCGGCAGTGGTTTAATTACGACGACTAGGGCAGGCTAGATTTGGCAGTCCCAAAGTAAAAAATAACGCGCAGAGCGGGTCCCTAGGTCCCTAACTTCGCGCCGCAAAAACCGATGAGGCTACAAAGTGAATAAAAACAACAACACGCTTTCTAAACGTAAACCCCTGCGCTTTTGGGGATGGGGTTATGCCGATGAACATTTGGATGCGGAGGAGGAGTCAGTCGTCGACTTTATGGCGCGCACCTTGCTGCCCGATGAGGGATCCGTGTTTGTTCAGGAGCCGGAGGAATCCGAGTATGAGCTTCCGCCAGCACGGATCACCGCACCGGAGCACCTGGCGCCCATCTGCTCGAGTCATCGCTACGACCGTCTGGTGCACTGCTACGGGAAGTCCTTTCCCGATTTAGCAAGAATGTTCATGAGATCGGTGCCCAATGCGCCGGATCTGGTCGCTTTTCCCAGGAACGAAGAGCAACTGGGCGAATTGCTCCGTTACGCGGAAGACAGCAACGTCGCAGTGATTCCCTACGGCGGAGGAACAAGCGTCTGTGGTGGTGTAGAGGCGGCGGTTGGTGAGGGCTATGCGGGGACAATCTGCGTCGATATGCAAGGCTTTAATCAGGTACTGGATATAGATGAGGTCAGTCGCAGCGCAAGGATCCAAGCTGGAATGCTGGGACCGGACATTGATGCCGCGCTCAAACCTTACGGCCTCACCCTTCGGCATTTTCCCCAGAGCTACCAGTTCTCGACCCTGGGAGGATGGATAGCCACGCGCGCTGGAGGCCACTTTGCTACGCTTTATACGCACATCGACGATCTCGTTGAATCGGTTCGAATTGTGACGCCGCGGGGCGCAATGGAGACACGGCGGTTGCCAGGTTCCGGCGCGGGACCCTCGCCTGATCGCATGTTGATCGGCTCGGAGGGAATTTACGGTCTTATTACGGAAGCCGCGGTGCGACTACAAAACCGGCCTCGCTGGAAAGGGACCGCGTCTGTCCTATTCAATACCTTTGAAGAGGCCTCCGAGGGAGTGCGTGCTGTCTCCCAGTCTGGTTTGTATCCGACCAATTGTAGGCTGCTGGATTCGGACGAGGCTCTTCTGAATCGAGTATCTGAGGCCGGTAAAGCAATCTTGGTACTCGGTTTCGAATCGGCTGATCATCCGGTAAATCCTGCTATGGAACGCGCATTAGCGATCGTGCGTGGCCACGGTGGGAGCATCAAAGAAGAAGACATTGAGTACCAAGACCACAAGAGTGGCACTCGCTCTGCAAGCAGCGAGGAAGCGGCGACTTGGAAGCATGCTTTCATTCGCATTCCCTACTATAAGAACCGATTCATACAGCATGGCCTCATTGCGGATACCTTTGAAACAGCGATTACCTGGGAGCGACTACCCGAATTCTACGCAGAGCTTAAGCAATCTATGGCTGCGGCAATCGAGGAAATCAGCGGCCATAAGGGCTTTGTATCCTGCCGTTTTACCCATGTTTATCCAGATGGTCCGTGCGTATACATCACCTTTATCGCGGTCGGGAGTACAACGGGGAATATGGAAGAAGTGCTGGATACTTGGTGCCAAATAAAAGCGGTAGCGAATAAAAGTGTCGTAGAACGCGGCGGAACAATTACCCATCATCATGCCGTAGGAAGAGATCATCGGAGTGGTTATGAACAGCAAGTGCCGGAGCTCTATTTGGCGACCCTTGAATCAGCCAAAGCCACCGTTGACCCAAAGGGCATTATGAACCCGGGCGTTCTTATTGATCCAAAAGACCGGAACGTCGGGGTAACTGGTGCGCTGAAGGACTACGTTTGAGCCTGTAGTCTTGGCTTAATCGGTGTTTCCGTCTAGCAAGGTAGGGCTGGCGAGGGCGCTTTTGCGAAAAGAACTCGGTGTCTGGCCGGTGGCTTGTTTAAACGCCCGATTAAAGGTGGCAATCGAGCCATAGCCTAAATCGAGCGCTATCAGCGTTACCTGGCGCCGCACTTGATGTGGATCCCCTAAGATTCGCTGGGCCTCAGCGACCCGGTAGCTATTCAGGTAGGCATTAAAATTTTTGAAGCCAAGCTGCTGATTGATCAAGCGACGCAGTCGGTATTCGGGCAGACCTATCTTGGCTGCGAGTATCGCGATGGTCAGCCCTTCTTCGCGGTAAGTTCCCTCCTTCATCAGCTCCTCGAGTCGCACCAGCAATTTGCTGGGAATGGCTAGCGCTTCCGGTTCGACCGGTAAAGCTACGCGATCCGGTGTCTCAAACTGAAACATGTCCTGTGCGCTGCTTCCTAGCACAAAGAAACTGAAGCCGAAGCTAAGCGTAAAAATGACCGCAGCGTGGAGTAGCGACAAATACTGAGGAACGGTATGTCCAGCCAGGATGATTTCTATCACCGAGATAATCAGCCCGGTGAGTCCGACCAGTACCGCGAAAGCGAGTCGGAATTTCCGACGCGGCTCAACCAAGTCGATCCGATAGTTGATCAGCGCAAGAGCGATGGCGTGGAGCATCATGGCGATGACTACGCACTGCTGAACGAACTCATCGTAGCGAACACCGATGAGCGTCGAGTCGGACCGTCGTAATGCATAAAAGACCAGCAGGATGAGTGCGGGAACGAAACGCCAGGAATTCCAGCGAAAGCTGTCGTCAAACAAAGCCGTGGCGAACCACCAAAAAAACACCGAGTTGAGCGTCCCGATGACCGCAAGCACCGACAGAAGACGAACATCTATAAGCTCGTTCGCCGACGCACTCAAAATCGTATACGCGCAGGTAGTTAGGGCAAAGGTAGCGGCCAGATTGGGGAGTACGAAGCCCTGGCCGGGACGAGAAAGCCGAACTCCCATAAGTAATAAAAGGGAGCCAGCAGCACCGCGCAGTAGAAGCTCAGCAAAGACCGCCTGCGTCAAAACGTAGAGCCCTCAGTTTTTATAGTTGCCTCCCGAATCACTAGAGGTAGTGCCGTTACGAAGCCAAACCAAGCAGTTTAGGGAGTAACGATACTGGGTGTGTGCGCTCAGCATGCTCGCATTCAGTCTACTCGGCTCTGAGGTTTTATTGGGTCTGAGCGTATCCCAAATTGGACGAACTCGGACACGAGATTTGCGGCAATAAACGAAAAATCTACGCATTTTCGCCAATTCGATATTGCAATGTTCACGGTGGACGAACCGAGGGCTAAAACTCCGTATTGATCGCCAGCGATAGTGCTCGCCCTGGTGCACCCGCTACGCGAGGTAAGAACGCAAGATTGCCAATGTATGTTTGGCTCGCTGGCGTGATGTAATCCTTATCGAAGACGTTGGTGATCTGAACAGAAACGCGGCTTCGGGAGAAGTTATAGTTCAGTCCCAGATCAAGCGTTTCGTAGCCGGTGATCTCATAAAGATCAACTCCCTCATCAAAGGCCCTATCTCGGTCCCCCACAACCAACAGCTGCCCGTTCAATTGAAGACTTGCGGTTATGTCATAGCGTACGTTGAGAGTGGCCTTCCACGGCGAAACGTCCAGCGTCGAAAGGGGAACGTCGCCCTCCGGTCCATCACCATCGGGATCAAAATCTCCTTCGTTCCAACTTACCGCGGCGAGAACGTCGATGAACTGCGTAGGGGCCCACCCGAGGACCAATTCAAAACCGTAATTCTCCTGCGGCGCCCGGTTGTACTCTCCCATTCCCGTAATCGGATCGTAGATGAAGTTCTCCCCAAGTTCCGAATCGGAATAAAACGTGGCTAGCGAATAGCGCCATCCGTGCGCAACACCGCGCAGACCGAGCTCGTAGTTATCTACGATCTGTGGCTTTACCGCATCGTCACTGACAAGTTGCGCATCTGGTGGGACCTGGCCGGCGACGGAAGAAAGTTGAGGAACTTCGTAGCCCTGGGCGAAGTTCGCAAACACCGTAAGCGCCGCAGCTACGTCATAGGAAACACCAAGATTAAACGCCAGATCATCGGATTCACCCACACCGCCCGGTCGGGCCACTTGCGCGCCATCCACCACGGTAGTTTCGAAAACGCGCGTCCCCGAACCGATCGAGAAGCTCACATCCTCCCAGCGCAGCCCCGCCGACAAACGCAGTCCGTCGAAGGGCTCGTACTCGCCTTGAACGAAGACCCCCAGCGTTTCTAACTCGAAGGGGAAGGCAAAGAGATCGTCTCTGAGCACCGGTCCTAGCGAACCCGTTTCATCAAAATCCTCCGGGATTTCGTAGACGAGTGCATTGCTCTGCCGATCTTGCTCCTCGTAGTCTATGCCAACGACCAAACTCAAGCTTTCGCTCGGATCGAAGGCAAACTGGGTCCGGAAACCATAGCCCTCGTCGAGTGATAAGGCCTGGTAGTTACTGGGCCAAAAAGCAGGCCAGCTCGGCAAGAATGCCGCTAAGCGTAAGTCGTTTAGACTACCGGCTCGTTCATCATCACGACCGTAGTACTGAAGCGTAAGCGCGCCGCCGTAGAGGTTTTGATGTTGGTAGCGGAGATTCCACATCTTTTTTTCGTCGATGCGCGGGTTGGCACTCAAATCGACCTGAAAGTTGCCCGGCTGCTCGACGCCCGTCGCAGTGCCATCCTCGTCCAATGCGAGATTGAAGGTGCGGCCGTCGGGCTCTCGTTCAACGAAATTAAACCAACCGTCGATCCGCTGAACATCGTCTAGATCAAAACCGAGCTTTAGGAAGTAGTTTTGGTCATCGGAAAAGCCATAGAACACGGGGTTTACGAGATCACCGTCGCCATCGAAGATCGCGTTTTGCGAATCGTAGCTATAGGTCGCGAGATAATCGAAATTGCCGAGATCTCCCGATAGGGCGATGGTCGGTTTAAAACTCAGTGCCTCGTCATCAAAGGGATTATCGGCTCCCGTGTATGTCGTCGTTTGCAGTCGCAAACGTACGCGCAAAGGATCGTCCTCCTGCGCATCCCGCGTTAAGAATTGAATTACACCGCCGGTGGCACCGGCACCGAACACGGAAGTTGGACCGTATAAGACCTCCACACGCCCAAGCACTTCTGGATCAAACCTCACCAGCGGACTGCCACCAAAACCAGCCCCGCTATTGTAAGAAAGGGGCACACCGTCGAGGAGATATTGAACACCGCGACCTCGCAAGGTCTGCGTCCGGGTAATATCTAAGGCCGAGGGCGCACCAAATCCAGGGACCGACGCGCCCAAGAGGTCGCCGAGGTTCGACGTTTTGATCAGATTCTCCTCGAGCACCAAGGGTTCGAGTACTAGGATAGAACGCGCTATCTCGGTGATTGAGCGAGCGGTACGAGTTGCCGTTACTACCGTTTCCTCGATCACTGTGGAAGCTATCTCTGGGGACGAGTCTTGCGCGGCAGAAGCGTGAGCAACCAAAGTGACAAGCACCGAAACGCTTGCGAAGTGGCTCGTGGCTGGGCGAAGAATGGCCGCTATCGTGATCATCGAAGGAGTTCTCGAGGCGCGTCTCATCAAAGCGACCTTCTACTAAAGGAGTATGGCGTAGCACTATTTGTGAGGGGTAAGTCTCCGCACCCGCCCAGTCATTTTCAACCAAGATCGCTGTAAACAAATTGCGTTCGAATCAGCAAAAAAACCCCATGTTTTATAGGTCTAAAGCGCTCTTATAAGGCGGATTTCAACCTCCGAAGGGGAGTTATTCGAGCCCAATAGTCATTGACTAGTGTTTGGATTTTTTGGCGCCCTTGGCCTGCTAAACGTGAATTGTTCTTCCGCCAAGCGCGACAAGTATCCCGACAGGAGTGGACTAGCAGCTCTGGTAAGTGAGGCACGACCACCCAAATCTATAGATAAAGGAACAAAGCATACGAAGACTCTGGCGACGATCCCGGTTCTGGCTTAGTCTTGCGATCTCACAAGCGTTTGCTGGTGCTAGTACTCCACCTAGATGATATTGCCCAGTTCAGCGACCGAACAGATTACTTTTGAGTTCACCTCATGAGCTGGTTCAATCTAGGAAGCAAGAAGTCCAAGGCAAAGGGTTCAGATGACTCCTCTGCGGGCGTTGGATCAACTGATTTCAATCAGGCAGAGTTCGACGCCCTAGCCGCTCGGCAGGTGCCCGAACGATTGGCCGATCTCTTTCTTGTTATGGAAGAGCACTTAAACGAGGTAGAGCAAGAGGACGTCACTGAACTGGTAGATTCTTTGAAGCAACCTCCGCCGTTAGTCGAACGGCTCACAAGCGGCCTGGATGATCCGGAGGAACTGCGCAAAGCGATACTCTCTAGCCCAACTCTTTCGGCGGACGTATTGCGGGTCGTTAACTCGGCGGCCTTTGCGCTATCCACACCAATTTCATCGATCGAACACGCGGTAAATTATCTTGGCACGACAATGGTCAAAGGCTTGGTGCTGCAGAGTGCGATAACGCAAGTAATGCAGTTTGAAACGGATGTGCAAAAATCGGCCTATATGCGCATTTGGCGATCTAGCTATGTTGCGAGTGCGGCAGCACAGTCTTACGCACAAGCCCTTGACTGGTCTAATCCGTCAGTCTTCGCAACGCGAGCCCTACTGGTAAATGTTGGTGACCTCGCACTGATTTCGTCGCGTCCTGATCTTGCGACGATTTATGCGCCGAAAACCACGCTCCTGGATCGAGTCGAGGGCCAGCAGCGTGAAATGATGTCCAACTCTGCCGTGTTGAGTTCGATGCTAGCCAAGCAATGGGGGCTACCGGAAGACCTCTTTACTGCTTTGCGCTTCGCGCTGACGCCCTTGAGCTGGGAGGTGGAAGATTCTGAACGTAGCCCGGAGCAAAAGCAGGAAGCGCTGCTGCTCTACATCGCCTGCCGGATCGGTGATGCGGTCGCGTATCAAAGCCTCAAAGAGTTAGAGCACTTTAAGCTAATCGATGAAGAGTCGCTGGATCTGTTTCAGATACCAGCCTATCTAAAGCACAGCGAGCTCACTTCCTTGTTAGCAATCGTTCAAGATCGTAAACACAATCGAAGGGCCCAGCAGGCGATCTCCAGCTTCGCTGGTTAAGCCCGCCAAAGTGTTAGCGCTGACCGCGGGATTAGCGAAAAACCCTATTCTCTGTCTCTAAAGTAAACGCCCGTCGACCCATCGCCAAGTTTCGTCGTCATCGTGAAAGCGTATCCAAGCTTCCGTGCAACGCGAACAGAAGCAAGATTGTCCTCGTCAATCAGGCAAAAGCTTTTGGTGACTGAAGGCTGCTGATCGAGCCACCCAAGCGCAGCCTTCATACCCTCGGTCGCAAGGCCTCTTCCGCCCTGGCGAGAATCCAGCAGCCATCCCGCTTCTGGATGATGGCTTTCGAAGCCGTCTAGCCCCCGTTTGAAATCAGCAAAACCCATCTGGCCGATATAGCGACCGGTGAGCCGAAATTCGACAGCCCAATAGCCAAAGCCCAAGAAGTCCCAAAGACCGGCATATCGCAGCAGTCGCATCCAAACTTCGTTGCGGCTCAAGGGAGATCCGGTAATGTGTCGATACACCGGTTCTTGGGACCAGATCTGTACTGCCGGCTCAAGATCCTCTCGATGATGAGGGCGTAAGATCAGTCGCGGCGTCTCTAAGCGTGGAACAGTGCTCACGAAAGCAGGTCTACCTGTGGGCGGGATACGGGTATTATCCCAGCTCCGGTGGTCCTGAGGGAACGCAAGCACGATGTTTGATCCGATGATTGCGCAAATGAGCAGCACCGTATCGATCTGCCTGCTCATGGCCGCAGCGATGGTCATAGTGGCGTCACGAAGCATAAGCTCGAGCGCTGCGGTCTCTTTTGCGGTCGCTTTTGCAAGCACCGGCATCGCCTGGGCGATCGGCCTTCAATCGCCTTTTCAAGACGGACCTGCAGGGATCGACCTACTTTCGATTAACTTCTTTGGTGCCATTGGGATGGCCGCAATGTGGTCGGGCTTTTGGCTGCGATCTGGTAGAGAAGTAAATTGGTTGTTTATCGGCGCATTAACAGGTCTGTGGCTCGCGCCCGTAGCTGCTGTTTACCTTTTTGCCTTGCACCCCGGCTCCTATATGCCCTTTGCAGTGACATCCATCGCGATTGGTGTGATTAGTAGCACCTGGGTTTTGCAGCAAAGACGCGGCGGAAGAAATGCCGGAGACTTAGCTCTAAACGCGTGGGTGTTGCTAGGCTTACCGGTGACTGCATTTGGGTTCTGGATCGGATGGCGCAATTCCTACGAGAATCCAGTGGCGGCCTTCGGCTTTTACCTTAGCTTTCTACCAACAATTTTGACCGGCGTGGGATTGTTTGCCCTCCTAAGCTTTACGCTGGATGCGATTGAAGATTCAAAGGCCCTTGCCAGAACCGATGGCCTCACCGGCCTGCTCAATCGTCGCGCGTTTGATGATGAGCTCATAATTGCGGTCGCACGCGCAGAACGCTATCAGCGAGATCTCTCCCTGATCTTGCTCGATATAGATAATTTTAAAACGCTCAATGACACCTATGGACATCCCGCCGGGGACGCTGTGTTAAGAGCAATAGCTCGAGTCTTGCTAGAGAAGTCCCGGCGAATCGATGTCGTGGCGCGCATCGGGGGCGAGGAATTTGCTGTGATACTCGCCGATACGCCGGCTTCAGCCGCACTCAGGCTGGCGGAGCGACTTAGGCAGGCGGTCAGCAACGCGAGTAGCGAAAGCATCGGCTTTACTGCGAGTTTTGGGGTGGCCAGTTCGCAGGATATTGCTGGAGACCCGGAGGAGCTGTTCCGAGAAGCCGATAAAGCGCTGTACGCGGCCAAGGAAAACGGGCGAAACCGCGTTCGCTACGCAGACCAAGTTGATCGTGAACCGAAAGAGCTTTTAGGATTGGTTCGCTGAACTCAACCGACCAAGGGCCCACTCAGCTTATCAGCGGTAGACCAGCTTAGGTCTCGTTATCTCGTTAGGCGCCGTTAAACGGCGCTGGCATTCGAGACCGCCAGGCGCTTTTTGCGGCGTTGGAATTTGGGCCTAAACACCGCAAGAGCGACGTTGACGACCGCTACCAAAAGAATCACGACCGTAGACTTGGTTTCCGCCGATGCGGTCGCGCCCAGCAAGGACGGATCGAACTCTCCCAGCAAGGCTTGAGCGGCTTGTTCCGCCTCCCGGCGTGCCGGCCCTTGAACAGCGATCAAGGTGCCTTCAAAAACACTGACGCCCAAAGCGAGTTTCGCCCACACCCAGCCGGCGCCGTGATACGCGTCTGTCCAAGCCATCGATAAGAGACCGCTGACCAGCACTAAAGCCAGAGAGGGAAACAGCACCCACTGAGCCACCAAACCCATTTGTCCGCGAGCTGTTGCGTATTCGCTAAGTACCTCTGGAGCGGGCATATGAAGCAACATCAAAAGCTGGATTAGCAAAGCACCGGTAAGGCCGATGCTCCCAATGCTGTGTAGGAACTTTAGAAATTTTCTCATCGATAAATCGCGTGACTGTCTTGTAAGTATGCTGAATCTAAGTTTTGGTCCGCACGTAGTTTTTATTTCTCGTCTTGTTACGCACAGATTTGGATCTTGGAGCGCCGTCAATTCAACAGCAAGGTTTTATCGTGCAAGCGCTCATTCCGGGTTCAGATAGTGATGCCAGTAAACGCGAGTCGCGATGCTGCGGAAAGGCCGGTACGGCTCCCCGAGCGCCTCCAGTCGTGTCTTATCAGGTTGCTGGTCCAACCCCTTGACGTCGATGATCGACTTTACGAGCGCCAAGTCACCGATCGGCCAAAGATCAGCTCGCTTGAGCGCGCTCATTAAAAAAACATCCGCAGTCCAGTCCCCAATGCCTTTTACCTGTGTCATTAGGGACCGTGCTTGATCGTCGCTCATTTTGTCGAGTCGACCAAGAGGCAGAGAATCGTCCAGAACTGCCTGCGCCGCGAGTTTCAGATAGCGCGTTTTCTGCCGGCTAACCCCTAGCTCGCGATACAGAGCATCGGGCACGGCAAGAACGTCCTGCGGAGAAAGTGACGGAAGCCGCGCAGTTAGCTTCTCATAGGTGGCCTTGGCCGAGGCAAGAGATACCTGCTGTTCGAGAATTATGTACAGCAGGCTGGAAAAGGCTGCGCTTCGAACAGTCCAAGGTGGCACGCCAATCCGCTCAACGATGCAAGCGATATCCGGATCCCTAGATACAAGCTCGGCCAGCCCTTCCCGATAGGAACGTTGTGTGAGAACCCGTGACCTCATCTAACCAGGGTACTAAGAGTAGATTTGCCTGTGGGTAGCAAACGTTACACCCCTAGCCCCTAGCCGCTAGGGCTACCCGGCTGAGCAAACTCGTGTAGAGCATCCGGTGATTAAGGCCGGTTTGCGCTGCTTAGCTTGCCGCGCCGAGCAAGGTATCGCGAAGAACCCGTTTTAGAATTTTTCCGCTGGGATTCCTGGGTATTACATCAACGACCTCTATACGCGCAGGCTGCTTATATCTAGCTAATTTCCCGGCGCAGAAAGAAAGCACCGCTTCTTCGCTGGGCCCACCGTCTTTTCCGACTACGACCGCGAGCGGACTTTCACCCCACTTTTCACTGGGTTCGCCAATGACCGCTGCATCGAGCACATCCGGGTGTTGAATTAAAATCGCCTCGATTTCCGCTGGATAAATGTTCTCGCCACCGGAAATAATCATGTCCTTCTTACGATCGCAGATGGTGATGAATCCATCTTCGTCAGCAATAGCGATATCACCGGTATAAAGCCATCCGTCGCGCAGAGTCTCAGCCGTCGCATCTGGCCGGTTCCAGTACTCCTTCATCACGTGTCTGCCACGAATAAGGACTTCACCAGCAACGCCTGCAGGCTGCGTGGCGCCCTCCTCATTCACGATACGGACTTCTGCGTGCACAAACGCTTTTCCCGTCGAACCAACGCGCTCAAGCGAATCCTTGCCGGTAATGAGACAACCGCAACCGCAGTTTTCCGTGAGCCCATAGGCCTGATGAATCTCAATACCGAGATCAATGTACGCCTGGAGCGTTGCCGTTGATGCAGGTGCAGCACCGGTAATCATGCAGCGCATACTGGAGTGGTCATACTGGCTTCGCTCTGGAACTTGAAGCATAAAGTTCAGTAGCGCCGGCACCGCCAAACTTGTGTTGATTTGCTCTTTCTCAATCACCTCCCATATTGTCGCGGGGTTCGGTTCCCGCATAATCACTATCGTATTCCCACGATAGGTAGAGCCGATCGTAGGACCAAGTGCGGCAACGTGGAACATGGGAAGCATAACCAGGTAGCGGTCATCGGTTTGGTTGTCGCTGGTTACTAGTAGATTGATCACGGCCCAAAACATGGTCTCGTGAGTATGAACGACACCCTTGGGCAAACCGGTGGTCCCTGATGTGTACATAATGAAAAGATTGTCACCGGCATCGGCTATCTGCGCTGGCTCCACTTCCGAATGTCCATCGATAAATAGCTCATAAGGCGTCGCGAAGTCAGGAACCTCATCACCCACGGTGATCCAGTGTTCAATCGAGGGGACTTCGTCCCGTCGCTCGCGCAGTTGACAGACGGTTTCTGCGAAGGCTTCATCAAAGATCAACGCTTTTGCACCACCGTCCTTTAAGATAAACGCGAGTTCATCGGCGGTTAGACGCCAGTTGAGGGGCATTACTACAAAGCCCGGTTTTGCGGCACCAAAGAAGCTTTCCACAAATTGATAGCCGTTGTGGGCAAGGAGAGCTACCCGGTCACCGTGTTGTAATCCAAGGCCCGCAAGCGCGTGCGCGATTTTATTGGCCCTTCGATTGAGTTCGCTGAAGGTGAGTCGGCGCTGCGCATGGATGTCGTAGATGTACTCCTGCTGCGTGTTGAGCTCCGCACGCTTTGTTAGAAACTGACCAATATTCATATCGCTATTCATTTTTATTTGTACCTCGCAGGCAGCGTGTTAGCAGTTAGTAGCGAATAGAAAAGAAGCATAGAGAAGCCGCGAGCTATTTTCACTCCATGTTCACGCAGTAGTGATCTGTAGTTCGAGCTAGCGATCAAGAACGAAGAGTTCATCCAATAGCGTACCGTCGTCGAAATGACGTCTACCAACAAAGGCAGTCGCATGCCGACCACGCTCCCGCATCGCCCCCGGCGATCGGATTCCCAGCGGCCACAGATAGTGACGTTCTCCTCGCTCACTGCCATCGATAATGCCGTGACGGTCAAAGAGGCCGCTTGGACGACCGGCTCCATCGAAATAGAGTTCCTCGTAGGGAACAAGCTGATAGGGCCGATCAGAATAATTCGACGATTGCGGCTGAGAGCTTGCTTGATAGACACCGCCGACGTAGTGGGACCGACTTTTCAATCGAACGGTAAGTCTGTCGGAATCAGCGTCATCGATAGGAAGAACTAGCGGCGGCTCTGGAAGGTCCTTGGCAGTCGTGCGAGTACGAACATCGCTGGTGGTATAAAAGCTGTGGTAACAACCGCAGGAGTGCATAGAGTCATAGATCAACGCGCGACCGTTTTCATCGAGCGTAACCCGCCAATGAAGTCCGTCGAGCTTCCCCGATAGTAGGTCGAAAGGGCTAGAAGCCGGGCGCGACTCGAACCAAATAACATAGTTGAGTTGGAAGCGAATCGCACCTGCGAACCAGGTAAGCGACGGATAGACATAGCTTAGGTGATCAGCGCCAGCGAATCCCAACCCCCGGGAAGCTCCTTCGCGCTGGGGCCGTCCCGGGACGTCGTAAGCACCAGTATGCTCGATCTCCCAACGAGGCGCGTGCTGTTCATATATGCGCGCAAGATCGGCGCTGCTAAGCCCCTGGATGCCCAGCGCATCCCGATGGTAGGAGGGCTTTTGCACAGGTGTTGGTGCAGGAAGTGAGTAAGAAAACACGTTTGGAACACCAGCTAAGATTTCGGAGGGTTCTGGGGCCGTCCGGACAAAGCTCGCTTTGCGGTCTCGATGAAGATCGGAAATCCCCCCTTGGACCGGCAAGCGAAATAATCCATAGATTCCAAAAAAGCGCTTCGCAGCGCTGTATTCATCATCGATGGAAACCGCGTCAAGCAACTTCTCCCAACCTTCTGTCAGCAAAAAAGCACGGTCTGAGTCGGGAAGGCACTCCCGCTCAGCGAGATCGTCAATCTCGGTTGCAATGGATGCGTCTAGGAGTCGATGCAGAAGATGTTGGCGGCGCTCTCCGGCGGCGAGCAGACGATCGAGCCATGCGTTCTTTTGCTCAAAGCGCCAATCCGGTTGAGGAAGTTCGGCAAGGAATCGATTTGCTGCAAGAAAGGGCAAGTGGGTGAGCGGTCGAGGATCACTGAGATAGAGCCCCCGAATGGACGCCAACTCCTCGAGCCTTTCACTGGATTCAATGCAAGAGCTTGTAACAGCAGACCAGGGTAAGTTCTGCGCTCGGCTTTCCTGGTGCACAGGGCGCGACGCGCAACCGAGCATCTCGATTGAGAGCAACACCAGTAAGGCTGCTCTAAAACAGCGCGGTGGGAAATCGCGTCTCGACTCGACAGAAAGCGGAATTGTCGTCAAATGGAATTGTCGTTAAAAAATGGCCGGCTCCTGCGACAGTCGATCAGCCTATTGCTCGTTTTCTTTCGCAGACCCGCGACTGCGCTCATAGGGCTTTTTGCTGGGAGATCCTGACATCGCTTTAAAGGTAAGGCCGCCGAAGCTCCAGCTGCCATCATCTTTGTCTTCACCTTCTTTCTCTGGCGCTGATGTCGTCGCAGTGTCCGCGGATGAAGTTGCTGAAGAAGAAGCAATCGAGGTGGCCACCGATGAGCCCGTGTTGGCTGAAGCGCTGGCATAGCGACCAGACATAGCTTTAATACATGCAGATGCGGCGGAGGTCTTAACAATTTGCTCGGGGCCACCACTCCACCATCCGGAGGCTCCTGCGCGTATCTCTGCGACCGTATCCTCGATCACCTGCTCACAACGGCTGTCGGAGCCCAATTCGCCGTAGCGGCTGGAGAGTAGCTTCACACACGCCGAGCCGGATGCGGCGCGGATAAGCTGCTCCGCATCGCTGGACCACTCGGAGCTTCCCGCTCGCATCTCGGCAACGTTCGCGTCAACTATATCGGAGCAGGTGTCCGCACTGGCTGCATGCGCCATGCCTAGCGCCAATAAAACAATGAATGCTCGAAACACTCGCATCTTAGGTCCTCATAGGTGAAAGCTAGTGAAACAGCAGTATAGCTGTGGGGTCGGAGAAAACTCGACCCAAATAACGCACCAAAACTGTGCAATATAGCTCCAAAATGTAGCGAATCCTGTGCATCAGTTTGGACGGAATCGCCGGAGCGATGCGTCTATTCGGGGCAACTCAAGTAAAAACAGAAGCTTGGAGTATCTGGTCTGGTTCTTGCTGAAAGGGCTCGTGGTGCGCGCGGGCAGGCTCGAAAAAAGACCCCCGCACTATCAAAATGCATTTTATTCGGTATATGAGGGACTCCATGCAACAGGGAAAAAACGTAGCACGCCTCGCTTTACTCGCTGCTATTACCGGCGCTGCCGTGTCGGCACCGATTCAAGCTGGTGATTTAACAGCGAACGCAAGCGTGACTAATAACTACATCTGGCGCGGATTAACGCAGACTGAAAACGAGTCTGCCGTGCAAGGTGGTATCGATTACGCCGCCGATAGTGGTTTTTACGTAGGAACATGGGTTTCTAACGTCAACTATGGTGCGGGTGATGTTTATTCGTACGAGCACGATATCTACGGCGGCTATGCCTTCGAAGCGGGTGGCGTATCTTGGGATATCGGTTATCTGTACTACAACTATGACAGCGAAGCCGAGTTCGACTTTGGCGAAGTCTACCTGCAAGTTGGCTTTGGCGGCTTTGGTCTAGGCGCGTGGGTTCTTACCAATACGGAAGCTGATGAAGGCGTTGGCCAAGACTTCGGTGCCGGTGAAGCGTTCTACCTGTCAGCGGATTATGGCTTTACCGTTGGCGACGGTATCGATATTGGATTGCATGTTGGCTACCACGAAGGTGACTTCGCTGAAGCATTTAACGGCGTCGATGGCGGTTACTACGACTACAACATCAGCCTCTCGAAGGGCGGCTTCGGTTTTATGATCACCGATACCAATACCGGTGGAGGTGCAGCTGAAGGCGGTTTCGACAACGACCAAGTCAAATTTGTCGTCTCCTACTCGGTCGATATTGATATGTAGCGCCTGGTAACTAAAAACCAAGCCAAGGGAAGCGGCGCTTTAAGGTACGTTCATCGCCGGTACAGCGGGTATTGCTAGTCATGCTAGCAATACCCAGCGACAGCTCCGTAATGAACTAGCACTGGCCTAGAAAGAGCCTAGAAAGAGCCAAGAAAGAAAAGCGCCGCGACATACACTTTACACCTCGGCACCAATCGACCTTATATCAGACCTTAGATTCCAGAGAGTCGGATACCGATCACCATCGGTATTCGTCTCGTCATGCATTACTCAGATTCGACTCTGGCCCGATGACAAATCGGAGACGGATCGGCGGCAAATAAGAAACCACTGGCCTTAAGACCAAGGCATAAAGAAGGTTCAATGAAATCCTGCGAGGAATGTCGCACCGATGCCAGCAGTCTTAGCGCTGTTCGGCGGGAATTTGCACTGCTTGAGCTCTCTGGATCGCTTCGCGCGCCAGCGCAACGCGCTGCTCCCTTGTTAAGTCCGCCGAAAGATCCACCAGACTAGAGTGGATTAGCACCTGATATCTTGATGAAGCATCACGCAAACGCGCCAGGGCCCTATCTAGAGCAGCGGGGTCGAAATCCTCAGCGCTTATCGCCTTTCGTACCGCTCTGGTTGCAGCAGCCATATCGCGACGAATGGGCCGAATTTGGGGAATTCGCTGCCTGAGTTCTTCCCGAACGACTTTTTGTGTCTGCGTATTTAGCTTACGGGTGGCCCATTCCATGGGTGCACGCTCCGCCTTGGGGCTGGTCGCTGTATTCCGGCCGATCACCACTCCAAGGATCAAAAGATTTATCGCCACAGAGGCGATTAGTGCAATCACGAGGACGGTGTTCTTACTCATCTCAATCACCGGTACCCAAGTAGGCACCAAAGTCCTTACCTAGATCGATACTCAAGGGAGCGAGCATGGCCCGTTCCTCTGCCTCCCAGTAAGCGATGCTGTTCTGATTAGACTCCGGGTCCGCAAACGTGAGCCCCAGCGATAAGCCTAGGCACAATGGTATCGCACCGGCAGTTAGTGGTTTCCAGAGTGAGGCGAGTGAATCGGGAGCAAGCCAGGCAATAAAACGATCGGCGATACTATTGGGCAGCGCTGCTAGGATATCGTCGGTGTGATCGTCGACAGCTGGCCGATAACTATCGAGCATGTAATCCAGAGTCTGTGCCTCGACCCGCCACGCTTTTGCGGCGGGCTGATTCTCTTCAAAATTGCGAAGCTCGTCGCGCAACTCCACTGGCCAACGTGTTGGCTCGCTGCCGTAGCTGTCGAGTATTTCTCGGTATCTTTGCTCGTCAATCATCTGTGAGTAATTCCTTTTTGAGCGTTCGCCGTCCCCGGGCCAATAGGGACTCCAAAGCGTCTACCGAAACATCCAGAATCACCGCAGCTTCTTTATTGGAAAGGCCCTGATAGTGACACAGTAAAAGTGCGCTACGTTGCCGTTCCGGTAAGCGCCCGAGCGCCTCCTGCACCTGTTGGCTTTTCTGATACTTCTGATGCGCTTGCTCAGCGCTGGCGTCCGTCTCATCGAAGCTGTTTTCGTCGTCGGTAAAAGTAATACGTGAATTCTTTCGAAAACTGTCGATGCATAAGTTGTGGGCAATGTTGTGTAACCAGGTAGTTAGACGGGCTGTCTGGTTGTCGTAGCGCTCTGCCTGAGTCCACATACGTAGGAACGTTTCCTGCACGATATCATCTGCTAGGTGCGGATCACCGAGCATACGACGAGTGTAGGCCGCCAAGGGGCGTTGATGCACATCTAGGAGGGAACGAAAAGCGCCGCGATCACCCTTGGCGACGCGGCGCATTAGCTCAGCTTCTGTTTCACGCTGCATCAGTAGCGCGCAAAAACATCAAGCGCTTATCCCTCGAATCGACGTTCCCGACGCTGGTCCCGCATGCGCTCGAAGTTTGCTCTCGCCTCATCTTCGGAAATATACCCGTCTCCGTTGCTGTCGGCGCGATTAAAACCGTGATTTAAAACTTCATCAAGGGTTAACACTTGATCTCCGTTTTGATCCATCTCTAGAAATCGTTCCTCAGCGAAGCTAGCTTTCTCATTAGCTCGTTCCGCAACGGAAGCCTGCATTTCCTCAAAAGTGACAGATCCGTCACCGTCCAGGTCAGACCGTTCAAACATTCGTGGGCCTCTTCGTTGCACCGGAGTGCCAAATTCATCCCTGCTTACCAGCCCATCGCCATCTTGATCGAGGCGAGCAATGCCGCCACCGGGTTGTGCAAAGGTCATGGTCGAAATCGTAGTCGAAACAAAGAAAAGTGTTAACGCTATTGTTGTCAATGCTGTCATCTTCATAAGCAATCTCCTGTGAAGGTGAACTCATAGTGCGAGGTCTTGTACGCGAGAAAAAGGGTGCTTCCGTCGATACCCACAGTAAATGCTGTGCTTTTGCACAATTGATCTCTTTTATGGCGATTTTGACAACACTCGTTAGGTGAAAAACGCAGCTAAGCTAGAAAGGAGCCGAACTTTTAGCTACGAGAGTGCATTTACAGCAACAAGCTAAAGCGCCTGCGTCGTACCCTTTTCGGGTCTTAGCGCACTTGTGTAACTTCCAGCGCTAAGTCACGATGGTCCTTTAGGAATTTGCGCCAGCAATATGCATGCACTAGCATGAGGAAAGCGTCCGGGCACTAGCAGTGTGTTAGTGAGGAAAGAGTATGTTCGAGAGAAAAAGTAACAAGCCGGCCGAACGGGAACCTGTTCGTACCAAAGAATCAGCAACGCCTCCAGCAAGCCGAGGTGATGCATCTCCGACTAAGGGTAATATAGGGAATCGAGCTATGATTGGTGCCAAAGTTAAGGTCAGCGGTGACATTGTAAGCAGTGAGGACCTGCTCATTGAAGGGGAGGTAACGGGAACGATAACGCTCGCTGATAACGAGCTAATCGTCGGATCTTCCGGTCATGTTGAAGCAAATATCAGCGCAAAAACGATCCGGATCGAAGGTGAAGTAAAAGGGGATATCGAGGGCGGAGAACGCGTCGTGATCTGTGCGTCCGGCAATGTACAGGGAAACGTAAGTGCGCCACGAGTGATGTTAGAGGATGGTGGTCGCTTTAAGGGCAGCATCGATATGGGGGGGAGTAAACCGGCAGCAATCAAACCCGCTCCCGCATCGGCGCCGGAAGTGACTAGTATCGACAAAGCCGGATAAATAAGAGCCGGTTAAGTAAAGCCAATCCGCCGTTATGGCAGGCCTCCCAGGGCTACGCGCGCAGTCAACCCCGGCTCCTAGTGAGTTAACTAGCCGCCTGCTTCCAAAAATCTTGGATGAGCAAAAACTTGAGAAGTTGACTACGGTAAACGTTCTGGATTTTGGCCGAGCCTACGGGCCAAGTTTGGAACTGTTCAATCAATACAGCTGCAGACTTAGCGTGTTGGACGCGTCCGAGGCCTTACTAAACTGGTCCGAAGATATTGGAGCGCGAGAAGAAGCGCCGAGCGGCAAGCAAATGGAGCAGGAACTCGACGGCATCCTCGCTGAAGTGAAAGGTTTCCGCTTCGATTTGTTGTTTCTTTGGGACACCCTAAATCATCTCCATCCGCACACCCTCACCGCATTTTCTAATGTCGTCAAACGCGTCTTAGCGCCCAATTTTCGTGGCCATGGATTCCTACACCACAAACGAGGTGCGGAACAAAAACTACGTTCTCTCGGTCTGAAAGATATAAACACGATCGCCGTGCGCGACGAGCGAGAGTTTGACTTGTATGCTCATAACCGCAAAGTGATCAGTGAAGCACTGGGAGCTGATTTGCACATTGATCACGGCGTCCTCCACGGTGACGGGCGCCTCGAATTTATGATGGTGAACGGGCGTCAGCCTCAGCGAGAGGCAGCTTCCCCTGCGCCCTAGCGGGATCGCGGTGCGAACTCGAACATTTGCGAGCTAAGCAGCTAAGAAATTTTATGCGCACAGTACATCGCGTCACTTTCATTGCGTCGGTTGCGACAGCTTCAAAAATTGGGCTACTCCTGAAGACGATTTTGTAAGCCTGTGCCCTTCTCGGATTTAAAAAACTTCGGAGCCTTTCCTGTGCGCCGTCTCAATCTCAACTCGTCCCTCCACAACCTGCGTAGATGGTTCGGAGGCGACGCTCCGATAGGCCGGAGGAATAGCTACTTTTGCATGGCTAGTTGGAAAACCACATGCGTTAGCTGTTTGCTGGCTTTTGTGCTGGCTGGCTGCATGGGCGGGGAATCGAACGTTGAACGAGGCAACCGGGAAGGGGTGCTGCACTACGGGAATGGAGCAGAACCTCAAGGTCTGGATCCGCACGTTGTCACCGGCGTACCAGAAAATCATCTTGTTCGTGCCCTCTTTGAAGGACTGGCAGTAAAGAATCCCTACACTTTAGAGTCCGAACCGGGCGTCGCTGAGCGCTGGGAATTTAGCGAAGACCGGCGCGTGATTACCTTCTATATCAATCCGCAAGCGCGTTGGTCCAATGGTGACCCGGTTACGGCTGACGACTACGTCTGGAGCTGGAAACGAGCACTGCATCCAGATATGGGTAATGAGTATTCCTACATGCTCTTTCCCATCGTAAACGCTGAAGCTTTTACAAAACGCAAAATTGAGGACTTCAGCGAAGTTGGCGTGAAAGCTCCCGACCCTTCCCGTCTTGTCGTGACCCTACGGGAACCAACCCCCTACTTTCTTCAACTCATGGACCACTACTCGACCTTCGCTGTGCATCGCCCGACGATTGAGAAGTTCGGCAAAGCCACGGATCGATTCACCAAGTGGACCCGGGTCGAGAATATTGTCAGCAACGGACCCTTCGAACTTGAAGAGTGGTTGCTAAACCGTCGAATCACCATGCGAAAGAGCGATAGCTACTGGAACAAGGACAAGGTCAGCCTGAATAAAGTCGTCTTCTATCCAACGGATAACCTAGTCTCCGAAGAGCGCGGTTATCGGGCGGGCCAGCTTCACTACACCTATGAAATTCCGCTGGCCAAAATCCCCGTGTACCAAGCCATGGAAGACACCCCCTATGTACAGGCCCCGTGGATTGGCACTTACTATTACCTGCTGAACACCACCCGAGAACCGCTCACGGACCCGCGCGTGCGCCGCGCTCTGGCTATGGCGCTAGACCGAGATACGCTCGCGAGAACGGTAATGGAAGGTTCAGTGATACCCGCCTACAGCATCACACCACCGAATACGCTGGGGTACTACCCGCCCAAACTCTTCGACTACGACCCGGAAGGAGCGCGCACTTTGCTCGCCGAAGCGGGTTATCCAAATGGGGAAGGCTGGCCGGGACTTGAAATCACCTACAACACCCTTGAAAGCCACAGGAAAATAGCCGTAGCGGTGCAACAAATGTGGAAAGACGCCTTGAACATTGACGTTACGATCGCCAATCAGGAGTGGAAGGTTTACTTAGATTCGGTAACCACAATGAACTTCGACGTGGCGCGTCGTGGCTGGATTGGAGACTACGTCGATGCGAACAACTTCTTAGATTTATTCCTCGAAGGGGGCGGCAATAATAACACCGGGTTTGCGAACGCCTACTACGATGAGCTGATCTTGAATTTAGCGCCACAAGCCAAGACCAGAGAGGAGCGCTACGCGAGATTCTTTGAGGCAGAAACGATGCTGATGGAACAGACACCGATTGTGCCAATCTATACCTACACAAGCCGCCACCTCATCCATCCGAGCGTGTGCGGACTTCCTACTAATCTTATGGATTCACTAAACTTGCGCTACGTGTGGCTGGACCCCGATCGCACCAACCCGTCGCAGCCGTGTGAATCCCAAAGCCTGTAAAAAAGACGCCAACGTTCAATGAGCCGATTCATTGCCATTCGCTTGCTGCAGGCGATCCCGGTGATCCTTGCAGTGATAACGGTGACCTTCTTTCTGGTGCGAGTCGCACCAGGAGGTCCCTTTGATAGCGAAAAAGCGGTTCTCCCCGAAGTTAAGGCGGCCTTAGAGGCGCAATACAAGCTCGACTTGCCCCTGTTCCAGCAGTACACAGCCTATCTCAGTGACTTAGCAAAGGGCGACTTCGGTCCCTCGTTCAAATATCCCGGGCGCAGCGTCAATGAGTTGATAGAAGCTGGGCTACTAGTCACCGCCGAACTCGGTTTCTATGCGTTATTGATTGCTACGCTTGTCGGCGGTCTGGCGGGAATCTTCGCGTCGCTAAAACCGAACAGCGCACAAGATTATGTCCCGATGTCTCTGGCGATGATTGGAATCTGTATGCCAACCTTTTTACTGGGTCCACTACTGGTGCTGATTTTTGGCATCGAGCTTGAGTGGTTACCCGTGACCGGTTGGGGCGATATCCCTGGCGATAAGATTCTTCCAAGTATCACCTTGGGCGCCGCCTATGCAGCCTATATAGCCCGCTTATCCCGGGCGGGTATGCTCGAGGTGCTTTCGCAAGACTACATTCGAACCGCGAGAGCCAAGGGGCTTCCGGAGCACCAGGTCGTGCTTAAGCATGCGCTGCGTGGCGGTCTCCTACCGGTTGTTGCTTTTCTGGGGCCGGCCTTCGCGGGTCTTCTTGCAGGTTCTTTCGTCGTCGAGACGATTTTCCAAATACCGGGTTTAGGGCGCTTCTACGTTCAAGCAGCTTTCAATCGTGACTACACGATGATCCTGGGCACGACCGTGTTTTTATCGACCTTGATCGTGCTGTTCAACCTTCTCTCGGACATTCTGGCTGCAAGTCTCAATCCGCGTCTTCGTCATCAGTTTCATACCGGCGGCATGCCATGAGGGCAAACTCATGAGCAGTACCACTCTGACCTCAATCCAAGAGGCCGAAAGAGGAACTTCCCTTTGGCAGGATGCGTGGGTTCGACTGCGTAAAAACAAACTCGCCGTGTTTGGTCTTATCGTGCTTGTCACTATGGGAGTTGTGGCTCTTTTTACCCCTTGGATTGCACCCTATGCCTACGATGCGCAAAATCTAGATTTGGGCGCCACTCCACCTTCCGCAAGGCACTGGCTAGGTACGGATATTTTTGGGCGAGACATGCTCACGCAGATCATGTACGGCGGCCGAATCTCGCTAGCGGTTGGCTTAATTGCGACCTCCGTTGCACTTACGATCGGCGTAACCTGGGGCGCGATCGCCGGCTATGTTGGCGGTCGCACAGACGCCATTATGATGAGGTTGGTAGACATTCTATATGCGCTGCCATTTATGATCTTCATCGTTCTTCTGATGGTTGTCTTTGGACGCAATATCATTCTCCTGTTTCTGGCAATCGGTGCAGTAGAGTGGCTTACCATGGCGAGGATCATGCGCGGCCAGGTTCAATCGCTGCGCCAACAGGAATTTGTCGAGGCAGCGGTTTCCCTTGGCTTACCCGCAAGAACCATTATCCGACGACATCTGATCCCCAATGCCTTAGGGCCGATCATTGTCTATACAACCTTAACGATTCCCAGTGTCATGCTGCTGGAGGCCTTTTTGAGCTTTCTGGGCCTAGGAATTCAACCACCGCAAACTTCATGGGGACTTCTGATCTCCTATGGAGCAGAGACGATGGAAGAGTACCCCTGGCTGCTTATTTACCCGGGGCTCGCGCTAACGCTCACACTTTTTTCCCTCAACTTTCTGGGAGACGGGTTGCGAGACGCGCTTGACGTGCGAGGCTCAAAAGACTGAGATGGCGCTGCTAGAAGTCAACAATCTCGCCATCAGTTTTGTTACTCGCAACGGTACTAACCGCGCGGTTGATGACATCAGCTTTACCGTAGAGTCGGGAAGTATTACCGCGATCATTGGTGAGTCTGGCTCAGGAAAGTCAGTGTCCTGCTACAGCATGCTTGGCCTCGTTCCTATGCCGCCGGGGCGTATCGACGGTGGCACCGCTCTTTTTGAAGGTCGGGATCTACTGACGATGAAAGAGGCGGAGCTACGTGAGATTCGCGGCCGCGACATCGCGATGATTTTCCAGGACCCAATGACCTGCTTGAACCCCTATTTACGCGTCGGCGAGCAGATGATCGAGCCCCTGGTTTATCACCAGAGTACGAACAAGAAAGAAGCTCTCGAACGCGCGCGGCTGCTACTGGAAGAGGTTGGTATACGCGATCCGAAACGGATGCTCGCGAGCTACCCACACCAGCTTTCCGGTGGCATGCGGCAGCGCGTGATGATAGCTATGGCGCTAATCAATGAACCAAAACTGCTCATAGCCGACGAGCCTACTACAGCGTTAGATGTAACTATCCAGGCGCAGATTCTAAAGCTCGTTTCCGAGCTGCAAAAGAAGCGCAACATCGGCGTGATCTTTATCAGTCACGATCTGGCTGTAGTAGCAGATATCGCCGATGAGATAGCGGTCATGCAGACGGGCAAGATTGTAGAGCGTGGCAACCGCACGGCGATCTTCGATCAGGCGAAACACCCCTACACGCAAAAGCTGTTGGCGGCGATTCCCTCGGGTAGCAAAGAAGCAATAGCTGAAGCAGCGCAAGACTTGATTCAGGTCCGCGGCCTAAAAACCTGGTTTGGTCAGGGTGAACAGACGGTAAAAGCGGTAGACGATGTCAGCTTCGATATTCGACGGGGAGAGGTACTCGGCTTGGTGGGTGAGTCCGGGTCGGGCAAGTCCACTATCGGTCGTTCCTTGCTTCGTCTGGTACCGATAACGGCAGGGAGCGTTCGCTTTGATGGCGAAGAGATAACGAGTTCTAGCGGCTCGGAACTCAAAGCACTGCGGCGACGAATGCAAATGATTTTTCAGGATCCTTTTGCTTCGCTCAATCCAAGGATGACCGTTTTTGATACGCTGGCCGAACCGCTGCTGTTGCATCGAATAGACAGCAAGCAATCGGTAGAAAACTCAGTGCTTACACTCATGGACGACGTGGGACTGGCACGCAGCTCGGTACGCAAGTACCCGCACGAGTTTTCTGGTGGCCAACGACAGCGCATCGCGATTGGCCGAGCGCTAGCGACTAGACCCGAGTTTGTCGTCGCCGATGAGCCGGTCTCGGCTCTGGACGTTACTATTCAGGCGCAAATTCTTGATTTAATGCAAGAACTGGGAAAGGAATACGGCTTAACTATGCTGTTCGTTTCCCACGACCTCGCAGTCGTACGCCACCTCGCGGACCGCATCATCGTGCTCTATCACGGCAAGATAGTGGAACAGGGTAGTGGCAGCTCACTGTTCGAAAGTCCCCAGGAAACCTATACGCAAGAATTGCTGAGCGCTATACCCGGTCGTGCATTGCTTGCCTAAGCGGGACCTTCGGCGGGCTCATAGGTCCTATAGAACCTTTAGGTAAGACGTGGAAAAAAACCGCAAGAGATCCTTGGATTCATATACGAAATCCGGCGGCCTGCGACTGGGTACGGACGTTCGGGTCTCCGTGGAACGGAACATCCGTAGCCAGTGCGCAGGTGCCGGATCTCGCAACTGCCGAGCCTCGCTCAGCTAGTAGGCTAGTTGCACCTTAGGCTGCAGCCTGCTCCAACAGACTGGAGCCATTGCCATTGCCATTGCCATTGTTGATTGAGATTTTGCGTGGCTTCATGGCCTCGGGTATCTCTCGCTCAAGCTCTACGTGCAGCAGGCCATTTTCGAGCTTAGCAGCGACCACTTTCACATGCTCAGCCAGTTGAAACTTGCGCTCAAAATTTCGCGCGGCGATACCCTGGTACAAGTAGTTTTTGCCCTGGTCGTCAGCCTGGTGCTTACCGCTGATAACGAGCGTATTTTGCTCACTGGTAATCTCTAGCTCCGCTTCCGTAAAACCGGCTACGGCCATCGTAATGCGGTATTGATTGTCTTCTACCTGCTCCACGTTGTAGGGCGGATAGCTAGGCTTAGCGTCTCTGGCAACGGAATCAAGCAAAGTCGCCATGCGGTCGAAGCCGATGGCTGAATGGTATAGAGGGGAAAAATCAAAGGTACTACGCATGTCATATTCTCCATAAGAAGCAATATTAGGTTACGGGCCTCGTCGAGCACCCGTCCTTTTTATATGGAGCCAAAAGCTAGTTTTTCAAGGGCCGGTAGAAACCACGAAGACTCACTCGCGGTCTCAAGGACATCGCCATTCGCTCGCCGCGATCGCTAGACTGAACTTCTCAGCGAAGCTCTACCTTCACGAAGCTTGCCGACTCTTTAGCCAAGCTTCGAGCTTCATCAACGGAGTCGGCCGTCGCTAAAGCGACACCCATTCGCCTACGACCAGCGACCTCGGGTTTACCAAACAGTCGAATATCAGTACCCGGAGTTCGCACGGACGCGGCCAGGTTACCAAAGCACGTGTTGCTCGAATGTCCCTCGGGAAGAATCACCGCAGAAGCGCTCGCACCGCGAAAGTGGATCTCGGGAATCGGCAAGCCGATGAATGCCCTTACATGCAGCGCAAACTCGGAGAGATCTTGCGATCGCAAAGTCACCATGCCCGTATCGTGAGGTCTTGGTGATACTTCGGAAAAGAACACCTCAGAGCCACGCACGAAAAACTCGACTCCGAACAAGCCGCGGCCCCCGAGCGCCTCCGTAACTTTCGAGGCGATCGCCTCGCACTCTTTAAGTACCGCGCTTTCCATGGTTTGTGGCTGCCAGGACTCTCGGTAGTCGCCGTCTTCCTGACGATGACCAATCGGCGGACAAAAGCTAACGCCATCAACATGGCGTATCGTTAACAGCGTTATCTCATAATCAAAATCAATCCACCCCTCTACAATGACGCGACCGGCACCGGCGCGCCCTCCCTCTTGAGCCAATGCCCAGGCGGTTTCAATGTCACTCTCGGATCGAATCGTACTCTGTCCTTTCCCTGAGGAACTCATGATGGGTTTGACCACACAGGGAATACCAATCTCGGCAACAGCAGCGCGAAAAGAGCTTGGATCGTCAGCAAATTTGAACGGGGATGTGCGAAGCCGAAGCTCCTCTGCGACCAGACGACGAATACCCTCGCGATTCATAGTCAGGCTTGCAGCCTTGGCCGAGGGCACCACATTGAAGCCTTCCTTTTCGAGTTCAAGGAGTACATCGGTATTGATAGCCTCGATTTCGGGGACAATGAAATGCGGTCGCTCTTTCTCGATAACCTGCCTAAGCTGGGTTCCATCCAGCATTTTAAATACGTAACTTCGATCCGCGACCTGCATGGCCGGAGCGTTTTCATAGCGGTCGCAGGCAATGACCTCCACACCCAACCGCTGTAGCTCGATAACGACCTCTTTGCCCAGTTCTCCTGATCCGAGAAGCATTGCCCGGGTAGCAGCGGGACTGAACGGGGTACCAATAGTCGGCATAGGAACTTACCTGGCGAAGAAAGCTCGAGTGTACACCAGCGACCTTAAACCAAGTGATGGCGTGGCCGTCAGCAATAGCTTGGGTGGGGCTGGGCAAGAACCTGCCGAACCAAGAGATCTGCGTAGTAAGCTGATCTCCGTCCAAGCATGGATTTTCAATTGAGAACCCATTCTCGCTAACGTATGGTCTTTCAAAAATGCGAGGTTTAGCTGTGCGTACTTTGATCTTTCTGATTCTGGCTGGTCTTGTTTCACTCAGTTTTTCTGCTTGCTCAAATCAGTCTGTTCACTTGCCTACCCCCAAGGAAAGTAAAGCCGAGCTTAAACTCAAAACCCTCTACGAAAATGCCTGGAGTTGGAGCCAGCGAGAAGATGGCAAACTTCTCTCTGAATCTGGGACATGGGATTCTGGCGATCAATGGCCGCGCGTGGATGAAGACACGCAGCTAAGCAGGCTCCGCTATTGGGAGAATACTCTTGCCGAACTCGCGGAGATTCCGAGGGGCGACCTGGATCGTGAGGGGCAGATCAACGCCGCCGTCTTCGAGCAGATCGCCCAATCTTTAGCTTCTGATCTACACTATAAGACCTACCAAGCGCCGCTCAACTCCGACACTTTCTTCTGGATTGGCCTCCATCCTAGAAGCTCCGGGTTCTCTGATCTTGCCGCCTACGAGCGCTACCTAAATCGTCTAGCTGACGTTCCTAGGTTCTTGCTTGAGCACGAGACCAGTATGCGAGCGGGAATTGTACGAGGCTACACGGTTCCGCAGGTGGCGCTTACCGGGCGAGAGGACTCGATTGAGGCCTATCTCGAAGATGGGAAGAGAAACCCGTTTTGGGTACCGCTAAAGCATCTTCCGCAAACCATAAGTCCGGCAGAGCAGGAGCATCTGAGAGAACAAACGCTGGGGTTGATCAGCAACTCTATAGTTCCTGCTTATAAGCAACTGCTTGCCTTTATGCGCAGCGAGTACATTCCGGCCGCCCGCACGACTATTGCGGCTAAAGCTTTGCCTGATGGTGACGCCTTTTACCGTTCTCAGATTCGTGCGTATACAACGCTTGAATTAACCCCCAAGGAGATTTACGAAACAGGGCTCGATGAAGTCGCGCGAATTAGAAAGGCACAGGAGTCGATCCTTGAAGAGCTTGAGTTCACGGGAACGATGCGCGAGTTCTTTGCCTTTCTTCGAACGGATCCGCAATTCTATGCGCGAACCCCCGAAGAGCTAATGGGTGTATCTGCCTATGTCGCCAAACGCATGGACGGCAAACTCTCGGAAGTTCTCGGTTTCCTTCCGCGGCGGCGCTTTGCAATCAATCCAGTGCCGCCAGAGATAGCGCCGACCTACACCAGCGGACGAGGTGGACTCAACGCCTGTTTAATGAATACCTACAACCTACCTGCGCGGCCCCTTTATGCAATACCCGCGCTGACACTGCATGAGTGCGCCCCTGGGCATGCATTGCAGGCGGCGATTGCGCTAGAAGCCCCCGGTGAAATACCCGAGTTTCGAGCCAATAATTACTTCTCAGGCTATGGAGAGGGCTGGGGTTTATACACCGAGTGGCTGGGTGGAGAGATCGGTATTTATCGAACACCTTACGAGCGCTTCGGTCAGCTCACCTTCGAAATGTGGCGGGCTTGCCGACTAGTGATCGATACGGGACTGCACCAGTTCGGGTGGACCCGCCAGCAGGCCATTGACTATCTCAGTGAGCATGCCGCCCTTTCCGCTCATGATATCGAAACAGAAATTGATCGGTATATTTCTTGGCCGGGCCAGGCTCTCTCCTACAAGCTGGGAGAAATGCTAATTCGAGATAAAAGAGAGAAGGCAGAAAGGGTATTAGGAGCAAAATTCGACCAGCGCTACTTCCACGACATGATCCTCAGCCTGCGGTCAGTACCCTTATCGGTTCTTGCCGCAGAGCTGGACGCATGGATAAACGCGGCAGGACCGAACCCTTATGCGCAAACGCCGTAACCTGTAAGCGATTGGATTCGCGGTGAAGGGCTCACCGTGCATAGCTAGCCCTTCTTACTGATCGTCTCCACTCGAGGCCGCGCTTGCAAACTCACCGATGCGGGCGACCATTGCTCGCAAACCATTTCCACGAGTTGGAGACAGATGCTTCATTAGACCCAGTGTTTCAAAATACTGATCGATATCAAAACTCCGGATAGCGCCGGGCGTTTTATTATTGAACGCTGCTAGCACAACGGCGAGGAGGCCCTTCACGATGAACGCATCGCTATCCACGCTCAGCTGCAGCCTGCCATCTTGCTCTGCGACGTCTATCCAAACCTGGCTTTGACAGCCACGGACGAGACGATCATCCGTACGTAATTCTTGGGCCAGCGCCGGGAGTTGATGACCCAGCTCAATAATATAGCGGTAGCGGTCTTCCCAACTGTCGAAGAAACTCAAATTCTCCACGATATCGTCTGAACTAATACTGGTCCCGAACGGGTTTTCCTGTGCGCCCACTAGTAGAACATCCCCGTCTCAAGCTGAGCCACCTCGGACATCATCTCGCGATTCCACGGGGGGTCGAATACGAGATCGACTTTGACTTGTTTCACGAAGGGAACCAAAGCCAGGCGAATTTCTACATCACCGACTAGAACTGGCCCCATGCCACAGCCGGGCGCGGTTAAGGTCATAGCGACGCTAACCGTACCCGTGGTTTGGTCTATCTTGAGTTCGTAAATGAGACCTAGATTGACCAGGTCGACGGGGATCTCCGGGTCAAACACGGTTTCTAGCGCTTCCCAGAGCTGCTCCTCGCTAATCTTTCCATCGGCGGGCGGTTCAAAGCGCAGCTCCAGCGGCTCCAGGCCCAGCGCATCTGCATCGGTGCCGTCAACACGCACCATGTTCCCATTGTGAATGATCGTGTAGTTGCCACCCAGCGATTGGGTCAGTGTGACGAAGGTGTCAGAAGGGATGGTGACCGGATCACCCACCGGAACGAGTCGGCCGAGTACTTCCCTTCGAGTGGTGAGAAGTGTGCGCTCCTGAGAAGACATCAGTCGACGCTAAAGCTCTCTCCGCAGCCGCACTCGGCAACCACGTTAGGGTTATTAAATTTGAGCACGCGGTTGATTCCCTCAACGGCAAGATCTATTTCCGTGCCTTTAAGAACCTTAAGTGCCTCTGGGTCAACGTGCACCTGCACACCGTTGGAGAGATCGATACTACTGTCACCGCTGTGGGCTGCTTCAACCTGCTCGAGAACGTATTTGAATCCCGTGCAGCCGCTTTCCGCGATACTTATGCGCACGGCCCGCTTATCTTCTGGCAGGCTTTTTCTAAAGTGCTCAGCCGCAGCGGCGGTCACGCGCAGCGGCGTATCAAAGTCAAAAGTTTCTACACTCATATTTTACTCCTCGCGCCTTTAACGAACCTTACGCACGGCGCTCTCGCCCATTCTCCCCAGCGTTCTCCAACTCTCCGCAGAAGCAAGCCGCTAAAGCTGTGAGCACATTTCAGCGGGCCGATGCTCCGCGAGCCTAGCTTTTTGCGAACAAGGCGCAGGCTTTCTCTAGACCAGCAAGCAGGCGATAAATATCAGCTTTCGTGTTGTACATCGCTAAGGATGCTCTCACGGTTCCAGGCACTTCAAAACGCTCCATCAGAGGCTGGGCACAGTGGTGCCCGGTTCTTACTGCGATTCCTTGCTCATCCAGTAGCATCCCCAAATCGGAGGGATGCGCACCATCTACCACAAAGCTAAATATGCCCGCACTGTGCGTCGGCTGTCCCACACGCTTCAAACCTGGGATGGCAACAGCGGCGTTTTCCAGCTCGCGGAGCAGGGCATCTTCATGCGCAGCCGCAGCCTTACGATCAACAGACGCTAGATAGTCGATCGCAGCGGCTAAACCGATGGCTCCCGCAATGTTTGGGGTGCCTGCTTCGAATTTAAAGGGCAAGCTGTTGTAGGTGGTACCTGAAAAACTCACCGTCTCGATCATCTCGCCGCCGCCGAGGAACGGCGGCATCGCCTCAAGCAACTCCTCCCGACCCCAAAGCACACCGATGCCGGTCGGTCCAAAAAGCTTATGGCCCGAGAAACAGTAGAAGTCACAGTCTAAGGCTTGAACATCCACGTTCCAGTGACCAACCGCTTGAGCAGCATCGACCAACACGCGCGCGCCGACTTGCTTGGCACGGCGACAAATTTCTTCAACCGGATTAATCGTGCCAAGCGCGTTCGAAACTTGATTCACCGCAATCAACTTGACGCGCTCATCTAACAGCGCGTCTAGCGCGTCTAGATCAATTTCTGCGTTTTCCGTCACCGGTATCGGAAGCACCTCGGCACCGGCGCGAGCCGCGGCAAGTTGCCAGGGTACGATGTCGCTGTGGTGTTCTAACCAGGAAACCAGTATCCGGTCCCCAGTCGCGAGGTTTTCTCCACCCCAACTGTGCGCGACCAAGTTGATCGCCTCCGTGGTACCGCGGGTCCAAAGTACCTGGCGGCTGCTAGGGCTATTCAGGAATTGCGCGACGCTCTCGCGAGCTGACTCAAACTTTCTGGTCGCACGATCCGCAAGCGCATGCGCACCGCGATGCACATTCGAGTTGTCGTAGCGGTAGTAGTCTGCAATCGCATCGATTACCGCATTTGGCTTTTGTGTCGTCGCCGCATTGTCGAGATACACCAATGGCTGTCCATGAACCATCTGCGCCAGTATCGGAAAATCAGCGCGGACCGCTTCTGCATCAAAGAGCGATGGAGGCGGCTCCGAAGTAGAACTAACAGACGCCGGACTATTCATTTTTGCTGGGACTTTTGTTGCGACTCTTGCGAGTTCTTGGAAGGTTTAAAGTAGCGCTCGGTAACAAGCAATCGCAGTTGTTCACGAAGTGTTTCCAATTCAACACTATCTATTAGCTCGTTGATGAAGCCAAAACTCAGCATCATCTCCGCGTCACGGCGCGCTACGCCGCGCGCTTGCAAATAGTGAAGAGCTGCTTTGTCGAGCTGCGCTACCGTCGCGCCATGAGCGCAACGGACATCATCTGCATATATCTCCAGCTCTGGCTTCGTATTGATCTGCGCATGGTTACTGGTGAGAAGGTTACGATTAGACAGCTCCGCTAAGGTTTTTTGCGCATCTTGGTGAATGTGGATACGACCGTTAAAAACCGCAGTAGCGTTGTCACCAATAATGCCTCTAAACACCTCATCGGTGGTGCAGTGCGGTACCGCGTGCTCTATGGTCGTGTGATAGTCGATATGCTCGCGCCCACGAGGCAGGTAAATGCCGGTGATACCCGCATGGGCTCCCGGGGCGTCATGATGAACAACCAGATCCAAGCGCTTGAGGTCACTGCCAAGGGCCAGGTGGAAACTGTCTAGCGTGGCATCCCTGGCTAGTCGTGTGTGGACGCTTCCAATATGGATATCAGACCCGGACTCTTCGTGAATTCGAAAATGCTTGAGGCTAGCATTCTCCGAGACGAAGAGTTCGGTCACCCCGGTCGCAAAGCTCGCTGACGTATCGCCCGCGGACAAAAAACGCTCGATAACCGTCGCTTTGGAATTTGCGCCAGCAAGGACAAGGAGCCGCTGATTGCTAACAACAGGACTTTGCTGTGCACCAGCAATGGAGATTACCTCGATCACCGCATCACCGCTGTAATCGCTGGGAATATCGATGAAAACACCGTCGCGCAAAGTGGCGGTATTGAGTGCCGCAAAAAGATGCTCATCTTGCGAGAGTGCGCTGTTTAGATGTTCTTGGATCCGTTGACTTTGATCCCTGCTCGCTTCGCTGAATCGGCAAAGGGAAATTTCCTCGGGAAGCCCATCACTTGAAAGCTCGGTGCGAAACACCCCGTCGATGAAGACCAATGAACAGGTTCCCGCAACTGGCTTCGAGAGCACATGCAGGCGTTCTTCGATTTCGCCGGAAGCTTGAGCGCCTTCCCAATCGGCAAAGAGATAGTCGTCGCGAAGCGGTTTTAGACTCGTGTACTTCCAAGCTTCCGTGTGCCGGGACGGCCATGTTGCCTGCTGCCAGGCAGCCAAACCGGAGCTTTGTAGCGCTTGTAACCAGGTAGGGGCTTGCGCCGACGCGACGGCAATTGGCTGCTCTAAGAATGCACCCATTAGGCAACCTCATCCTCAAGCCAGGCGTAGCCTTCGTCCTCAAGCTTAAGCGCTAATTCCTTGCCACCGGAGCAAACGATTCGACCACCGGCGAGCACATGAACGTAGTCCGGCTCAATATAGTTGAGCAAGCGCTGGTAATGGGTCACCAGCACAAAAGACCGCTCTTCTCCACGCATCGAATTCACGCCATTGGCAACCACTTGCAGCGCATCGATGTCTAGGCCGCTATCGGTTTCGTCTAGTACACACAGGCGGGGCTCAAGGAGAATCATTTGAATTAACTCATTACGCTTTTTCTCGCCGCCAGAAAAACCTTCGTTTACGCCACGCTTTAAAAACTCAACCGGTAAACTTGCGTGCTTGCAGGCTTCGCGCGCCCGCTTCATAAACGTTACCGAGTCGATCGGCGGCTCCTCACGCTGTTCTCGAACCGCATCGACAGCAGCCTTCAAGAACTCCATATTGCTGACCCCAGGGATTTCGACCGGGTATTGAAAGGCGAGAAAAATACCAGCGTGCGCCCGTTCATCCGTTTCCATCTCCAACAAGTCTTTGCCCTCAAACTGGACATTGCCGCCGGTGACTTCATAGGAAGGATGGCCCGCCAGAATATGACCTAGCGTACTTTTACCGGAACCATTCGGGCCCATGATTGCATGGACCTCACCGGCACCAACCTCAAGGCTGAGTCCGCGTAAGATTTCTTTATCTTCGACCTGCGCGTGTAAATCCTTTACAACTAACATCAAAAAATCCTGAGCTTTCAATCCTACGGAGTCTTTCGCTAAACCGGCGAGACTCGTAATAATCCGAAGTTTGGTTTCCGCTAACCCGTGTCAAAGGCCGCTAACCGACCGAGCCTTCCAAGCTGATCTCCAGCAATTTCCCAGCCTCAACGGCGAACTCCATGGGTAGCTCCTTGAAAACCTCCTTGCAGAAGCCGTTGACAATCATCGACACAGCTTTCTCTTCATCGAGACCTCGCTGTTGGCAGAGGTACATTTGATCTTCCGACACTTTGGAGGTCGTAGCCTCGTGTTCAATGACCGCACCAGGATGACGGCTCTCGATGTAGGGAAAGGTATGAGCTGCGCAACGATCACCGATCAGCAAGGAGTCACACTGCGTGTAATTTCTGGCGCCTTCGGCTCGCGGTCCCATCCGTACCAGTCCGCGGTAGGCGTTTGAGCTTTTCCCGGCGGAGATTCCCTTTGAAATGATCGTTGACTTAGTGTTTTTGCCAAGATGGATCATCTTGGTGCCCGTATCGGCTTGCTGCATGTTGTTGGTTAAGGCGACGGAGTAGAACTCACCAACGCTGTTGTCCCCGCGCAAAACGCAGCTTGGATACTTCCACGTTACCGCGGAGCCCGTCTCAACCTGGGTCCAAGAGATCTTGCTGTTCTCATGGGCGATGCCGCGCTTGGTGACAAAGTTATAGATCCCCCCTTTGCCTTGTGCGTCGCCGGGATACCAGTTTTGAACGGTCGAGTACTTGATCTCCGCGTTGTCTAGGGCGACCAACTCCACAACAGCGGCGTGTAACTGGTTCTCATCGCGCATCGGAGCAGTACAACCCTCAAGGTAGCTCACATGGCTGCCTTCATCCGCGACGATCAAAGTACGCTCAAACTGTCCCGTCTTTGCTTCGTTGATGCGAAAGTAGGTAGACAGTTCCATCGGGCAGCGCACACCTTTGGGGATATAGACAAATGATCCGTCGCTAAACACAGCGCTGTTTAAGGCGGCATAGAAATTATCGCGACGCGGTACTACAGAACCGAGGTACCGCCGTACAAGGTCCGGATGCGTTTGTACCGCCTCGGAGATCGAGCAAAATATTACGCCCGCTTCAGCCAACTTCTCTCGAAAGGTGGTCGCCACCGAGACAGAATCAAACACCGCATCTACCGCAACGCCCGCCAGGATTTCTTGCTCATGGAGCGGTATGCCTAACTTCTCGTAGGTGGCCAACAACTCTGGGTCGACTTCATCCAGGCTTTTAGGCCCGTCCGCCATGTTCTTAGGCTGCGAATAGTAAGAGACTTCTTCGAAATCGATTTTTGGATACTGCACGTGAGCCCAGGATGGCTCGTCCATGTCTGACCATTCTTGAAAGGCTTTCAGTCGCCACTCGAGCAGCCAGTCCGGCTCGTTTTTCTTTGCCGAAATAAAACGAATAGTGTCTTCGTCAAGACCGGGTGGGAGCGTGTCGGACTCGATATCGGTAACGAAACCGGCCGCGTACTCTTTGTCGATCTGATCATCAATTAGTTCTTGGGACATGACTGCGGTGCTTCCCGTTTGTTGTGTTCGCTAAGTCCTGGCGCGCCTCTTATACCCTGCTGTGTTATGTGACCGCGGGCGCTAGGGGACTCGTGTTTTAAGATGGTTGATTCAAGCAATGCCTACGCTTAGGCAGTACGTACTAAAATTTGAGCCAGATTTTCATCGGTTTCTAATAGCGGCTGGTTTCTGAGGACCTGCTTTTCGGAAATGTCTTGGATTTCTCGCCGAGCGACTAGATCACCGAGTGATATATCGGATAAAAACTCATGGATACGATCCGAAAGATCCATCCATAAGTGGTGAGTCAGACAGGTATCCCCGTCCTGACAATCGCCTCGACCGCCGCAGCGCGTAGCGTCTGTGTCTTCGTTCACAGCGGATATGACTTCCGCGATGCTGATGCTGGACGCATCTCGCTTAAGTCGATACCCCCCACCAGGCCCGCGCACGCTGCGAACCAAGTCGCATCGACGTAAGTGGGCAAATAATTGTTCAAGATAAGATAGGGAAATTCCCTGCCTATCCGATATTGCAGCGAGTCGAATCGGGCCCCGTGTTTCGTTCAGCGCCAAGTCAAGCATGGCGGTAACGGCGTAACGTCCTTTCGTTGTGAGGCGCATAGCATTCCTCCGTTTGTCGCAAGTCTACGTGTTGCACGTACCTCTGTTTTACAAGCCCTTTTAGCTCGCCCAGCCCTTCCCCGCGGAGGAGCCTTGGTCCGTGCGTGAGATATGGCGTATTGCGACATGGTCGGTCGTTTACGCTCTGCGCCTTCTGGATCTTCCGCTAACGGAATCTAGGCTGTTATCGGTGCTCCCTACAGGAGCCAACCTGCGCTTACTTTCCCCAGCTGTCTGTCTGTTTTTGGCGGCGCTGCCGTGCTGATGGTTCGAAGCACGTAAAACGCGTGCAAAAGCAAATCGCCTACGCCGGGGGTTGCGAAGTGTTTCAAATCCCTACTATTTTAGTCAAGTATTCCGCCATTTGCACTTTTTCCTCAAACGGCTGCGAAAATTCGTCAAAAACGGCCGAATCTGAGGTGATCAGCTTCGCCTAAGACAAAGCTGTGAAAGGAAAAGGAAGGGGAACCGACAGGCCCTGCACTAATTGCTGTCGAGGGCCTTTGGTCTTGAACCTCGATGAAAGCCATTGAACGGCGGCACCGGATTGCTCTTATCCTCCGGCAGCGGCCAAAAGCTCACTGCCGAGGAAAAGCGCCCACCACCATCAAGATGAATCGTATCGCCATTGATAAAGCCTGCGGCAGGGCTCAGTAGAAAACACACCACGGCACTCGCCTCGGCCTCCGTAGCCATCCGCCCCAGAGGTATTTGCGCTGCAGCCTTGCGAAACGTCTCGTGCATCTTCTCATCGTAGGTATCCAAACCTGCGCTTTCGATCCAGCCGATTGCCACCGCGTTGCAACGCACACCTTGCGGACCCCATTCCCAAGCCGCTGTCTTGCACAGATTTTCCATCCCCGCGCGAGCGGCACCCGTATGCCCCATACCTGGGAAGCCGTTGTCGCAATCAGCGGTGATGTTGACAATGGCACCGCCGTGCTCGCACATGGATTGCTTATAGACCTCCCTTGCCATGTGAAAGCTGCCAAAAAGGTTGTTGCGAACGACCGCGGCGAAACCTTTCGCGCTTATCGACTCAAGCGGTGATGGGAACTGGCCTCCCGCGTTATTAACCAGGCCGTGTATCTGTCCGCGAGTTGAAACAAGCTCCGCGACTACTTGTGTCACCCGTTCCTCATCTCTGGTATCGCAGGCTGTAAACGAGACGGAGCCGCCATCGTCTTTGACTTCTTGGGCGACCACTTCGAGCTTACTTACCGTTCGGCCAACGATGTGTACGTGCGCTCCTAAACTAGCCAATTCGTGAACGATGCAGCGGCCGACACCGCTACCACCTCCCGTTACCAGGATTGTTTGTCCGTCAAACAAGCCGGGGGCTAAGACAGAACGGTAGTCGCTCATAAGCTGAGTCCGCATATAAAGTTAAGCGCTATTACAGCAGGAAATATCTCGAGCCAGCAATTTCAGCGAATTGCCGCTAGCCTGTGATTACCTGAGTTTCGCTCTCATAAGAAAGGAGTCACAGCAAAGGCAGCGAATGACCAGGGATTAGTCAAGGTCGTTTTCGGCTGCTGTTGAGATCGTGAGTAATAGATCGTTTGCGGAGACTTGCTGTCCCTGCTCCACCTGAATAGTTGAAACCACGCCGTCCACCTCGGCGATTAGCGTGTGCTCCATTTTCATCGCTTCGAGCACCGCAAGCGCATCGCCTTTACAGACCCGATCACCCTCGGCCACGCGCAGCCCCAACACGTTTCCATGCATGGGCGCCGTCACAGAACCGCTACCAGCGATTTCGCGTTCGGCAGCCGAGAATGCCAGCTCATTTCTTAATCGGAACTGGCGTCCACGTTTTTGCAGCTCTACAAAGCCGCGCTCCCTAAAGCAGAAAGCTAAATTTTGGATATGCTCGTCCCAAGCCAGTCTTAGACAACCGGTGGCTGGCAATCCCAGCAGGAGTGCGTGTTTTTCCAGCTCGCCACACACGACCTGGTAGCGATCGTCACCTAGCGCGGTGACATCGACCTGCGCCAACTCATCATCTATTTGATAGGCAAAGCTTGCGGGAAGCGAACGAACACCCGTGCTGCCATCGAAGCCCTCATCGGCGAATAAACGCAGCTCCCCGTTGATCTGCTGTTGTTCCAAAAACTGCAATAGACCCGCGAGCATCAGAGTATCCAAATCGGCCGCTTGCGCCGACACGCCGTTCGGGAACTCCTGCTCGATAAATGCAGTTGTCGCAGCTCCGGTGGTGAATCGATCGCGCTCAAGGACATCGATGAGAAACTCTCGATTGTTGGGGACACCAAATAGCAGGGTATTCTCTAGCGCCCGCCTCAACCTACGAATCGCACCGTCGCGATGGGTGTCGTAGGCGATGACCTTCGCGATCATTGGATCGTAGAAGGGTGATACCAATAGTCCGGAGGTAAGACCATGATCGACACGGATTCCCTCCCCTGCAGGGGGAGACCACTGCTCCGCTGTCCCACTCGCAGGAAGAAAGCCATTGACCGTATCTTCCGCATAGAGCCGCACTTCTATAGCGTGGCCGCGAAGGACGACGTCTTCCTGTTTGAGAGGTAAAGCCTCACCTTGCGCGACACGAAGCTGTAAATCGACCAGGTCTAAACCGGTAACCAGTTCGGTCACCGGGTGTTCAACTTGGAGACGAGTATTCATCTCCAAAAAATAGAATGTATTGCTTGCGTCCAGCAGAAACTCGACAGTTCCTGCGCCAACGTAGCCGATGCTTTCTGCCGCCGCGACGGCCGCGGCGCCCATAGCTTGGCGCAATTCCTCGGTCATGACCGGACACGGCGCCTCTTCTACGACCTTTTGGTGGCGGCGCTGAACCGAGCAGTCTCGTTCACCGAGATGCAGCACCTTTCCGTGGCTATCGCCAAACACTTGAATTTCAACGTGGCGAGGCTCGAGCACCGCTTTTTCTAAAATCAGCTCATCACTGCCAAAGGCGTTTAACGCCTCGGAGCGGGCCGCATCCAAGGCGCTGGGGAGGTCCGCAAGTTCCTCCACTAGTCGCATACCGCGACCGCCCCCCCCCGCCGCGGCCTTAACCATGATCGGTGCGCCGATAGCTTGCGCTGCGGACAATAAGCTATCGTTATCTTGTGCCGAACCCTGGTAACCAGGAACGCAAGGAACAGACGCTGCAAGCATGTGACGCTTGGCAGCTGCCTTATTGCCCATAAGGTCGATCGCTTCCGGTGAGGGCCCGATAAACACGATTCCTGCACCGGCGCAGGCTTTTGCGAACGCTGCATTTTCTGAAAGAAACCCATAGCCCGGGTGAATCGCCTGCGCATCGCTGCGTTTGGCAGCAGCGATAATACGTTCTGCATTCAAGTAGGAATCTTTGACCGGCGCAGGGCCGAGTAAGAGCGCTTCGTCGGCGAGTTCTACATGGGGCGCATAACGATCGGCTTCCGAATAAACGGCGATGGTTCGGTAGCCCGCCGCTTTCGCGCTGCGTATCACCCGCACGGCTATCTCACCGCGATTGGCTACCAGAATACTGTTGAACAACACCTCGCTCACGCTGATCTCTCCTCCGATCGGCTGCCAATGGATCCTGACAGCTCACCGTCGGCTAGGCGCTGCCGCCGCAGGCTTTCCCAGTCGGGGGCGCGTTTCTCCGAAAAGGCACGCATGCCCTCTCGCGCTTCATCGCCGAGCATTGCGTCGGCGAAGCGCTCCGCGGCAAACTGGACCAGCTCTTTCTCTGAAAGCACTTCAGTCGCAGCAATTATTCGCTTGGTTAGCGCAAGCGCATCCGGGGCGCAGCGCTCAGAATCACGAATCACAAGGCCGAGCCTTTCTTCCAGTGCGGCTGCGTCCTCTTCAACGAAGTGGACGAAGCCCAGACGAAACGCCTCGACGCCATCAAAACGCTGAGCAGTGAGCAGCAGCCGACGCGCCTCAGAAGCACCGATTCTGCCGATGACCACCGGGGTAATTTGCGCGGGTGGAATTCCGAGGGTTACCTCGGTCAGAGCAAAACGTGCATCCGCGGTGCACAAAACCACATCGGCCAAGCAGGCGATACCCAGGCCACCCGCCATTGCTGCGCCCTCGATTGCAACCACAAACAACTGGGGAAGCGCTTTGATCGCAGTCATCATGCGCCCAAAGTCCGCATTGAAACGGACGATGTCCTCTCGCGGAGTTCCCGCCTGGAAAACATTGCGGAACATCTTTAAATCACCGCCAGAGCAAAAGCTGCCACCGCGCCCCCGCAGCACAATCACTCGGTAATCAGTGTCAGGTAAGGCTTCGAATAGCGCCGCTAATTCGTCTGCCATTTCGGTGGAGAGTGCGTTGCGAGTCTCGGGTCGATTGAACCAAACCGTGAGCGTTGAACCTTGCGAATCTAAAATCAGATAATTGACTTCTGGTAGCACTTTGTCCTCCCCTAATTCACATACGTCCAACGCCAAAGGCATTGGTTTGGACTGTTCGGTGACTTCCTTCCCAGCAGGTTTGCAAGGCCTGAGCGAGAACCTTACGACTGTCGCGGGGATCGATTAGCCCATCGTCCAACATGCGACCCGAGGTATAGAACGCGCTGCTTTGCCGGTCGTAGTGCGCGATTACGCGGCTCTCCTGCTCGGCCAGCATCGCCTCATCGACCTCTCTACCTTTGCGCGCGGCCCCGGCACGAAATACCTCGGACATTGTCTTGGCGGCCTGCTCTCCACCCATTACACCGAGTTGGGCGTTGGGCCAGGTGAACACAAAGTCTGGGTCATAACCCTGGCCGCACATGCCATAGTTACCCGCACCGAAGCTTGCTCCTATTAGCAAGGTCAGGCGCGGTACACGAGCGTTGGTCACGGCCTGGATCATTTTCGATCCGTGTTTGATCATGCCAGCGTGTTCGGAGGCGGTACCCACCATGTACCCGGTGATGTTCTGCAAGAACACAAGAGGAGTTTCCGACTGATCGCAGAGCTGAATAAATTGCGCAGCTTTGGCTGCCCCGTTCGGATCGATTGGTCCGTTGTTACACAGAATACCAACGGGCATTCCGTGAATACTCGCCTGCAGACAGAGCAAAGTAACCCCGAAGTTTGGCTTGAATTCGAGGAAGCTAGATCCGTCTACAAGGCGCGCAACCACCTCTCTCGCATCGTAGGGTTGGCGATAATCGACGGGGACGAGACCTAGGAGCTCCTCCGTTGGATACACTGGCTCATCGAACTCCCGGCTGAGTGTCATACCGGCCCGCTTGTTCCAGTCGAGTCGCAGTACAATATCTCGACACAGCTGCAGGCCATGGGCGTCGTCTTCGGCGAGATATTCAACTAAACCAGAAATCGTTGAGTGCATAGCGGCACCGCCGAGCTCCGCGTCATCAGCGACTTCTCCCGTCGCCGCCTTTAAAAGTGCGGGCCCCGCAAGGTAGGCTTTGCCATTGTTTTTTATGCCTACCACATAGTCACTCATTCCCGGCATATAGGCACCGCCGGCGGCTGAGGCGCCGTGAAGCACGGTCAGCGTGGGCAATCCTGCCGCAGACAAGCGCGCGAGACGAGCGAAAATGCCTCCGCCCGCACTCCACATTTCGACTTCATAGTCGAGCAGATTGGCACCGGCGCTTTCTACAAGATGAATAAAGGGAAGCTTCTGCTGCAGCGCTATATCCATCGTGCGACAACCCTTACGAGTCGACGTGCGGGTCATGGCGCCGGCGTTGATTCCCGAATCGTCGACCTGAACCATGCAGCGGGTACCCTGGATGTAGCCAATCCCGCATATCTGCGTAGCACCCGGTACCGACGTATCTTCGTTATCATCGTCGACCAGATAGCCGGCCATGTTCCCGATCTCGAGAAATGGCGACCCAGGATCAAGCACCCTGGCCAGTCGTTCGCGCGGCAATAGCTGGCTGCGTTTCTGAAAACGCGGTGAAGCCGCATCGGAAAGCGTTCTTGCTCGCTCCAAAATACTCTTCATGCGCTCGATCAACGCGAGATGGTCACTGCGATTTTTCGCAAAAGAGTCGCTGGAATTATTTACTGACGATTGAAAAGGTGGTGAGTGCGCAGCCATCGAGTTAGGTCTCCCTATTGGTTAACGCTGATACTGGTTAACACTAAGCGCTGTTGTGAGCCTTGGGGGTTTGCGAAAGTCTGCGGTTTGATCACGAACCGGAAGATCCAATCGTCGGCAGCCCATGAGCTTCCGCCAGCGCTCGGGGCACTGGCACCGCTTCGCAGAGGAGTAGCTGCGCGTAGCCTTTGCCCTGGGGATCGGCACGTAAACTCGCAATGCCGCCACCGCCTAGAACTCGGTGGAGGAGAAAGTTGAGCGCATGAATTCCCGGTAGGTAAAAGCGTTCGACCGGATGCTGTTGCTCGGATTCCAGGAAGTGCTCGAAGTAATCGGCGACCTTGGACTCGGTGAAGTGCCGGGCAATCCAAGGTAAAAACTCAGGCTCGCGGGCCATCACTCCAATATTGGCTTTGTCGCCTTTGTCGCCGCTTCGCCCATAGGCGAGCGCTAGCAGTTCCACCTCTACCGTATCTTCGGGCAAGTCTGCTTCAGGTACTGGTGTTTTAGCTGGTGCTGTGAATTCGGCAGCGGCTTCCCCGTTGTCCTCAAAGGCAACGGGCTTCCCTTCTAACAAAATCGTGATCGGCACCTCTCGCCGATCCAGAAGAAAGGAGAAGAGACGAACAACAGGCGTGGGCTTTGGACGCGCCCCTGCGAACGCGGTCAAACCGGGGGGAGCGGTCAGTGCCAATCCAACCATCTCCTTCAGGAACACCCCAACGCCTTTCGGGCTGGAATGTTTCACCGCCAGTTTCACGTCTAGCTCGCGCGTGTTTGTCTTGCTCGCCTTGGCTCCAAAGTGCGTCTCCGAACCCAATAGCTCGACGCTGCTCTCAGCAAGCGGTGGAAGCTTTAGTTTCTCCAGCATCTGTGCAGTCCGATGAAACACTCCCTCTGAGAGGAGCTCGGCCTTAGCCTTAGCATCACGGCCATAGAGCGTCCAGATCTGCCCTGCGCGGTAACCGTCTGCCCAGGTGGCGCTCACTTTGTAATGGATCGGTGCTGGCCTACCGCGCGCCCCTACTACACGTACTTGATCATTGCCGAGATTGTCTAGCCGCACTTGTGAGAAGTCGCAGACAACGTCCGGTAGTGCGTACTTTTCCGGGTCTCCGATCTCGTACAATAATTGCTCACCTACCGTGCCTTCGGAAACCATGCCTCCGGTCCTTTCCGCTTTGCTCATTAAAAAGCTGCTGTCCGATGAGATCTCGGCGATCGGATATCCAGCTGTAATAAGGTTCGGTACTTGGTCCCAGTCGGTAAAGTTTCCGCCCGTGGCTTGCGTGCCGCATTCGAGAAGATGACCTGCCAGACTGCCTTGGGCTAGGCAATCTAGGTCGCTCGGCGACCATCCGAAGGCGTGGATGCAAGCACCTAGGGTAACCGCGCTATCGACGCAGCGACCGGTGATTACGATGTCTGCGCCCGCATCCAGCGCGGCTGCAATAGGAAAAGCACCCAGATAAGCATTGACGCTGGCGATTTGATCCAAAGGAGGAAATGGCTGATCGGAGAACATCTCTCGCGCCTGGACGAACTCTGCGGCTCGGTCTGCCAGATCGTCGCCGGACACAACGGCCACTTTTAAATCTAAACCCTTGCTTTCAATGATGTCCCGCAGCGCCTCGGCGCAGGCAACGGGGTTTACGCCGCCTGCGTTGGAGATTACTTTGATTTTTTGAGCTGCGATCTCCTCGATGTTCGGCGCCATAGCGGCGCTCACAAAGTCGATCGCGTAACCCTTGGTCGAATCCGCAGCTCTGGCGCGAGCGGTGATCGACATCGTAATCTCTGCTAGATAGTCAAAGACGAGATAATCCAGCTTGCCGCCGGCAAGTAGCTGGGGCACAGCGAGCGAAGCGTCGCCCCAAAACCCTGACGCTCCGCCTACTCGTATAGCGTTGTTTCCACCCATGGGTCGAATCGTATCTGGCATCAAACGACAGATATTATGCAATGCTCAATATTTATCAAGTATTGCTCAATTCGCTAGATCGGGCACACTAGCGCAGTCCACCAAGGGAATAAGCTGACATGGGGAGCGCAGCAGATAGCGCGCGCAATCGCTCGCGCGAACGGCTGGAAGAGCGAGAGAGGGTTATTCTCGATGCCGCTACCACGCTGTTTGCCACAGCGGGTTTTAACGGCACATCTACCCGAAAGATAGCGGCGGAAGCGGGCGTCTCTGAAGGCACTATCTTTCACTACTTCGGAAGCAAACACGATCTCATCACGGCGATTTTAGATCGTCTATACAACGAGCAGCTCAACCCGGGAGCCGCCGCTATCCTTGATACGATAATGGCCACCGAGGAACGACTGCGCGCATTGGCGGATCACCATGTCGCGGTCCTGACCGCTGACAACGCGTTGATGTTGAGACTGTTACAGGTCTATCTGGAATCAGACCTGGGGTCTAATTACGGTGGCGCAGACTTGCGGGTGAAGGGCGATCATGAAGGCTCTCCCCTTCGAGACTTAAATCGTAGCTACGTGGGTTACCTCGATCGAACGGTACGCGAGGGAATCGAACGGGGTGAACTTCGACCGGACCTCAAAGTCAGGTCCGTGCGGGATCTGTTTTTTGGAACGCTCGAGTATGGTCTTCGCTCCCATCTTCTTCGCCATGGACAGAGCGGGTTACGGAATTACCTAGACGAACTCTTGGCGCCCATTATGCGAGGAATTGCGATCTCCGAGTCACATAGTGACCGCTCCTCCAGCGGCGACCTGGACCGTCTTGCACAAACCTGCGAAAGGTTAGAGGAGGTGGCGGCTCGTCTGGAAGAGACGCAGAAAAATGATCGAGACCACGGTTAGTAGGACGAAACCGAGGGCGGGTCGGTCAACGGGCTAGAGCAGTATTTCTTCTAGCATGAGCTCGAGTTGACGCTGAATTTCCCCACTGTAGCGGAACGCACCTGTGCCTGTATCTCGAGGTTGCGCTTCATAGATGATTAGGGCCTGGTAGTTTTCAAATGCCTCGGCGAAACGGCGGCGCCTAGCTACAGGTAAGCCCTTTATACACCGTTCAATCCGCTCCCGCTCTGCCGACGCGATTGCCTGTCCCGGTGTGCTAGCTTGCTGCGCCAGCCACATTGCAACCCGCTTGCGCAGTAATCTGTTCGCTGGACGGCCATTGCAGCTACTCATGACTCGAACAGACAAATAGCCTGCTAGGACACCAAGAGCGAAACCTGCTAGGAGAGTAATCCACGTTGTCATGCTGGAATCGGCACTCGCCGTTCGGTTAGACGCCTACGAATACGCGAGTCTTTGACGCGACGGACTGGCTCTGTTTTGAAACTGAACAGGTTCCGATAGATGCATTCTGCGCGGCTACGAGCTGGCGGCGCTTTATTCGAGCAACTCTACCTTGACGTAGAGCGAGTCCTCACGAGTCTTCCTGGTGCTATAGGTTTGCATCCCAGTTTGCGCCGTCGCCGCAGGACCCAGGATGCGAGTCCACTTACCTGGTTGCGTAGTTATCGTCGTGCTGAATGACTGCTGTCGATCGCTTTGCTTCAGGGAAGCTTGTATCGCCAGAGCGATGGAACCATCCTCAAGCCGCTGCGGAGTGAGCGCTAGTGACTCCGCATTCACGGGTACTTGTTGAACTTGCGCCCACAGGAAACCCGCGCTTTGCAAGCGTTCCTCTCTCCCCGTGCTACGGGAAAAGCGCAGCTCAACACCGTCGCTGGCCAAGAATGAAAACGCATCGGCGGTACCGGTGCTGATTAGGGATCCATTTATCGGTTGCGGTGCCATCGTCAGACGATAATCCTGAGCCGTCGCGGCAAGGGAGACAAGAAAACCCAGAGAAAGGGTGAGAGCCTTTAGCGTCGTATGAGACAAAGCACGAGAATCGCCCATAGGTTTATCCAGCCGCCTTGGCGCGCCCTGTTGCTGCCTCAACTCCTGTCTTAGGCGCGGCTTTTGCTCTGGGCGTCGCTTTTACCGCAGCTTTCTTCGTTCTTTTAGCGGTACTTGCCGTTGCACGTTTCCTGGAATCGGATGTCGTGCTCTTCCTAGACGGACCTTTCGCTTTTGCACCGGGGGCCTTCTTCTTGCCCGCAGCGGCCCTTTTCGACGCGACGCCTTTTGTTTTTGGACGGCGTTTTTTCTTGGCCAGTGCTAAAAGCTCATCTAGCGATGCTTCTAAGCAGTCCATGAAAAATTCGATATCGGGAAGAATCTCTCTAGTGGAGATTACGTTAAGACTCATTTGACCATCGTAGCTCGGTGTTCCGATAAATAATCCCATGCCATCACCAAGAGGTGCTAGGCCTACGCTCCGCACCATCCGCGCGCCATTCATATACATAGGCTGTTGCGGACCCGGCACATTAGAAATAAACAGGTTACACATGCGCGCGGCCACGCCCGATCGCAGCAGTAAGCGACTCGCCAAGACTTGTGTGGCCGCAGGGACGTGCCGGGTAATGTCCGTCATCAGACGGGCGGAAACACCGCTGCGTGCCTCTTTACTCGCTCGGGTTGATTGATGGATGCGAATGAGCCGTCTTACTGGATCGGACTCATCGGTGAAGATGGGCGTGGTCATCGCGCTGATATTGTTGCCCGGCATTTCTCCGCCGTCTTTCCCGCGGGGTCGTGCGTTGATAGGTACCCAGGCGACAAGCGGCTCCAGGGGTAGCTCATCGTGCTTGAGAAGATAGCGCCGAAGCCCACCCGCACATATCGCCAACACGACGTCGTTAATTGTGACACCGGGTGCTAGCGCGCGAATGATCTTTAGTGAGTCTAGGGGAACAATGCGCGCTCCAAACATCTTATGGGGAGACAAGTCGACGTTAAACCGCGTCGGTGGGACTGGACTGCGCTCCTGTTCCCGTCGAGCGACCGATTCCTGAGCGGCTTTGACCAAGCCAGGGGCGGAGCGCAGCAGAGTCTCCACCACGCGGACCGGGGAGCGAACATTGTTGACCAAGGCACGACGAAGCATATCCGCGGAGCTGGGCGCCTCACCGGCTTCGATGTCAGGTTTTTCAAGAGGGATAAGCGGCGTACCTTGGGTGTCCTGGTCGGCGATTGTGGCGAAAAATTTCATTAAGGAAGCACCATCGACGGCCGCGTGATGAATCTTTGTAGCAACCGCATAGCAGCCCGGGGCCAATCCATCGACGTTGTCCAAGCCCTCCACGACGAAAATCTCCCAGGGCGGGCGGTTCATATTCAGGGGTCGGCTGTGATAACGCGCCATATGGATACAAAACTGACGCCAGTCCCCGGGTTCAGGAAGGCGACCATGGTGCACGTGGCTTTCCAAGTCGAAATACTCGTCTTCCACCCAATAGGGATAATCAAGCTCTAAGGGCAAACGGTGGAGGCGCCGAAAAAACAGCGGGTTGTAGGCCAACCTTTTGCGGTAGTGCTCGATGATGTCGGTAAAGCGAACGGTCTTTCCGCCCGGTACGGTACTCGGATCGAAAATAGCGACACTGGTCACGTGAGTTAGGTTCTGCTCTGTTTCTCCATAGAGAAACTGAGCGTCTTGAGGATTTAGTTGGTGCATTTATAAGCCCTAAATGAGTCGCTTTATTTTCCTACTACGGTAAGGCGGAAGCCCGGACTCGCTCTAAGCGGCGCTGAAGAAACCGAAACGTTTGGGCCATCTGCAGCCGGCGCTCGGAGAGATCGTCTGCGCCCGACTCCACTAGGCCGAGATTATCCATCAAGCGATAACCGTTACTAAACAGCAGTTTTCCGATCGACGCCTCTGAGCTGATTCTTCTTTGTAGATAAGCTTGACGGCCATAGGCCAAGGCCTGATCTACGCATTCCTTTTCGTCTAGCGTCTCGCCAGCCTCGTGCTTCGCCAAAATGTCCGCGACGACGCGATAAGCTTCAACGAAGGGCAGCAGCACACTATGGGACATTCGGGGTGTCAGCCGTCCAAATAAGTTGAGAGCGCCACCGCTTTCATTCAGCTGCGTTTCCCAATCGGGTTCTAACCTGTTCATCTCCTCATCGACTTCGATTAAGAATTCGCTCGTAGGCGCATAGAAGAACTCAAACTTGAAGTAGTCTCGCAAGCGCTCACACTCGCCGCGAAAGTTGTCAGCACCAGAAAGCTCCGACTGGGCCATATGAACGAGCGCAAGTTCGATAATAGAGCGCGTGAGGAAAAAGTGGATCACCGTGTTTCGGTAGTAACTCGCCTCGCCGTGCTGCTCTGCTGCAATGGTGAATACTTGCTCTGGACCATCGTCGTACATGGTAAGAAGCCCGGAGCTGATCATGTTGCCAATAAGCACGTTGATACGGTCTTCATCCCGCTCGATGAGCTCCGGACTCATCGGGATGTTTCGCTCCGAAGTCCAGCCTCGCAGCAGTTCCAACTGCTCGCGCAGCTCTTCAGCGGTTAGTGCTCGTGGCGCGGCGCCAAGGAGCACCATGCAGATAACCGACGGCAAGGTAATTGGCGTAACGCGGTTTGCTTCCACACCTACAGCGAAAGCTACTCGTTGCAGCTCACGAGGGTTTTCTGGAGAGCTCACCTGATCCAGGACAACCGGCTCCCCGAAGTTAAAGTAGATCTTTCCCATGGGTTGGCGTAGGCCGCGAAGGTAGCCAATAAACCAGCTTAAACTTTCCGGTCGTTTAGTGGCGCCTGATTGCTCATCGGCATAATCCTTAACATCGCCGATCATGTCATAGCTAATCGAAATAGGAATGATATGTAAGTTTCTTGCGCCCGTTGCATGCGCGGAATCCATCACATATTTGAGCAGTCCGTAGCGTGGAGGCATGAGCTTCCCGACGCGAGATCGGGTACCTTCAAAGGCCCATGACAAGGGAAAACGTTTTTCCATTAAGTAACCGATGTACTGGCGTAAGACCGTTTTGTACAACAGATCATCTTGAAAACTTCGGCGAATGAAAATCGCCCCAGCGCGACGAGCAAGGAAGCCCAAGCCCGCAAATGCCATGTTCACTCCCCCAAGAATGTGCGGTGCAGGAAAGTCGTTATCGAAACAAACAGAGTTAACCGCGAATCCGTCGACGTGCGTCTTGTGAGTCCACAACAGTGCGGTGGGGTATTCCCTTGACCACTGACGCACGCGTTCCATACCTGCTGAATCGAGCACCACCTCAGCATCGTAACCCAGACGCATAACCCAGTGATTTAACTGGGCCATTACGTCCAGCCAGAAAGGTTCTGGGCGCGAGATAAGCTCGCGCATTATCTTTTCTGATTCGCCCAGTAAGTCGTCCATATCGCGACCTGTTTCGGCGGCAACATCTTGCAGGGCAGTTCGAAACTTGCTGCCCGCAAGAAGGCTTCGGTTGACACTTCGCGGAACCTTGTAGCGACTGCCTTGGAGCCTCCTTTCGGCCACATCGAGCGCTAGTCCCGCTTGCAGCGCAATAAACGCCGCGAGTCCGTCGTCCACAGAAGCCAGCCCCTGTAGCCGCTCCATGCGCTCACGTAGCGCCGCTAGCGTCGCAGGAACTCCGGCAATGCACATCACCCGTCCAGGATTTTGGGCGAGGATTCGTTTCGCCTTCCGGGGAGATGGTCTCCGGCGATTGCCGAATAAAAGGTCCCGGGCGCGAGGACGGGTTGATTTTTCGGCCAAAGAACTGACCCAGACCACACGTAGCGGCAGCACCAGCGTATCGTCGGGGAGGGCAAGATACTCCTTAAGCGAGTCGACCGACGGGTCTTCTGGATCACTAACGATCGACACCCGGCTCGTATGTATCGAGGCACGAATCGAAAGTTCACCCACTTTTTGCGCGAGGAACTCTTCGAGAAGCTGGTGTTCTACAGAGTGTGCGGCATCAATAATGGCGATGATGTGCGAGCTAGCTGCTACTGCTTGCCAAGTGTCTGTACCCATGGACGGATGCACCCCTGCTCAGCTACAAGAAACTCAATAGGACAATCATCGAGTTGCTACAGAGCTATTAATATTGTTCTAGGATCATAACAGTGCCACACAATTAACGCGGACATTGATTGACCCAGTTTATGCAAGACCCTTTTGAACAGGAAGTGAAGGATCGGCGAAAGTTCGGCGTGGTTATGCAGGCGCTCACGTGGATAGCGCTGCTGACATTTTTGACGCTCTACTTCGGTGGTGTACTGGAGCGCCAGCGGAACCCCAACCAAAGTGTAGACAGCTTGGTTTCCGCAGAGGGTGTTAAAGAGGTAACGCTGAAACGAAATCGCATGGGCCATTACATCGCTACGGGAACGATCAATGGCGAGCCGGTGGTATTTCTTCTCGATACGGGCGCGACTGGCGTCGCCGTACCCGCAAGACTTGCGCGCCAGTTGGGCCTTCCGCGCGGACGTACATTTATTAGCAACACAGCTAACGGGCGGACCGAGAGCTACGAGACACGACTTGATGAGGTTGCGTTAGGCGCGATAAAGCTGAGCGAGGTTCGCGCATCGATCAACCCGGGATTGCAAATGAACGAGGTTCTGTTGGGAATGAGCTTTCTCAAATATATCGAATTCAGTCAGCGGGGAAACACGCTTACGCTGAGGCAATACCCAGAAGCCTAAACGATCGACACCAGAAACCGGATCCTCGTCGGCCGCGCGTTCAGCTAGAGCAGTCTTTGTTCAACTATATCTAGCTACATTTAGCTACATTCAGCTATCGAAAATCTCAACCGGTCGGAGAAGCGTCGCTCAGGCTGAGCTTTTTTAGCTATTAATCCATGCGGGGAGCGTTTCAAAGCCCGGTCCGAGGGTGATTTCCATGGTGTTGTCTGAGGGTGGAAAACCCTGGCCAACCATTTCATCGTAAGAACTGCGCTGGATGAGCACGGTCGACTCCGCTTGAAGCGGACGTAACGCCTTTTTCATTTCGAGTAGGTTCTTCGTTTTCAAGGTGGCGCCATTGCGCTGAGCGATGAGACGGCGCTCGCCGTTCACTACAGCGTGGGCGATATACAGGCTTAGGTCGACAGACTCGATAATGAGCTTTTCTATCGGCAGTGAATTGGTCGGCAGTGAATTGGTCGATAGCGATTCAGTCTGACGTGACTTAATCTGACGTGACTTAATCTGACGTGACTTAATCTGACGTGACTTAGCCGGAAGTGCCTTTAGCTCAGCAAGTGTGATTTTCATTCGGCTGCCCTCGTGATCCGCGCATAATCGCAGTGTGCCTTTCCTCAGCAGGGTCGTCGCTCTCTTTTGGTTATTTACCCGTATAAAGCCCTTCTCGATAGTGACAAAAGTTAGACGTCATCGCGATTTTCGAACCGTTTACGGGTCATAGAAGCCGGTCGTAAATAGATAGGCGTGCTTAGCCCTAATGGCTGCTCGAATCGGCTGGGTCAGCACCTGCTCAAGATCCTTGTCGTAGTGGGTGCTGTTTATTTTTGGGAACAATGACGACCCAGAAGCGAACGAGTACTTTCTCTTATCCAGAAACTTCGCCACCGCCCGAGGAAAATCCTCGGATAGCGATTCGAAGCGAATAATATCGACATTCGCTGGGATCGTATCCTCCAGGAGGACGTATTTTTCCTGAGTCAGTCCAGGTCGATGATGGTCGGCGTTCCTCACAAAGCTCTCAAAATCTCCCTCCGCTAGCTTCAGAAGCCTCTCATCGTCTTGGCGTCTAGCGCGAATAAGCGGTTTCCGTAGGTGTTGATACCAGGAGTACTCAAGGCTGTAAGGATGCCGAAAGACAGCGATAATTTTTTCAAAGGAGCTTAGTTGACGCTGAAAATTTGCTTCGAGAAAACGCGACGCCGCAGCGAGCGTGCAGTGTCGATTAATCCCCATGGCTGCATCAACATCAGTCAATTGGAGCCGTTGAAGCTCCGCGGATGCTTCACCGTGGCAATTCCATACGGGCCGTTCCAGGAAGCGCAAGAGAAACTCGCTACAACTCATACCTCCTGTTTTGCCAATGTGGAGAAACAGGACCCGATCGTTAAAAACCATTACTCAGCAATGTTCACTCACAAGTGGATCAAAGTATAGCCAGCACGATGCGCTGCAGTGCGACAGCAGAAACGGCGCGGGCCACTCGGGGTTACGCTAACTAGTACGCGCCTTTTGCAAGTAGTACAGCGGGAACGGTGGCGAGCAAGAGACATAGATCAAAAGAGAGAGAACGCTCCTTTATGTATTTGATATCGAGCTCCACTTGCTCCTCAAAGGAAATATTGCTGCGTCCAGAGACCTGCCAGATGCAGGTTATGCCTGGCTTTACGGACAAGCGCTGCCGATGCCGACTGCTGTAGAGAACAACCTCAGCGGGAACCGGCGGCCTAGGACCTACGAGTGACATATCTCCCACCAGAACATTCCAAAGTTGCGGAAGTTCATCTATAGACGCCTTGCGGATAAAGCGGCCAATCCGCGTGATCCGAGGATCTCGCTTCATCTTGAAAATGGTTCCCCCAAGCATCTCATTGTGCGCCAGGAGAGCGAGCTTGCGTTCCTCTGCGTCCACATACATAGAACGTATTTTCCAGCAGCGAAAAGAACGGCCTCGACGACCAATACGAGTTTGCGAAAAAAGCACTGGACCGCGCGATTCTGCCTTGACCAATAGCGCTAGCAGCACGAAAAACGGCGCAAGAAAGAGTAGGCCTAGCGCACTGATCGCTATATCTAAAGCGCGTTTTCCGGCGGGATAGAGCCCCTCTCGAGCATCGCGAAGCCATCCGGTGTAGCTTGCGGCCAGCACCGGTGCACCCGCGGTTACGGCGTCACCAGGGAGCGCTAATAGCAGTTGGTTGGGCGTCTCGGTCGCCTTCGCAGTTTTCATGTGGACCAAAATTGCAAATCGAAGGCCAATTCCGCGGATTTCCCTATCTTATTGATTTTTATGACTTAATCTTAATTAATAGGAATCTACGCTCAATTGCATCCTGCAATTAATCGCTGAAAGAGTTGCAATATGCATCTCAAAAAGCGTCAGATGAACGACAGTTGCTTGGCCATAGTGAGCAAAAACCTTACATTAAAATCATAGGCTATTGATATATATGACTTTTATTAGCTAATACATATGCTGGCATAGCTTCTGCTCACGTTTC
>JBCBZV010000212.1:0-4534 GCA_039815155.1 Pseudomonadota bacterium
CTGCCTCGCCCCGTGCAGCCCCAGCTCCCCACCTGGATCACCTGCCAGTCTACGGAGACCTTTGTCGAAGCGGGGCGGCTGGGCTCAACTACCGGGTACCTCGCCAATAGGAAAGGCGAGAGATTTTCTGCTCCTAAGGCGCTTAAATGAACCCAAATTAGCTGCGAACTTACGGTTCGCGACTGCTTTTGGAAAGCCTCTGCGGTATTATCGGCCGCCTTGAGCAGGGGCCGAGAGAGCTATGGCGAATTTCTCTACAAACGAATTTAGATCGGGCTTGAAAGTCATGCTGGATGGCGAGCCGTGCAGCATTTTAGAAAACGAATTCGTCAAACCGGGTAAGGGCCAAGCCTTTAACCGCGTACGGCTTCGAAATCTCAAAACCGGTCGTGTTTGGGAGCGAACCTTCAAGTCCGGCGAAAGCCTCGAAGGCGCCGATGTTATGGACGTAACGATGGAGTATCTGTATACGGACGGCGAGTTCTGGTACTTCATGGAACCGAAAACCTTTGAACAACATCAGGCAGATGCGGCGGCCGTGGGTGAGGCGGCAAAGTGGTTCAAGGAGCAAGATCCCTGCGAGGTGACTTTGTACAACGGAACCCCTCTTTCCGTAAGTCCGTCCAACTTTGTTGAGCTGGAAATCACCGAAACCGATCCAGGCCTTAAAGGTGATACAGCGCAAGGTGGCAGTAAGCCAGCGACGTTAAGTACCGGTGCGGTCGTACGCGTTCCGCTGTTTATTTCCCAGGGAGAGGTAATACGCGTCGATACGCGTTCCGGTGAATACGTGGCGCGGGCCAGCAAGTCCTAGTCGCTAGCAAGCAGGTATACCTTGCGGTCCTGCTTTTGGCACACACCTTCTAGTTCGGTGTGAACCCCTGGGAGCCCAGCGCTACCCGCGATGCTCTGATCGCGAGAGCAAGGCTAAATCGGTATATTCGTGAGTTCTTTGCGCAACGAGAGGTGCTGGAAGTAGAGACGCCGCTGCTGGCGCGCTTTACCGTCACCGACCCTGCGATCGATCCCTTGATCGTCGCCACAGCGCAGGCCGACCAAAAGCAGAGATATCTTCAGACCTCCCCTGAGTTTGCGATGAAGCGGCTGCTCGCGGCTGGCAGCGGGCCGATCTATCAGTTGGGGAAGGCGTTTCGTGATGGAGAGCGGGGTGCGCGACATAATCCCGAGTTTACGATGCTCGAATGGTATCGCCCGGGCTTCTCTAATGAGCAGCTTATGAAGGAAGTGAGCGTGCTGATCGATGGCAGCCTCGGACCGAGCGATTACCAGTACCTTAGCTATCGACAGGTGTTTATTGAGGCCACTGGAGTCGATGTTTGTGCGCTGTCGTCCGCTGACCTGGAAAGTACGATAAACCAGGAGCTGCTCCCCGCTGCATCCACCGCGAACTTGGAACTGGATCAGGACGGTTGGTTGGACTTACTCCTGACCCATAGGGTCCAACCCTGGCTGAAGAAGTTGGGGCGGGTTTTTATTCATGACTTCCCCCCTACGCAGGCTGCGTTGGCAAAAGTTGGTTCGACTAACACCGCTCAGCGCTTTGAGCTCTATGTGGATGGGGTAGAGCTCGCGAATGGGTACCAAGAACTCCTTGATCCAGAAATATTGGAGCTAAGGGCGCTGGAAGACAATAAAAAGCGGTCGCAACATGGTAGACCTGCTCGCGAGTTAGATCCGCGCCTGCAACAGGCGATGCGCTCTGGGCTTCCCGCATGTGCCGGTGTGGCACTTGGTGTGGACCGTCTTCTAATGCTTGCTTTGGGTCTCAGCTCGCTGAGTCAGGTGCTGGCATTTGATTGGGATAGAGCCTAAAAACTCTGGCTTTTTCGGATCTAGCTTTGAAGAGGCCCCGCACTGGGTTCCAGTCCAAGGATTTCCGGGCCGTAGCCTTCGCTAAATTCCTTGGGCAAGCGACGTGGTTTTCCGCTCGAGATTTCGATGCACGCAAAGCGAACTTCTGCCCGTAATAGGGTTTCTTTGCTGCTAGCTCGGCGTATTTGGAAGTAACGCGTCATCGTCAAACGCCTGTCCCAATGGGCAATCCAAGTTGCGCATTCGATCTCATCACCGAGGTAGGATGCTTGCAGGTAGCGGTAATGCCCGTCGACAACCGCCATTGCCCGATCCAACCGTTTATAGTCATTTACTGCGAGCCCTAGCGAGTTCGAATGATCCCAGGCGGTTGCCTCGCACCAGCGCACATATACCGTGTTGTTAGTGTGGTCCAAGGCGTCAACGTCGCCTTCCCGAACGACTTCATCCCTTAGAAACGGATTGGGATAGTCCCAAGCAGCTGGATCACTATTCATCGAACAATACGCTAGGCACCGCTTGCGATCGGCGCCAGTTCTTCCTCTTCTATTGGCTTTTGCGCCAGCCCAAAGACGCCGTAAAGAATGGCGATAAGCGGACAGGCGATATTGAAGATAGCGAAAGGTGCATAGGACAAGGTGGCCACACCGAGCGTGGCGGCCATATACGCGCCGCAGGTATTCCACGGGATCAATGCGGAGGTAAGGGTGGCTGAATCTTCTAAGGTCCGGGAAAGATTCAATCGAGACAGGCCATACTGTTCATAAGCATCCCGATACATTCGCCCCGGTAGTGCGACCGCAATAAACTGATCTGCCGCCAAAATATTGGTGGCTAGGCAGGTCGATACGGTGGTCCCAATAAGCGAGCCGGTGCCTTTCACAAAGCGCAAAGCTACGCGTAGCCAAAATTCTAAAACGCCCGTTCGCTCTAGAATGCCGCCAAAACCAAGTGCGCATACGATCAGCCACACCGTATTCAGCATGCTACTCATGCCGCCCTTACTCAGGAGTTTGTCCAAAAACTCATTACCGCTATTGGCTTCGTATCCTGCATAAAGGGCCACCCACACTCCTTTCACAAGCCCAATGGCTGGCGCAAGATCCTCGCCCGCCGCAAGTCCGACGACGGCTTCCGGCTGAAAGGCAACAGCGAATACCGCGCCAACGAGAGCGCTAATGATGATCGCGGGGTACGCGGGCACTCGCTTGTAGACCAGGAACAGCATGATCAACAGAGGAATGAGCAGGTGTAAGCCGATGTTGAATTCCTGGCTCAGGCTTTGTTGCAGTGCCGCAATCTCCCGAGGCGCGGTGGCGTCACCGCTGCCTATCATCGCGAACACTAACAGCGCCAGTGCAAAGCTGGGTACGGTAGTCCAAAGCATGTGACGAATATGTTCAAAAAGATCTACGCCGGTTGAGGCGGCAGCGAGATTGGTAGTGTCGGAGAGAGGCGAGAGCTTGTCGCCGAAGTAGGCCCCGGACACGATCGCTCCGGCGGCTATTGCCGGATTGAGATCGAAGCTACCGGCGATGCCCATGAGACCAATGCCTAAAGTGCCCGCTACGGTCCAGGAACTGCCAACACTGATCGCCACGATCGCACAGATAAGCGCGCTGGCCGCGTAAAAGATGCCTGGGTCTAGAATCTGTACGCCGAAGTAGATCATGGTCGGAACCGTGCCGGAGAGTATCCAGGTTCCGATCAACATACCTACAGCGAGCAGGATGAGAATCGGTCCTAGCCCAACACCAATTCCATCAACAATCCCCGCTTGGCAGCTGCGCCAATCAACTCCGGTTTGCTTGCCGACGAGGGCGGCCACTGCGGTGGCCAGAACTAAGGCGATCTGATTCGCTCCGTAGGAGGAATCGGAACCAAAAAGATAAACAGAGCCCGCGAGCATAGCGACCAGAAACACTATTGGGGCAGCCGCCATGGAGGCGCTTAAGTCGTTCTTGAGATTAGCTGGCGAGGTCACGGATTGGGTCTTGCCGAGTTTGAGCATTGAGCATGCCGGAAATTTTGCCATCGGTACAGTGATTCACCGAAGACCGGCTTTGAACTTAAAGCAAAGCGAGTACACTCGCGCGCCATGCAGACGGTGAACGATAAGCGAGCGCTCGCTCTGGGTCTTTGCGCTGTCGTCCTTTGGTCGACGGTCGCGACGGCGTTCAAATTGGCCTTGGAGGAGCTAACGGTTCTCCAGCTCCTGGCAGTGGCAGCGCTAAGCTCAACCGCGGTGCTCACCGTTCATCTGGCCCTGCGGGGGGAGTTAAGAATATGCCTGCGGATGATCCAGCACCATTGGCTTGAGTGCCTATTGATGGGTACGCTGAGCCCTTGTTTGTATTATTGGGTTTTGTTGACAGCCTACGACCGATTGCCAGCGCAGCAGGCACAGACGATTAATTACACCTGGGCAATCACGCTGGCTTTGTTCTCTATTCCCGTTTTGAAGCAGCGTTTGAGCGGTCCGGATTGGATGGCTGTTGTCTTAGGCTATCTGGGCGCGCTAATTATCGCGACAAAAGGTCAGCCGCTGTCCCTGGAGTTCACCGATGGACTGGGCGTGACTCTGGCCCTTGCCAGTACTTTTCTCTGGGCCGCTTTCTGGCTTCTCAACGCTCGGAGTCAACATCCGCCGGCGCACGCGCTCATGGGCTACTTTGTTTGCGCCTTACCACTGCTGGCGGCA
>JBCBZV010000218.1:0-4429 GCA_039815155.1 Pseudomonadota bacterium
CTCTTAGGCAGCTGTCAGAATTAGGGTGCTAGGCATTTGAGTCCTTAGGGCCAAATCGCGTGTCGATGACTCGATCCTCGGCGATGGGTACGTTCTCCAGGGTCGCAAGCCGCGTTGCGCGCATAGCCGACTCACGCGCGGCATCGTCATAGGGCAGGCTTTTGATCATCTGCTTGGCAATCTTCAATGTCCGCCCTTCAAAACTGGCAATTCTTGCCGCGATCTTTTGAGCCATCGCCAGCGCTTCCCCTGGGGGCGAGACGTGATTAATAAGACCAACGTCGACCGCCCTAGAGGAGCTCATGGGGATGCCGGTCAGCACCAACTCGGCGACTACTTTCTTGGGTAACGAGAGTTGCAGCATCGTCGTCGCGACACCGCCGTAGATTCCGTGCGTAATCTGAGGAAGACCGAAGTCGGCTTCAGGTTCAGCGAAGGCGATATCGCAGGCAGAGATCAGCGTCAGCCCCGCACCGCGAGCCGAACCATTGACGGCTCCAACGAACACCGTATCTGCATCGAACAGCGATCTGAAGAAACCCCATTGCTGCTCACCTTCACGAAAACCCACCTTCTCTTTGAGATCCATTCCAGCGCAAAACGCCTTACCCGCCCCGGTGATTACGACCACCTTGACCAACGGTGCGAAGCGTTCGAGAAATTCTTTCAACTCCTCCCGTAAAGCCTGACTGAGAGCATTACGCTGCTCTGGTCGATCAAGGGTCACCGTGGCGACATCTCCCGCTACCGCTACCTGTATCTGCTTGAAACTAAAGCTTTTGGCTGCATCGATTCCCATGGATTTATTCCTCCAGGGGCTTTGCGAATAACAGTGTCATTCGATCCGATTCGCCAATGGCAAGGAACTCATCTTTACGATTAGCAAACCCCTCATTGATGTAAATCGATGCTGGAGGCAGGCGCCAAACGTAGTCTGCGGGTCCGGGCTGATCCTCGGGATTAGCGTTGATCTCCGAGCTGGCAATAAAATCAAAGCCAGCGTCGGTTATAGCGGCAATGGCCTGACTCTGTTTCATATAACCCATTCGACCGTTGGCCCAACTATCGTCGGCGTCCTCTGGCGCGCGATGCTGGACCACGCCCAGACTGCCACCCGGCTTTAACAGCAAAAAAATTTCTTCAAGAAACATGGACAGCATCTCCGCGCTGTCTTCGAGTTCAGCAGGGTTATGTAACTCCCGAATACTCAACACCAGATCTAAGGTACCGTAGAGTTCCTCAGGCACTTTATCCAGGGGGAACCCGGTGGCGGGGATGTCGCCCGCCCCTTCAATGCTAGCGATCAGATCTGGGAACTGGGCGCTTCGCGCGACACGCTCCGCAATATCTTCCTCGGAGTAGTTGCGGCGCGTGAACATGGCCCACATGTCGTCGCGATAATTAATCCCAAAAATAGCGCCCTGCTCCCCGAGGTAGGGAGCGATGATTTGTGTGTACCAACCGGATTCCCCCGGCCCAATCTCACCCACCCGCATGCCCGGACGTAGGCCAAAGAAGAGCAGCGTGTCCGCTGGGTGGCGATATTGATCGCGGGCTTTATAAGTCGCAGCTCGGGAATCAACGATCTGCTGAAGTTTGCCTATCGCTGAGCCCGCGTCGGTGGCAGCCACAACGTCGTTTGAAGCCCAAGTCTTGGGAAGGGTCACAGCAACCGTGAGGAGGAAAACTGCTGCAACAGCGGCAAACAAGGGGATATAGGCATTGAGGCGTTTTTTCATTTATGCATTTCTCTTATGAAGTGATTGCGAGTCTCTGGTAACCCGCTCTTTTGTCGGGCGGTAGACTAGAAGAAAGTTAGTCTCTGCGTTCACCCGTACTCATCAATCACATTGATTACATTAAGTATAATTAAAGTTGCTTGACATTCAACAAGTTAATAGCAATTATTTCCAAGACAGCTTGCCTCTCTGTATCGCGACGTATAGCGCCTTAAGTTGGGGGTGAGTGTAACGATCAATAAGAGATAACAATGATCGATAGCAACCGTTTCAAAAAAGTCCGCTCGTTAACCTATAGCGCTTCGCTTCTTACGTTGGTCGCTATCGCTAGCGCGACGACGACAATGCCTACACAAGCGAGCATCACCGAGGAAGCGGCTGGAGATGCCGGTGGACCGGCTTTGCGTGCTCTGCGAAACGCAGACGACCAATCCGGTCAATGGCGACTGACGGGGCGAGACTTCGGCGAACAGCGGTTTAGCCCGCTCGATCAGATCACAGTAGAGAATATCGGCAAGCTAGCGCTGGACTGGTTTCTAGATCTTCCCCGCGATGGCGGCCAGGAGGCCACGCCGCTGATGATCGACGAGCACCTTTACTTCACCACTGCGTGGAATCGAGTATATGCCGTCAATGCGCGATCTGGCGCGCTTGTCTGGACCTACGATCCAGATGTCCCCAGAGCTACGCAGGTCAAAGGCTGTTGCGGACCGGTCAGTCGCGGCCTTGCGTACTATGGTGATCGTCTATTGGTCGCAACTTTCGACGGCCGTTTGATCGCATTAAATCTCAAGGATGGAGCTCAGTTGTGGAGCGTGAACACCTTAGAGGGCGCGGTCAGTTATTCCCCGAGCGAAAGCTACACCATTACTGGCGCTCCCAGAATTGCCGGTGACAAAGTGGTAATTGGCAATGGCGGTGCTGAGTATGGCGTTCGCGGGTTTGTATCGGCCTTCGACATTGCAACCGGCGAGTTAGCGTGGCGCTTCTATACGATTCCTGGCGACCCCAGTAAGCCCTTCGAAAACCCAATTCTGGAAATGGCAGCAAAGACCTGGAATGGTGAATGGTGGAAAGTTGGCGGCGGTGGAACGGTTTGGGACCATATGGCTTACGATCCAGAATCCGGCCTACTCTATATTGGCGTGGGTAACGCATCCCCCTGGAACCCGAATATTCGCTCCGACGGCAAGGGCGATAACTTGTTCGTCTCTTCCATCGTGGCATTGAAGGCCGATACTGGCGAATACGTGTGGCATTACCAAACCACGCCGGGCGATGGCTGGGACTACACCGCGACGCAGCATATGATCCTCGCCGATCTGCCATGGCAGGGAGAGACCAGAAAGCTGCTGCTGCAGGCACCGAAGAACGGTTTCTTCTACCTATTGGACCGAATCACGGGAGAGCTTCTCTCCGCTGAGGCCTACAGCAAAGTCACCTGGGCGACGCATGTTGATATCAAGAGCGGTCGGCCAGCAATCAGGGAGTCATCTAAGTATTGGTTGACCGGGAAGACAGCGGTGCAATATCCCTCCGCCGGGGGTGCGCATAATTGGCATCCCATGGCTTACAGTCCGGACAGCGGATTGATCTACATTCCGACGGTAGAATTTCAAGGCGCATACACCCCCAATGATGACGAAGTATTCGCCGCAATGGGTCGCAATACGGGAATGGCTTATGGGGCATTGGATTTCCCAAAGGATCCACAGAAACTCGCCGCCATTGACGCCACCGTAAGCGGTGCACTGGTTGCCTGGGACCCAGTCCGGGGCGAACCGCGTTGGCGCTTCAAGCAAAGATATCCGCATGCCGGCGGCGTGCTCGCGACCGCCGGCGGCCTAGTCTTTCAGGGTGAGGTCGATGGGCGCTTTATGGCAATCGATGCGGAAAGCGGCGACGAACTGTGGAATTTTGATGCGCAGACTAGCGTCAAAGCCGCGCCGATCACCTACCGCATTGATGGCAAGCAGTACATCGCCGTACTGGTCGGCCGTGGCGGGCAGCTTTACGGTGGTCGCACAACCGGCGATGTGACCCGCGACATTGTTAATCGGAGTCGGCTCCTGGTGTTCTCCCTCGATGGCGAGGCGGCACTCCCCGCGCCCAACGAACCGAAGCAGCAGATGGCAGACCTGCGCAGCATAGAAGCCGAACCGACACGGGTTGCAACAGGTTCTCTGCTATACCAGAAGCACTGCGTTTCATGCCACGGTATTTCTGCTGTTAGTAACAGCGTCGTGCCCGATTTACGGTACTCCGGCTTCCTCGCCACGAGTGCCGGTTGGATCAGCGTGGTACGTGATGGTGTTTTGGAGTCGCAAGGTATGGCGGGATTTGAGCCGCTTTTGGATAGGGAACAGACGGAAGACATCCGCCATTATGTCCTGAGCAAAAACCACATTTCTCAGCAATTTGGGGATACGACTCGTGTCGGACGTTAGCCAGCAGAGACGAGAGCTAAGTGCAATCCTACTCAGCGGCGTAACTGTTGTTCAGATTTGCACAACCGATGCATCTCGCGTAGCGCTGGCCGCGGCAAACTTCGCCGGCCATCTGGCCGCAGAAATGGGTGCGGAAGTGCTGGTAGACCCAACTTTTCCGCTCGGAGATGCGGACTTGTCGTCAAATAGTGGCAAGCGTGTGTTGGGAGAAGCGGAGAACCCGCTGTTAGCTGGGAATGGATC
>JBCBZV010000245.1:0-3418 GCA_039815155.1 Pseudomonadota bacterium
AAAAAGTTACTTAAAAACGCCAAAGGCTACGCGTCCTCGTAGGTAATGAGACAGAGTCTCGCTCGCGACAGGAGCGATTCCCTGTTTCAGCTCTCGACACCTGAAACCTAAAAAAATGAAAAAAAATTGCTCTCACAAGCGGCTGACGTCGGTCCTGCGCTCCTGGATACTTGCGGTAGGCTCTACCCTATATGCATCTACAGGGATGGCCCAAGCTCAGCAAACTGAATTCGATATTCCTGCTCAGCCACTATCCTCCGCGCTCAGCGAATTTGGCCTTCAATCCGAACTACAAATCTCAGGAGCCTCCAAACTGACTGGTTCAGTCGACACATCCGGCGTAAGTGGATCAATGAGCAATGAGGCCGCCCTCAAAAAACTTTTGGCAGGATCAGACCTCAGTTATCGTTTCGTCGATGATGATACCGTTGTCATTGAAAAACCACGCACTTCACGAACTGATGTAATACAAATCGATGAAATTGTGCTTACTGGGGAGCTGATCGACCGCTCCTTGCAAGACAGCCGAACAAGCGTGGCCGTTTTGGATGGCGAAAGCCTAGAGCTCGGTATTTCACCCAACTTCAGCGAGATACTCGAGCGCACACCCGGAATCACAAACACAGGAGGCGGAATTTCCATACGAGGCATTGGGGAAAGCCCGAACGGCGTTTCCGGTGAGAAAACAATCAACGTTCAAGTGGATGGAGCCACCTTTGGCGTTCAAAGCCGTTTGAATTCGACCAATTTTTCAACTTGGGATTTAGAGCAACTCGAAATTCTGCGCGGCCCGCAATCCACGCAGACAGGGCGCAACGCTCTGGCCGGTGCCATCGTGGTCCGATCCCGCGATCCGCAGTATTTTCAAGAAGCCCGCGTGAAACTCGGTTATGCATCTTTTGATACAGCTCAGGCAGCGATCGCTTTGAACACGCCTCTCGTCGATGACACTGTAGCTGTGCGTTTCTCCTATGATACAACGGTTACCGATGGTGAAATCTCGACCCCCAACCCCGCCGTGAATGACATTGACGCCGAAGAGAACACAACCACGCGTCTTGGATTGCGTTGGGATCCGACGGATCAACTCTCTGCCGTCTTGAAGTTCTCTCGTTTAGAAATAGAAAGGCCTTTTCTCGCAGTGGAGACCGCCTTTTTCCCGGACTTTGTCAGCAACGCCAACGACCAGAGCGATGAAGAATCTACGCTTGATACAGTCAACCTGAGAGCGACCTACGACTTCGATAACGCTTGGAGCCTCATATCCTCTACAGCTTTTTCCGACTTCGAGACTTCTGGACAATTTGATCTCGACGGAACTGCTGCACCGGGTGGCGTCGCTGGAGTCGAGAATGAGACAGACTGGTTTGAACAAGAAATCGCCGTGAACTATGTCACCGACAAGACTTCTGCTGTATTGGGCGCTTTTTATTACAACGAAAACGCCGGAAACATTTTTAGTGCTCGGGCAATCGGCATAGAGCTATCAGTCGACGAAGAGCTCGAAAATTATGCACTGTTTTCTGAAATTGAGTATGCCATCAATGACCAATGGTCCGTTATCGCTGGGTTCCGATACGATGTTGAAGAAGGCACCGTCAACGAAGTCGACACCATTGGCGCGTTCGAACTCATTAAATCCTCAGATTTCGACTTCAGCGCGTTCCTTCCAAAAGGTGGAGTGGTCTATTCATTCGATGAAAACACAAGCTTGGGATTTGTCTTTCAGCAAGGATACCGCGCGGGTGGGGTCGGGTTTAACCGACTGGGCGGTAGCAGCGAGTTTGATCCCGAGTATACAGACAACTATGAACTGTCCTTCCGATCCGAGTTCTTGGACGGAAAGCTGACAATCAATTCCAATATATTCTACACCGATTGGACAGATCGGCAGGTCAGAGTGTTAAATCCACCATTCACCATTCCCGACGATAATCGCATCGCAAATATTGGATCTTCCGAAAGATATGGATTCGAGCTGGATTTTAGTGCTCGACCTACTGAAAACCTCTCGCTGTATGGCGGCATCGCATATGTGGAGGACGAGGCTGTTACGCCTCGGCCTGATCTTGGGAGCAACGTGATTTCAAATTCGCGGGAACGGACGGCGGTCCTGGGAGGCAGCTATACCTTTTTCGAAAATTGGTACTGCAGCGGCTCGGTAAATTACACCGACCCGACGAATAAGACAATTGATTCAAGAACGCTAGTAGATCTTCAAGTCGGATACCGTCAGGAATTGTGGAACGCGTATGTGTTCACAACCAATCTATTCGACGAATTATATACACTGAACGGGGGCGGAGCGGTTGCAACCAGAGGCAACAGCCGCCGCGTGGGAGTCGTTTTTGAAGCTACGTTCTAGATGAAAAGCGCTATTTTTACAGCAAAGCCGCCACATCCAATTTCCTAATACAGTCGTTTGTATTAAGAGAGTAAATATATCAGATCAAGAAATCCTCGGCGTGAAAGCGCCGAGGATTTTTTGTGGCCTTTTCTTGGAGGTGCTTTCAAACCGCCAAGGAAGCGAAGAACACGAAGCCTATGTTCTGCGATAGAGAGATTTCTAAATTCTTTCGTCTCTGTTTCCTAAGGTTCACGATTCCTCCGTTCAAAGGAATCCAGACTTCGTGCCCTTCTTATCTTCGTGGTTTCCCAATCCAGCGATTGTAAAAGACTCATCGCCGTCACCAGCGATGCTACGATAAACCTCTGCACCTCAGTGCGCGACCCTCCAGAAATGACACTCCGCTCTATCCGCCCTTGACAGGTTTTGCGATTGATCCTCAATCTCGCTATTGATCTGAAGTATGCGCTCCAACGCGCGATACGACTCTTGCTATGAACGAGGCTGATACCAACGACTTTTACGAGACCTACCGAGAGCAACTGGTGGGCTATGCGCGCGGGTTTGTTTACAACGTTCATTCCGCAGAGGACATCGTCCAGGAGGCCTTTGTTAGATTTACAGGCAAGCACGGATCTCGCTCAATCGACAGCCCCGTCGCTTTTCTTTACCGAATTGTCCGCAATCTCGCACTCGATCACTGCCGCCGTTCCCAGTTTGAGCGCAAGGTCTTTTCCGATACCGAATCGAAGGATTCTGAGATTGCATCAAGTCGATTAAGCCCAGCGCTATCTGCAATGCATCGCGAGGAATTGCTTACCTTACAGATAGCTCTTTCGGAATTACCCGAGCGCACCCGGGTTGCCGTTGAAATGCAGGCAAAAGTTAAGAAGTTCCGGGGTTGCGTGTTTTCGTTGTCGTTTGACAAACAAAACACTATTTTACTCAAGAAGTTCGATGATCCAATAAAAGAAATAAACTAGGCAAGTCCTACTTTACTGCCCTCTAGCATTTCATTGATTTACGAAGCAGCGTGACTGAACACCCTCCTGTACTCGTATGATAGTTCAC
>JBCBZV010000189.1:0-5967 GCA_039815155.1 Pseudomonadota bacterium
ATGTAGACCTCTTGCTCCTTGATGTCTTTGATGGTCTTGTTGGAGCTCTCTTTATCGTAAATGATCAGGCGAACCTTAACCCGCAGGGAGCATGAATAAGTTACTCCGCGCAGCTGGCACTCGCTGACATCAAAAACCGGCGAGCCGAGACGGTAATCCACGTACTCGAGAGCCGCATTCCCGCTGTAGCTCACAATTGGGAATACAGATTTGAAGGCCGCATGCAGGCCATAGTCCTTGCGTTCTTCGAGCGGAACGCCCTGCTGCGTAAACTTGCGGTAGGAATCTAGTTGAATCGCCAGCAGGTAGGGCACATCCATGACCTTCGGCATGGTGCCAAAGTTCTTGCGGATGCGTTTCTTCTCTGTGTACGAATAAGGCATCAGTACTCCCCGGTGTTTTTGGGCAGTGCGCTCCCAACCAAAACTCGCTGGCTAAGCAGGGCACCACGTATGGGTCTCATCGACCCTTTTTCAATAGCGTGTTCAGTCGCGTCTAGTCACTGATCTGTTTACAACTTCTCAGATCTTCGCTTTTTGAAGGGCGGAATTTGCTTCCTTCAAAAGCCGGAAAAGGCCAGTGCGCATGAGCGCACCAGCCTCCCGATGTTCGGCGCCGGCTTTTGGCCAGGCCGAATGTCCATCAAGATTACTTGAGCTCAGCGCTACCGCCAGCCTCTTCAAGCTGCTTCTTGATGTCTTCCGCTTCGTCCTTCGAAGCACCTTCTTTGATTGGAGAAGGAGCGCCGTCGACTAGGCCTTTGGCTTCTTTCAAGCCAAGACCGGTCACTGAGCGAACGACCTTGATGACGTTGACTTTCTTCTCGCCGGCTGAGGTGAGAACAACGTCGAACTCGGTCTGTTCTTCCGCAGCACCGCCAGCGTCACCGCCCGCTGCTGCCGCCGGTGCTGCTGCCACGGCTGCTGCCGCGGTCACACCGAACTTTTCTTCCATCGCGTCGATGAGCTCGACTACTTCCATTACGCTCATCTCAGCAATTGCTTCAAGAATGTCGTCTTTTGACATGCCCATGAGGTTTATCTCCTGTAAAAACGCAAAAGCTAACGGGGGCCTACGCCGCCTGCTGCTCCTTTTGATCGCGCACTGCTGCCAGTGTGCGTACCAACTTTCCAGGTACTTCGTTCATCGTTTGTGCAAGCTTGGTCACCGGTGCTTTCATCACGCTCAACAACATTGAGAGCGCTTGATCACGTGTCGGAAGCTTAGCGAGCACATCCAATTGCTCCGCACCCAGCATTTGGCCGCTCACCGCCAGTGCTTTTACTTCAAATTCTTCGTTTTCTTTTGCGAAGTCCTTGAAGAGTCGCGCCGCAGCGCCCGGATCTTCCATAGAAAATCCGAACAGAGACGGCCCTACTAGTGCATCGTTAACGCACTCGTATTCCGTCCCTTCCAACGCTCGTTTTGCCAAGGTGTTACGCACAACGCGTAGGGTCACCTGGTTTTCTCGAGCGTCTTTGCGGAGCGCTGTCATCCCATCAACCGTCACACCGCGTGCGTCGGCGATAACGAGTGACATAGCACTGGTGGCAGTCTCATTGACTTCAGCTACGATCGCTTTTTTGTCTTCGAGTCCAATTGCCACTGGTTCAACTCCTGGATTCATAATTACAGTAAGAAGAACGGGGCTTGCCGATCGACGTGCGATCAGCAAAAAACACCAATTCGTCTTACCACCCACTACCTGTTTGGTGGCCTTCGCCACCCAGTGTCACTAGCTGCGAGTCAGTTGCAGGGCAACTCGCCCCAAACTTCTCGATAGCTCGCACACCATCTGCGTAGGTTCGACTGTTAAGCCGGATTAAGTGACCGCCCGCAGGCCCCCCTCTAGGAAGCCATTAGAGTGCGCTCACGCCTACGGTCTTTGATGGTCTTGCACCGGGTCTGCGACCACTTAGTAGGTGGCAACATCCTCTTTGCAGAGACCTCAAAGGCACGGCTTTGTTGTCGTTCAACTCCACCGCTATCGCACTTAAGTCCGTGAACCTAGTGCGAAACGTAGCGCGAGGTTCTTTTGGAACCCGTCGCTACGAAAATCTAACAGTTTGCCTAATGCTTATAGCTCAAGTGACGCTTGATCAATCGTGACGCCAGGCCCCATCGTGGTCGAGAGCGTTACCTTCTTCATGTATACGCCCTTCGAGGCAGCTGGCTTGGCTTTTTTGAGATCCGCCAATACCGCCTCTAGGTTGCCTCTTATCGCGTCGAGTTCGAAATTGATCTTGCCGATTCCGCCATGAACGATTCCGTTCTTGTCGGTGCGGTACCGCATCTGCCCCGCCTTGGCGTTTTTAACAGCAGTTTCTACGTCAGGTGTGACCGTGCCGGTTTTTGGGTTAGGCATGAGGCCACGAGGACCCAGAATTTGCCCTAGCTGTCCGACCACTCGCATAGCATCAGGAGACGCTACCACGACGTCAAAATCCATCATGCCGCCTTTCACCTGGTCGGCGAGTTCATCCATACCGACAAAATCAGCACCCGCTGCTTTCGCTTTTTCTGCGGCATCGCCCTGGGTAAACACTGCCACTCGGACATCACTGCCGGTACCGTGCGGGAGCGTCGTTGCACCGCGAACAGCCTGATCAGACTTCTTCGCATCTACCCCGAGCTTAACGGCGACTTCGACCGTTTCATTAAACTTCGCCGTAGCCGTCTCTTTTAGCAGCCCAACGGCTTCTTCGAGCGGATACGATCGTGCTGGGTCCACTTTTTCTTTGAACGCTTGTCGACGCTTACTCAACTTAGTCATTAGTTCACGCCCTCTACGTCTATACCCGCTGAGCGCGCGCTCCCGGCAATGGTTCGAACCGCAGCGTCCATGTCGGCTGCGGTCAAGTCAGGCCACTTTTGAGTCGCCACTTCTTCAAGCTGCGCGCGATTCACCTTGCCCACTTTCTTCGTATTCGGTTCACCAGATCCCTTGTCGATTCCCGCTGCCTTGCGAAGCAATACGGACGCAGGCGGTGTCTTCTTAATGAAAGTGAATGACCGGTCGCTGTAAACGGTGATTACGACGGGTATCGGCAAGCCTGGCTCCGTACCTTGGGTTTCAGCATTGAATGCTTTGCAGAACTCCATGATATTGACACCGTGTTGGCCCAAAGCAGGACCGACCGGGGGGCTTGGATTTGCTTGTCCCGCCGGGACTTGAAGCTTGATATAGGCTTCTACTTTCTTAGCCATTGCTGTTTTCTCCTGGGTCCAAGCGATAGTTCAAGCAAGTGCGTTTCAATCAACGATCAATCCAGCCAATCGTCGCCGTAACGTTGCTTCCCTATCTCCCCAATCTGTCTGTTGCTTTGGCCGCTGCTGTTTGCTGCTTTTTAGCCCTCGCTAATTCCCAATGATTAATCATTGGCTTACAGCGCTGCACACAGTGGCCGCTTCGTCGTAATACCTTTAGCAGTACGAAGTACTACTCAAAGGCGTGAACATTGGATTTGTTTAGGCTTTCTCCACCTGACCAAATTCCAATTCAACCGGCGTTGACCGGCCGAATATCAATACCGCCACATTCAGGCGGCTTTTCTCGTAGTTCACCTCTTCGACAACGCCGTTAAAGTCGTTGAAGGGTCCATCTATCACGCGGACCATTTCACCAGGCTCAAACATCGTCTTAGGCTTCGGTGCTTCCGTGCCCTCTTCGATCCGGTTCAAGATCGCCGCAGCTTCTGCATCGGTGATCGGTGCGGGAGCATCCGCCTTGCCTCCTATGAAGCCCAAGACGCGAGGCGTTTCTTTTACGAGGTGCCAAGTCTCATCATCGAGATCCATCTGCACGAGTACGTAACCGGGGAAGAACTTACGCTCACTACGTCGTTTTTGACCAGCGCGCATCTCTATAACTTCCTCAGTAGGGACTAGAACTTCGCCGAAGCGGTCGCCCATCGAATGCAGCTCAATGCGCTCTTTTAGCGCAACAGCAACCTTCTTCTCATATCCAGAATAGGCGTGTACAACGTACCAACGCATTCGCTTTCCTTATTTACCCTGCAGCCTGAAGCTACCCGATCGCCAATGAAGCTAGCCAACCGAGAAACGAGTCGAGGCCCCAAAGAATCAGTGCACAAACCAACACAAAGGCCACAACAACCATGGTGGTCTGAACCGTTTCCTGCCGTGTCGGCCAGACGACTTTGCGTATCTCTGTTCTGGACCCCTTTACTAGCGACCAAAAAGAGGCGCCTTTGGCAGTCTGGAGAGCGACAAATCCGGCAACTGCCGCTAAAGCAACAATTGCCAATACGCGATAGAGCAAAGACTCGTTCGAGTAGTAGCTATTGCCAACAACCGCAGCCGCGACTAGGGCGACTACGACGAGCCACTTTAATGGGTCTAAACGGCTGACTGGTACTTCTGCGCTCACTTTGTTTCCCTAGTTACTGCGGTGCCGTCGCTTTCCACTTTCGCCTTTACCCGCCTTTTTAGCCTTTACTCGCCTTTTTTAGCCGTTACCCCTGCCACTTTCCGCTCTCGCGAAAATTGGCAGGCCAGGAGGGACTTGAACCCCCAACCTGCGGTTTTGGAGACCGCTGCTCTGCCAATTGAGCTACTGGCCTAAATTCAGCCTTCCTGGAACGTCTAGGACCATTTACTTTTCAGTTCATCGCTCGAAAGCAAATCGAACAGATTTAGTTCCGTGCGGTGAGTCGCTAGGCGAAACCACCGACCTAAGGGAGCCGTCTTACTACTTACTCGCTATTCTCGCTATTCTCGCTATTTACTCGATAATTTTAGCAACCACGCCCGCACCCACCGTGCGGCCACCTTCACGAATCGCAAAGCGCAAGCCTTCCTCCATCGCAATCGGTGCAATCAGCGTCGCTACAAAGTTCAAGTTGTCGCCCGGCATTACCATCTCCACACCTTCCGGCAACTCCACCGCTCCCGTCACATCCGTCGTACGGAAGTAAAACTGCGGACGGTAGCCCTTGAAGAACGGCGTGTGACGGCCACCTTCGTCCTTCGACAGCACGTAAACCTCCGCCTCGAACTTCGTGTGCGGCGTGACCGAACCCGGAACCGCCAAGACCTGACCACGCTCAACTTCGTCTCGCTTCGTACCGCGCAACAGCACGCCCACGTTCTCGCCCGCTCGACCTTCGTCCAGCAGCTTGCGGAACATCTCTACGCCCGTGCACGTCGTCGTCTGCGTGTCCTTGATACCAACGATCTCAATCTCGTCGCCTACCTTCACAATCCCGCGCTCTACACGACCGGTGACAACCGTGCCTCGACCGGAAATAGAGAACACGTCCTCTACCGGCATCAGGAACGGCTGATCTATCGCTCGCTCCGGCTCCGGAATGTATGAATCCAGCGTCTCGACCAAGGTCTTAACCGCCGTCGTGCCCAGCTCGTTGTCGTCCTTGCCTTCCAACGCCATCAGCGCTGATCCGCAAATGATCGGCGTGTCGTCGCCTGGGAACTCGTACTGGTCCAGAAGCTCTCGAAGCTCCATCTCTACCAGCTCTTTCATCTCTTCGTATTCTTCCGAATCCGCTCCGCCGCAGTCTTCGGCCAGCAGGTCCGCCTTATTCAGGAATACCACGATGTAAGGAACACCGACCTGACGGGACAGCAGAATGTGCTCGCGCGTCTGAGGCATCGGGCCGTCCGTCGCTCCACACACCAGAATCGCGCCGTCCATCTGCGCCGCTCCGGTAATCATGTTCTTCACGTAGTCCGCGTGCCCCGGGCAGTCAACGTGCGCGTAGTGGCGATCGTTTGACTCGTACTCCACGTGCGAGGTCGCAATCGTGATGCCGCGCTCCTTCTCTTCCGGCGCGTTATCAATACCGTCGAACGCCACCGCTTCACCACCAAACACTTCCGAACACACCCGCGTCAGCGCCGCCGTCAGCGTCGTCTTACCGTGGTCTACGTGTCCTATCGTGCCCACGTTTACGTGAGGCTTATCGCGCTCAAATGTTTCCTTTGCCA
>JBCBZV010000089.1:0-17306 GCA_039815155.1 Pseudomonadota bacterium
CTTGATGTATTACCTCTACAAATACAAAGGATGGTGTTGCTTCTTAGAACAACAGGTTTGAGGATTGGAGAACTTCTTAATCTACCTCTTGATTGTTTGAGGAAGAGAGGGCTGCGACGCGCTGTATGTAGCTCGCCGGGTGGTCCGCATGGCTAGTGAAGACATAGGAAACGCTGATCCTCGAGCACTTTCTATCGCCCTTGATGCCTGGCAAACGATTGAGCGCTTGGGTAGTCCCGAGGGCGAGTTGACGCTGGCGCAAGCCATTGTCTATTTGGCGAGTGTTCCCAAAAGCAATGCGGTGTATACGGCGTTTAAAGCAGCTCAAAAAGTCGTCGCCGAAGGTACATCGCAGGAAGTACCTCACCACCTTCGTAATGCGCCAACCGCTTTGGCACGTGCTCAAGGGCATGGTGCTGATTACCGCTATGCTCACGACGAACCCGGAGCATTCGCGGCGGGCGAAAGCTATTTTCCTGCGAACCTACGGAACGAGCAATTTTATCACCCCAGCGACCGAGGTTTAGAGAGCCGAATCAGGACACGCCTTGAAGAGCTACGAGAACTCAATCAGCAAGCAAGCAATAAACGGTATCAAAGCGACCAATAGTCGTGTTTTGCGTGCCGCAAGCCTGCTCCGTACAATAAGGCCTTCTCAGCAGTCACCGCTCTTCGATCCCCTATGCATCATATTGCCTTCATCGCCGCTGGTGGTGCCGCCGGAGCGCTTGCTCGATATTGGGTTGGGGTCACGGTGCGTGAGGCCTGGGCTTTTTCCTGGCCTTTCGCCACCTTCTTGATCAACGTCAGCGGCTCTCTGTGCATGGGGGTCATGTTCGTGTTGATTGAGCGCTCGCAAATTCATCCAGACTGGCGCAGCATTATCATGGTCGGGTTTTTAGGCGCATTCACGACGTTTTCGACTTTCTCTTTAGAAACCGTAGAACTCTGGGAAAAGGTTTCTGCAAGTATCGCAATCGCATATGCGTTGGGCACAACCACTTGCTGTGTACTGGCGGCAGCCCTAGGAATCTTCCTTACGCGACAGCTGTTGACGTGAACACATCAAGTCAGGTTTAGATATTTATGTTGGATATCAGAGAGGTGCGCAAAGACCCCGACAGCGTAGCCAAAGCGCTCACGATTAAGGGTTTTGCTTTCGACCTCGAGGCATTTAAGCAAATGGATGCGCGTCGCAAAGCCGCGGATATGAATGCGCAGGAACTTCAGGCAGAGCGCAAAAGCGCGAGCAAGCAGATCGGAAAGCTGATCGCCTCTGGTCAGAGCGTAGAAGACGCAAAAGCGCAGGTAGATGAGATTCTCTCCGAGATAGCTCAACGGCTCGAAACCGCGGAAGCGGAGGCAAAGGACGCGCAAGCGGCGCTAACCGAGATGATGATTGGAGTTCCGAATCTCCCAGACCCTTGTGTACCGGCGGGTAAAGACGAAGCCGACAATAAGCTGATTAAACAATGGGGCCAGATCCAAAGCTTCGCCTTTGAACCTAAGGATCACGTGGATCTTGGGGCGGCTCTCGGTGGTTTAGATGGTGATCTAGCGGCAAAGATTACCGGCTCTCGCTTCACGGTAATGAGCGGGTCCATAGCGCGAATGCACAGAGCGCTGATTCAGTTAATGCTCGACATACAAACAGAACAGTTCGCTTGTCGAGAAGTGAATGTACCGTACATCGTAAATAGCGAGTCACTCTTTGGCACCTCCCAGCTACCAAAATTTGCTGAAGACCTGTTTCGCCTACGGGCAGAGCAAGAGTACTACCTGATTCCCACAGCGGAAGTACCGGTAACGAACATAGCCCGCGACCGGATATTCGAGGACAAGGAACTGGGTGAACGGGGACTACGTTTTACTTGCCATAGCCCATGTTTTAGAAGTGAAGCGGGGAGCTACGGTCGCGATACGCGCGGCATGATACGTCAGCATCAGTTTGAGAAGGTAGAGCTAGTGTTTATGGTACGGCCAGCACAGTCGGATCAAGCGCTAGAAGAGCTAACCCTGCAGGCGGAGGAAGTGCTGCAGCGCCTGGAGCTTCCCTATCAAAAGGTTCTGCTCTGCGGTGGTGATTTAGGATTCGGTGCCCGCAAGACCTACGATTTAGAAGTTTGGTTGCCGGGCCAGCAGAAGTACCGGGAAATCTCTTCATGCAGTAATTACGGTGATTTTCAAGCGAGGCGCATGCAGGCTCGCTGGAGAAATCCCGCCACGGGAAAACCAGAGCTGATTCATACGCTCAATGGCTCAGCCCTTGCAGTAGGTCGAACGCTTGTTGCCGTGCTTGAAAACTATCAACAAGAAGATGGCAGCATTTCAGTTCCCGGGGCACTCCAAAAATACCTAAATGGTCAGACGCTGATTTCTAGCGCCTAGCGTCCCGTGAACTATCTCCCGATTAACATCCGCTTGCAGGATCAGCCAGTGATTGTAATCGGGGCGGGCTCTGTAGCGGCGCGCCGGGCAGAGTCCTTGCTCAGTGCGGGCGCTAAAGTGACGCTCATTTCGCCGGAAAGAGATGAGAGGTTTACCGCCCTGGCCACGCGCTTCGAGTTTGCGTGGGAACGCCGGGCGTACCGCAATGGCGACTTGCGCGATGCAGTTCTCGTGGTGGCGGCGACGAACGATAAGCAGATCAATAGAGAGGTTTACCAAGAAGCCGATACCTTGGCGATTCCGATCAACGTAGTTGACTCTCCTGAGCTTTGCTCTTTTATCTTTCCCTCTGTTGTAGATCGCTCACCGCTCACAGTCGCGGTGAGCAGTGGTGGTGCCAGTCCAGTATTGTCTCGGTCCGTACGAGCTCGTATAGAAGCACTTTTACCGTCCGCGACCGCCGATCTCGCTCGGTTCGCTCAATTGCACAGAGAGCGAGTTCGAGAGGCCTCGGTGGGTGATGATGATCGGCGGAGGATTTGGGAAGAGGTGATAGATGGCTCGATTGCACAGCTTGTGATCAGCAATCGATGGCAGGCAGCGGAGCATAAGTTGGCTTCCTTGCTCGAGCAGCGCAAAGCGTCCGTCCTCGGTGAGGTTTATCTCATCGGCGCGGGCCCAGGCGATCCGGAATTAATGACTTTCAAAGCCTTGCGCCTGCTACAGCGAGCGGATGTAGTACTCCACGATCGTCTGGTAAATCCAGAAATCGTGGCTATGGCACGTAAAGATGCGGAAAAGCGCTATGTAGGCAAGCAGCGCTCGGATCACAGCGTACCCCAGGAGACTATCAACGAAACGCTGGTCGCGCTTGCCAAGGAAGGCAAGTTCGTCGCTCGCCTTAAGGGCGGTGACCCATTTGTCTTTGGTCGCGGCGGTGAAGAAATCGAAGAGTTGGCACGCGAAGGTGTGTCCTTTCAGGTCGTTCCCGGGATTACCGCTGGCAATGCAGCCGCCTGCTATGCAGGGATTCCACTCACCCATCGTGACTACGCTCAGTCCGTGCGCTTTGTTACTGGACATACAAAAGACGGAAAACTACAACATCGATGGGAGGAGTTCTTAAGCGATTCAGAAACCTTGGTGTTCTACATGGGTCTCGTGGGCCTTCCTATCATTTGCGAAGAGCTCATGAAACATGGGCGCTCACCGGATACACCGCTCGCACTAGTCGAACGGGCCACGTCGACGGATCAGCGCTTGATCATTGGAACGCTGGCCACAGCGGTTGAACTGATTGAGAGCGGTCAACCACAGCCTCCAACGCTCACTATCGTCGGTCGTGTCGTTGAGCTTGCACAAAAACTTCGCTGGTACGGCAGCGGCTAGCTAGTGGGAGCGGATAGATGACTGAACACAGCGAGCCAACACCGTGGCGAGCACTCTTTAGCGTAGCCGCCCCAAAAGTCTGGCTTGTGCTAGGGGTATACGCAGTAATCGTCGTTAGCTGCGCCTGGCTCATACCGTCGCATAAGCCCTTAGCCGATTGGTCAGCGCTTGAAGACGAAAGGGGGGCTTGGATTCTGTCGCCGGGTGTGTACGGCAGTAGAGTGGGACAGAGCAGCTACTGGCAGGGCCAGAGCCAGGGTCCAGGCTCTGCCATGCACTTTGCGTCGCGCTGGGTAGACGTGCCCACAGGCGCAGAATTTCTAGAGCTTCGCATTTGCCTAGCAGAAGCGATAGCGCCGACTTCAATAAATGTTTTCCTTGCCTCGGAACAGGCAGCAGCGCTGGATTTCAATCGTCAGTATCAACTCTATGGAATAAACAGTTCTTCTGTAGACAACTGCCACCAAGAAGTCTTTCCGAGGCTAGCGGGTGATGGGCCTGCGGCGTTTCAGCTTCAAATTGTTCAACCAGGGTTAACGCTGGAGCTTACAGAGCTAGAGTCCCGACCGCTGATAGAAAACAGTCAGTGGCGTCTTGTTCGTACTGTGCTACTTCCCTTCGGCGTACTGCTCATACTCGCCGCCTTTTTTCCTTATCTGAAAATGAAACCCTACCTAGCCACTTTGTTTGGCCTGGGTGCTCTTGCCGCGATTCTCTTCGGTTGTCTAGCGACGGTGGAGGTTAAAGCATGGGTTTACGCGCTGCTCACCGGAGGTCGTAACTTAGCGCTCGGTGAAAGCGGTTTGGAGTTGGTAAATACAAGCCAAAACGCGCTTGATCCACTCCTGCGCGAAGCGTTTCCGGTCGGTGGCTTTTCTATTTTCACCTATCTGCACGCAGTGCTTTACTGCTTTGCGTGTATCGGTTTTGGACTGCTTAGAAAGAGCGCACCGCTGGAAATGGCGCTGCTGGCTCCGATCACAGAGATAATGCAGTATTTGGTCCCTGGCCGAGGACCGGGTCTAACGGACGCTATGGTCGATTGGAGCGGAGTGCTCGTCGCGAGCGTTCTACTCCTGGGCGTCTGGCGAAGTCAACGCATAGGTCTGCTTTTGAAGCAGTAGCGCATCGACCAAAATCGCACCAGCCTCTGACAACAACACATCATCTTCAGCGAGCTCAGTTGCACTAATCGATACCGTGTCGTCATCGGCGCTCGTAATTCCTTCGCCGTCTTCAGGCGTATGCGCGGAGTCGGCCGTTGCATTCTCTTCTGGCTCGTCTAGCTCATCCAGCGAAGCGACCGGGTCTTTTCCCTGCGCCGTGCGACGCCGGTTTTCGATTTCTAGACTTTTTAGCTCTCGCTGCTCCCGCTCGGAGCGACGTACCTGTTCATTAAGCGAGACGCTTTCTATGGCACGATTCTGCTCAGCGACGGCCAGTTGATCCTTAAGGTATTGAAACTCCGGATTACTTGCGCTTCGCGCCTCAAAGATTTTTACCAGTCTCGGCACAAGGGCATCTATGTTGCTGTAACGGCGATGACGCACCGGATTGATCTGATCCCAATCAAGAGCGTTGTCTAGCGCCGATTCTCCGATTTCGTCCGGATCATAGAGAGACGGGAAGTCGACATCGGGTACGACACCACGGTGCTGCGTGCTATCGCCAGAAATGCGATAGAACTTGCTCTCGGTGATTTTCAGTTGCCCCTCCGTCAGGGGAACCATAGTCTGAACGGTGCCCTTGCCATAGGTACGATCGCCGACAATCAGGCCTCGCCCATAATCTTGGATAGCGCCGGCAAAAATCTCCGATGCGGATGCGCTCAAGCGATTGACCATAACAACCAGAGGCCCGTCATAGAAGCTGCTGCGCAATCGTTTGCCGTCTCGCCACACGCGTCTTGAGGAGTGTCGGATTTGTACCGTAGGCCCATACTCGATGAACAAACCAGTAAGTTCATTCGCTTCTTGAAGTGATCCCCCACCATTATTACGAAGGTCGACGATGACGCCTTCTACACCGTCGTCCTCGAGTTCAGCCAATAATTTTTTGACGTCTCGCGTGGTGCTTTTGTAATTTTCATCGCCGCGGCGCATGGCTTCGAAATCAATATAAAAGGTAGGAATATCGATCACCCCAACCTTCATTGTTTGCCCATCACCCTTGGGCAGTTCGAGGATTTTCTTCTGGGCCGATTGCTCCTCCAACTTGACTTTGTTTCGCACGATCTGAACGACTTTTCTCTCCGCGTCAGCACCGGCATTCGCAGCAAGAACCTGAAGTCGAACGGTAGAACCCTTTGGGCCCCGGATAAGCTGGACCACCTCGTCAAGACGCCACCCGATCACGTCTTCAAACGCGCCATCGTCACCCTGGCCTACCGCAACAATACGATCAGACGGCTGCAATTCGCCCTGTTTGTCGGCCGGACCCGCCGGTACGATCCTGGATACGCGGGTGAACTCGTCTTCCAGGGAAAGCACCGCGCCTATGCCTTCTAGTGACAGGCGCATATTGATATTAAAGTTCTCCGAGCGACGGGGCGAGAAGTAGTTGGTGTGCGGATCGTACAGCTCCGTCAGCGAATTCGCGTAGATTTGAAACGCGTCCTGCGCATTGTATTGATTGACTCGGTTAAGCTGGTTCGTGTACCGCTTCACCAACGTCGGTGCGATTTCTTCGGCAGTCTTTTTAGCGAGACGAAGATTCAAAGCCTGATTTTTGAGCTGCAGCCTCCACCGTTCGTCCAAGGTAGCTTCGTCCTCTGCCCAGAGTCGGTCCTTTGCATCAAGGTCCATCGACTCCTCTTTCGAGAAATCCATCCCCGCTATTTCGCCCGGAAGGTTCTTAACCACCCATTCCAAGCGATCAATCAGCCGTTGATGATAGAGATTGAAAACTTCGAATCCCGAGTCTAATCGGCCTTCGGCAAGATCGTCGTCCATGGTGAAACGAAACTGCTCAAAGCGGTCTACGTGCTCCTTGGTTAGGAACATGCGCCCGCCATCTAGGCTGTCGAGATAGTTGTCTAGGTGCGCAGACGACAGATCATCGTCGTACTTTAGCTTGCTGTAATGTCGTTGCTCGAGCTGTTCGAGGAGTTCTTGAACGGTTTCTTTTTGAGCTTTGCTGTACTCGACTAAGGCCTGAGCGGGAAAAACAATGACCAATAAGGCTAAGCCACTCAGCGCGGCTCTGGAGACGAAACTGGCGTATCCCATCGATGCTTGACGATTCTGCACAGCAAAGACCTTTCTGTTGTTATCAGGCATGAAAGTGTAACTGGCTCGTGATTAAGGTCAAAGGGGCTAATTCAGCGTAAACATGGACTATAACTAGGCTAGCGTTAGGCGTGTATTGACTCTTAACGCAAGGCAAAGGTCGCCAGCACGGAGCTTCGAATTGTGACGTAGCCCACACTGTAACTCGCCTCAAACTCAGCATTGTCGGAGCTAGCACTTTCCATCGCCATGCTGATCCTAGCCCGCTGTCGATTCATCGCTTGAGGCAGGGGTGCGTTAGACGCAGACAGATCAACAACTTCGCCGACCTTCGCGTTCAGGGCCTCTGCCATTGCCACCGCCCGAAGTCGCGCGTTAGACGCTGCCTCTGCCAGCACCTGTTGGTGCAGCAGTTCTCTGGACTGAAGGCCCAAGACCGGGGGACTGATCCGATTTACCCCTAAGTCGGAAAGCCCGGTGATCAACTTGCCTAAGGCATCAAGATCTAGGATGCGTAGCTCAAGTGATCGGCTCACTTCATAACCAACGAGTTCCTGCTCACGATTACGTTCTACCCATCGATATTTCGGGTCTACCCTTATGCCCGTACTATCTATATCTGCATCAGCAACACCCATTTTACGCACCATCGCTAGCGCGTTTGCCGTTACCTCATCTACCTGCACTCGAGCTTCGTCCGCTCTTTCGGACTGAACCAACACCTGTACGGATAGTAAGGCCATGTCCGGTTGGACTCTTCTCTCGGCTTCACCGGATACACTCACTGTGCGTCGTTGAGGCGCTGCCCCGATCTCGGTCTCATTAGTTAGCGACGTATCAGCCAGCGTCACCGGCGCGTGCAAGGCGCCGGAAAGGCACAGAGGTAGTAACAATAGCCGTCTAGCCCATGAACTAAGGTTCATGGCTGTTTGAAATGTGAGCTGAACGGGGTGATTCGGCCGGTACGATTCATGAGACTCGCGCGGTTTAATTAAATCGTCGCTCGGAAAGAATCCGGCCCCCGTTGCCGTTTTTCTGGCCGATAGCCTCATTGAAAGTCTCCCAAAACGCTGATAAAGCTGCACTGAAACAACGCTTGAAGAGTACACGAGGTGGCACGTCTTCCATGCCTCTCAGCCCTTGTCGCATGCCGGAAAGCCAGGATGGCTTGATTACTATTCACGCGGTTCATATTCCTGTGAGACCTTAATAGCTTGTCTCGGTTCCGTCGATCGAAAAACAAGTGCTGGGGCATCCGGCTGCCATAGGCGTCGCGCTCGATTAACTTGATTGTCCACCGTGTCCATAAGCACTGTGAAGGTTAGAACGGGGTCTGCGCTTCGCCCATCTCTTAAAGTGAAGTAGACCCAGGTTTCGCGAAAAGTGAGCTCGATACCCACCACCGTCAGGGGCGGAGGTTCCGTTCTGCGGCCTAAGTAGAAATGCTCTTGTAAATAAACCTCCAAGAGCCGATGCGTTTTCGAATCATCTCGAAGAGTGATCGACTCTCCCGTGTGTAGCTTAAGCGCACGCTCAAGATCTTCCGGGATCACTTTCAACGCGACATTCAATGCACCTTGTTCTCCCCACTCTAGTTCTGCGTAGCTTTCATGAGAGGGGTGAGCCCAGGATGGAGCCACCACGAGCAGGCCTGGCAAAAAAAGAAGTAGGTAGCACAAGATGGTTCTCGAACAACTCATGATGCTGAAAGTCTCACAGCCGACTCTTGAGTCTTTAGTGCCATTGCTGATCCGATCCCACACCAATGTCACAAGAACGCGTTCACGATAGGACATCCGCGACGATGATCTCTCGAAGCAACCCATAAAAACACACACGCCCGGGGTGGAGAGCTGTTCGAGAACCCTGGAGGCTACTGAATCGTTTGCTCCCAGGCTTCTTTGTCTTGCCGACGCATCGGATTAGGTTCCTCTTTTTCTTTGAACAGACGAAAGCGGCTTTTCATTATCTTGCGTGGCCAATCGTTATCCGCTTCGTTTGCGTCTGCTGTCTGGCGCTGCGGATCGAAGCTTACGGAAGTCAGTTCCTTATCGCGAATCAAGACCTTGGTCACCTTATCCGTGTCGCGGCGCCAGATTTCTGCGGGGATCATCAACTCCTCCGTTGAGCCATCGGCGTAACTTATGCGCAAGGGTAACGGTGTCACCAGATTACCTTTGTTACTGAAGCTTACCGCGTAGAAGTTTGCTCCTTCGCCGAGGACCGCGAGTTCCTTCTCGGTCAGCTTTGGCTTTAGTTTTTCAAACTGCGCGTAGTCCCAGGGAGTGACGTCAAACTCATCATAACTGGTATAAAAGTCCTCGAGTTCAGGCCGACGCTGCAGCAAGCGTTCCAGCCCTTCATTGCGCGACTCGGTCACCGTGGGTTCACGCTCAGCGTCCTGTTCACGCAGCCACGCTTTTTCGATATCCGGGTCGCGGGTATCAATCTGGAATAGTTCGACATTCGCGATTGCGATATCGACATACCCGGTACTATAGAACCAAGCTCGCCAAAACCAGTCCAGATCGACCGCTGAAGCATCTTCCATTGCGCGGAAAAAGTCTGCAGGAGTAGGGCGCTTAAACATCCAGTTCCGTGCGTAGTTCTTGAAAGCAAAGTCGAACAGCTCACGACCCATTATCGTTTCACGCAAGATATTCAGCGCCGTCGCGGGCTTTCCATAAGCGTTGTTTCCAAACTGGTAGATAGACTCCGAGTTGGTCATGATTGGAACCTGGGGCTCGCTAATCATGTAGGGAATCATATTCTCCGGGTCTCCTCGTCGCGACGGGTAGTCTTCTTCCCACTCTTGCTCAGTTAGGAACTGCAGGAAACTATTCAACCCTTCGTCCATCCAGGTCCACTGCCTTTCGTCGGAATTCACGATCATAGGAAAGTAGTTATGACCAACTTCGTGAATGATCACCGAAAGTAGACCGTACTTACTTCTTTCCCATGTTTTGTCACCGGCATTTTGGCGCGAATCCCAATAGGTCTTATCCGGGTAGGGGCGAGGTTTGTTAAAGGTAATCATCGGGTATTCCATCCCCCCCACGGGACCGTTAACAGATATAGAAACCGGGTAGGGGTAATCGAAGGTATAGCGACTATAGACTTCCATTGTGTGTATCACGGCAGCAGTGGAGTATTGGCTCCAAAGAGGTTCCGCCTCATTCGGATAAAAGGACATTGCGGTCACCGGCTTTCCATTGAGCTCCACCGTTTGCGCGTCCCAAATGAACTTTCTAGAAGATGCAAACGCGACATCGCGAACGTTTTCTGCACGAAACCGCCAGGTCTTCTCTTCGCTGCTGCGAGAGCTCTCGTTAGTGCGAGCCTCCGCTGCGGTCACGATGAACCGCTGATCACCCGGCTCGGACGCATCTTTGAAGCGAGCTAGCTGTTCAGCATTGAGTACTTCCTCGGCGTTTTGTAGCTCTCCGGTAGCAGCGACCACATGATCTGCGGGTACGGTAATGGCAAGATCGAAGTTCCCCAATTCCAAGGTGAATTCGCCACTGCCCAAAAATTGTTTGTGTTGCCAACCTTCGTAATCGGTATACGCGGCCATTCGCGGATACCACTGGGCAATCTCGTATATGTAGTTGTCGTCTGCGGCGAAGTACTCATATCCACCCCGCGCAGAGATCACCGTCGCATCTACTATGTTGTGAGACCAGGCGAGGCTAAAAACAAAGCTCTCTCCTGGTCCCAGCTCTTTTGGAAGATCGATTCGCAGCATGGTCTTATTGATCGTGAACGGCAGCGCCTCACCGTTTTGATCACGGATGAACTCTATACTGGTGCCGCCTTCAAAACGTTCTTGCTCTAGCATTTGAGCGATCCGACGATAAGCGATCTGATCGAAGGAAGAAGTGGTTTGCGTTAACGCAGCGTCAGACCCAATCGCATAGCGATTCTGATCCAGCTGCAACCAGAGGTAGCTCAAAGAATGAGGGCTTTGATTGTAGTAGGTGATAGTTTCTGAGCCTTCAATACGCTGCTTTTTATCGTCAAGTCTTACCGTGATCGCGTAATCAGCTCGTTGCTGCCAGTATCCTGGCCCGGGAGCGCCACTTGCCAGTCGCGTGTCTGTCGGAGTAGTTAGAAGCGGACCTAATTGGGCGAACGCAGCGGCCCCACCTTCGGCACGGACCGTTACAGCGCCATTAAGCAGACCCATAAAAGTGGTTATAAGCAATAAATTCAGATATTTAAGATACATAGCTAAAGCGACATACAATGTAAAGAACGCCCGAGTATACTCTCCCTAACTAGGCTCCTGAACGACCGCGCGTCAGGTAGATAAAAAATATTTGGGACTGGCTGCCCTCACGAGCCGACACCGATTCACAAAATGCAGAAACACAACAAAGAGTAACGATAAGTGCCAACGATTCTCCTGCGACATGCGGATGTGCTGGTTTGTATGGACGACGAACGTCGCGAAATCAGCGATGGAGGTTTGTTTGCGAGAGATGGTGTTATCGAGCGGCTAGGGAAAAGCTCAGAGCTGCCATCCCACGCGGATCGAATAATCGACTTGAAAGGGCACGTACTGATACCAGGGCTAGTCAACACCCACCATCATCTCTACCAAAACCTCACTCGACTGCTGCCGGCTGCTCAGGATGCGGCGCTCTTCGATTGGCTCAAGAATTTGTATCCCGTGTGGTCCAGGATAACTCCAGAAGGATTTGCGGTCTCAGCGCAGGTGGGTTTGCTCGAGCTATTGCACTCCGGCTGTACTACCTGCTCGGATCACCAATACATCTTCCCGAATGGAGCGAAACTGGACGACAGCATTGATGCTGCCGCCGCTACCGGCATTCGCTTTCACGCGCTACGCGGCAGCATGAGCGTCGGTGAGAGCGATGGCGGCTTACCTCCGGATAGCTTAGTCGAATCCGATGAACACATTCTTGAAGACTCGGAGCGACTCATCCGCCGCTATCACGATTCTTCTGAAAGCGCGCGCCTACAGATTGCGCTCGCACCGTGTTCACCGTTTTCCGTCAGCCAGGACCTGATGCGCGCTTCGGCCACCCTGGCTCGTAGTCATGGCGTTCGATTGCACACGCATCTCGCAGAAAACAATGAAGACGTTCTCTACTCCCGCGAGCGATTCGGATGCACCCCGGGAGAGTATGCGGAAAGCCTGGGTTGGGTAGGAGACGACGTCTGGCATGCGCACTGCGTAAAGCTTGGCAAAGACGACATAGAACGCTTTGCTGATACCAGGACCGGAGTCGCTCACTGCCCCTGTTCCAACATGCGGCTTGCCTCCGGGATCGCGCCCATTCGCGACATGCTCAAGGCCGGCGTACCGGTGGGTTTGGGCGTGGACGGTTCCTCATCTAATGATGCGGGGCATCTAATGTCCGAGGCCCGACAGATGCTGCTTTTACAACGCCTCGCGCAGGGTGCCGATGCATTTTCGGCGCGTGAGGCGTTGGCGGTCGCTACACGAGGTGGGGCAGAAGTTCTTGGGCGCGGCTCGCACCTAGGCCAACTCAAAGTCGGCTTTCAAGCCGATTGCGCTGCCTTTGCGGTTGATGACCTGTGGCACGCAGGGGCCTCGCTTGACCCGGTTGCAAGCTTGCTCCTTTGCTATCCAACACCAGCGAGCTATACGATCGTGGGAGGAGAAGTGCTTATTGATCAAGGTCAGCACCACGCCTTAGACGTCGAAGATCTTCTTGCGAGGCACGCGGTGATGACAATGGCGCTGGCGCGGGGAGACAGAACCGGATAAGCCTTTCCCTTAATCTATTGCGGCAAGCTGAGGAGCTTTGTACAGGCAGACTCGCCCGGCTTTCGGCGGTTGCACTCGCAACCTGCTGCGCTACTGCCAGACGATGCGATCGGTTGCACGGAACGGAACAATCATCGCTCTTATAAGCAAAGCTCTCATGCTCGCTCGTACAGCTTCTCGCCCATGATCCACGTTTCTTTGATCACACGGTCATCCGCCAGGGTAGCTAACACAAACACCTGCTCTTCAATCGTAGCGGCCCGCTCCAAGCGCCTTTTGAGAGATGGAGTGGCGGCCAGGTCGACGATTATGAAGTCAGCTTCCTTGCCCGCTTGGAAGTTACCGATCGTATCGTCCAGGTCGAGCGCTGCTGCACCGCCGAGCGTTGCCAAGTATAGATTCTGAAGTGGGCTCAAAGACTCCTGCTGCAACTGTTGCGTTTTATAGGCCGCATCCATGGTATGAAAACACGATAAGCCGGTGCCCGCGCCGATATCCGAGCCCAGTCCCACTGGGATGCCCGATTGCTTGGCTTTGTTAAGGGAGAATAGCCCCGACCCTAAGAACAAATTCGAACTTGGACAGAAGGCGATGCTCGAACCGCTAGCGCCAAGGCGGGCCCACTCTTCCTGTTGCAGGTGGATGCAGTGAGCGAACACGCTTCTGCGCCTAGCGAGTCCATGACCATCATAAACATCGAGATAGTGTTCAGCGGCGGGAAACAGTTCTTCCACCCACTGGATTTCGTCGCGATTCTCAGACATGTGCGTATGCATGTACACATCCGGGTACTCTTGCAAGAGCCTTCCCGCCGCTGCTAACTGTTCCGGGGACGAGGTGGGGGCAAAACGCGGGGTAACCGCATAGCGCAAGCGCCCGCGGCCGTGCCAGCGTTCGATCAGCTCCTTGCTATCTTCATAGGCGCTCTCGGGGGAGTCGCGAAGCGCTTCCGGCACGTTCCTATCCATCAGGACCTTGCCGGCGATCATCCTTAAGTTACGCTTCTCGCATTCCTGGAAGAAGACCTCAACCGATTGGGCGTGCACCGTACCGAATACAAGCGCGGTGGTGGTGCCGTTCCGCAAAAGCTCATCTAAAAACTCTTGCGCGACCTTCCGCGCGAACTCCGCATCAGCAAACTTCGCCTCCTCAGGAAAAACATACCGATCAAGCCACTCAAGTAACTGCTCCCCATAAGACGCAATCACATCCAATTGCGGATAGTGGACATGGCAGTCGACGAAACCCGGCAGGATTAAGGAACTTCCGTGATCTATGACTTCTGAGGCATCAACAGCCGCTGCTAGGCTTCCCAAAGGCCCTACGGCAATAATTTCACCACCCTCCACCAGTAACTCGCCCGACGGGTAATACTCATATGCAGTCGATTCCGCCATGCCCGTTCCCACAAGCTCAGCTGGATCTTTTAGCAAATGGAGCACCGCTCCACGGTGAAGTCTTTGGCGCACGATTAGAGAGCGAGCAGCAGCGGCTCAAGGAGCGCTTGCTCGTCACAGTTCTCTCCAGGACCCACCCTGTCGACCACGACAAAGTCCGATGGTGCCTGTAAAGCGAGAAGATAGTGGTGCCAAGTAGCTCGTCGATAGGTGATGCTCTGGCCCGGCTGCGCAAGAAACCCCTTGATTGCTTGTTCTTCGAGCCTCCCCGCCGGGGCCACTACAATTGCGTAGGGGTGAGGCGATAACGGAATAAAACTCTGAGAAGCGAGCGGGTGCCGCTCCAGTCCTTGTAAAACAAACTCCGCATCGACCGGTGTAGCGCGAAAAATGCTCATAGCCGTGCTCCCATCCTGTGCCTCACAATCGAGCGTCGAGAGCGAATGGTGTCGCCGTGTTCGACCCTCATTGATGGGATAACGTTCGCAGGCAACGGCCGTATCAACGACATCGCCAAACGGGGCAAAACTATCCGCTGTCAGCGGAGCGAGTTCGAGCGCACGCAAGTTGATCAGCTCCCGCGATAGGTCGAATAGGCAAACGGCGAAAGGAGGAGGGGAATGTGGTAGTGCTCTCCGTCGCCCGCTAATTTAAAAACAACATCTACGTAGGGGTAAAAGGCCGTACTGGCTCCAGTATCCGTCGAGGAATCGTGGTAACTACCGGTTTGGAAATGCATACGGTAGGTGCCTTCAGCTAACACGCGATCCTGAACGAGGAGATCGGCTACCCGACCGTCCGCATCGGTCACACCCGCCGCGATCATCACCCACTGTTGAGGCGAATCTTCTGAGTCAGCTAACGAAAACAGTTGGAGTGCTATACCTGCGGCGGGTTTGCCAAGCGCGGTGTCTAGGACATGGGTAGTGATCTGGCTCACAACAGATTCTCCAATCGAAGCTGGGTAATTTTGCGCTGTTCTTCTGCCGCAATACGGAGTTCTTCTGCTCTAGTATTGGCCAGTCGCGCTTCGAGCAATTCGCACATCTCAAGGGCGGTCTTGCCCGTTGCGCAAACAATGAAAATGAAGCCAAAACGCTCTTCGTATTGCTGATTGCCTCTTGCTAGGCGCTCAATAACCGTATCGTCAGCACTTTCCATTCCGGACTGTTCAGAGGCAGCGAGAGAACTTGTACCTGCGTATTTGGCTTTGAGGGATTGCACGTCGCCAATCCGAGGATGTCCCTCAAAGGCTTCAAGCCAGTCGTCTTCCTCGCATTCAGACCAGGCAATATCGGATAGCTCACGTAGCTCCACTTCGGAGCTGAAGGGTTTTTTGTCGATCATTGCGCTAATCCAGCGGCGACTTACGCAACAGTGCTCTAAGGCCGCATAGGCGTCTTGTTCACTCAGCCCGTTGATTCGCATTGCGCTCATTCACCTGGAGTCAGGAAGCGTCCGATAAGAGAGAGCATCAACTGCTTTCGTGGCTAGGCGCGGTTTCAGATTCAAACTTGCTCTGCTCGCTAAGCTGCCCGGTAAGCGTCGCTATTTGCCTTTTCTTCATTACCCTAAGGAGTCGATTCATGAAGTACCCCAATTTGCATTGCCGTAGATGCGTAAGCGACTCACGCCCCCATCGGGATAGATCTGCAGCCTGACATGGGTAAATTCCTGGTCCGGGGAACAAATCACGTCTTTAGTAAAAATATGCTCTCGATCAGGACAAAGACGATGTTGATTGATCACTGGATGCCACCGTGCGTCGTCCGCGGGAACGAACAAGTCCGGTTCATAGCAGGCCTCTAAACTGAACCGGTCTGGATAGTTTCCTCTCAGATGAGCGGTGTCTAGCAACACCTTGCGTAAGGTACCGGGGCGTCCAAATTTGATGATTGCCCAGTCATTGCCCTCGTCTCGTCGCCGGCGCGTTTCCCAACCATCACCCATATTGACGCCTCTACCAGGCATGATCAGGTTATCCGTCGATGAGAAAAACTCGTCCGATGCGGCGACGCCGCGACCGCCCATAGCAGCAGAAGCCAAATCAATCAGCTCTCCGGCAACGTACTCGTCCGGATTGGGAACCGCTTCGCCGTACACACGAAAGCGTGATACGCCCCCATCTGGGTAGATCCGCAGGCGAAGATGAGACCAGCAGCCCTCACTTTGGCAGGGAATCGGGTTCTGTTCGTCCGGTAAAACATCGGTCAGGGGGACTATCTCAGACCAGACAGTGGTCGGCTCCGGATCGAGCGTCACGTAGGTCGCATCGATAGCGACTTGGAGCGGTGCGTTGCCGCGAAAGTGAAGCGTATCTACGTCAACGCCTTTGATCACTCCGGGAAGTCCTAAGCGAAGCACGCACCAGTCGTGGTCAAGTCCCGAGCTCCTGAAACGCCGACCAAAGCTGCGCCGGGACTCCCATCCGTCCATCCATTGGCCGCGCTCGGTAAATCGCCCCTGTTCAAATATGCCGCGACCCGGTTTCACCAAATTGTCACAGCTGGCGAACCACTGATCACTGCAATCTATCGCGCGACCCCCAACCCGCTCTGCGAGCAGATTGATATAACGAAACATAAAGTCGTCAGGATTCTCTGGGTCATTTTTTTGAGTCACGGTTTCTGCGTATCTACCACGTCTAATTGAGTGTCACTTTCGAGAAGCTTTTGCTGCAGGCCTTTCCAGCTTGTATCTGAGGAAATGCGGGGCTGATCCAATAACTGATAGACCCCAACAAGTTCTGCAGCGACTGCTACGGCAATTTCCGCTGGCTTTTTACCAGGCACTTCAGCCAGGCCAATAGGGCACCGCAGTTGGGAAATCAGCTCTGAAGCAAAGCCTCGATGCGCAAGTCGTTGGCGAAATCGACGGGACTTGCTCTGAGAACCGATCACGCCTAAGTAGGCGAAGTCAGCGCGCTTCAAGATGGCTTCCGCAAGCGCGTAGTCGAGTGGATGTTCGTGAGTCATCACCAGAAAAAAGCTACCGGGCTTCGCATCGGTCACGATTGCCAGTGGTTCTTCTGTTACATGCTGAATAAGCGGACTCGCGATGGCACTTGGAAATTCACTGACCCTAGAGTCGACCCAGTGAACGCGTAAGGGAAGCTGAGCGAGCATCGGCGCCAGCGCCCGTCCCACA
>JBCBZV010000009.1:0-66056 GCA_039815155.1 Pseudomonadota bacterium
CCAGTACGCTGTTGCAACAGTGCAAGACGATTGAGATCACTTGAGAAAAGTTTGGAGTCGCCGAAAAGAAACGTTGTTCCAGCGCGAACGTGAACAGGGAAACGGGACGCCCTAGCGGTCCAGTTGATCCATCAAATACTAGGGGCCAAAAGGCGGCCGAGTCCTGCCTGAGTTGGAGCAACGGGCCTATCGAAGCTGTGTCGTCAAAGATGTATCCCGTGCCAACACCAACCATCATTAGGCAAGGTGCTAATGCAACGAGGAAAATACTGAGTGGCTTCCGCGACAAGAGCGTTTGTCCTCGTTAAGTATGGACCGAACAAGACTTGGGTCTCGTCAGAGCCGCGAAGACTGATTCCTCCGTTATCGATACCCAAAAAAAATCGGCCCCGAAAAGGGGCCGACAACTAAGCTGAACCTGATATTGATAGTGCGATTTAATTCGAGCGGATGCCCTACAGAGCGGTCCGACAAGTAGCCGGGAGGAACTTAGCTGGTACGCCGCCGGTCGCTCCAGGGCCGCATGCCCAGTCAACACGTCGGGACGACGGGTTTACTGTGGCTCGCAAAGAAACGGTTCCGCCAGCCGCGCCACCCGCAGCAACTAGTCCGCCTACAGCGGTGTCAGCACCGGTCGATACGGTGAGGGTGTAGGTTCCCAGGGTTGCGCTGTCTTGAACAAATTCTGCTTCTTCTACAAAAGACTGGGCGCCAAAACCACTGGTCGTAATACCTGCAGCGCCAGCGTTAGATGGCAATTCACCCGTGGCCGCGACAAATTCCGCGATAGTTGTCTTACCCTCAGCAGCCACGGCGAGCACTTCCGACAAGCGAGCTCGGACCGTGTAGTCTTGGTAAGCAGGCAAAGCGATCGCTGCCAAAATGCCGACGATCGCAATAACGATCATCAGTTCGATAAGCGTGAAACCCTGTTGGGCGCGATGTTGTTTTCTCATTGTTTCCTCCAAAAAGTTTAGCCCTCTGCGACTATCCATCGTCTATGGGCATTTGATCCATGTTCCAGTTAAATAGTGCAGATTTGGGGCCAAGGCTGTGCGCATAAGCTATTTATATCGAAAATACAGTGACTTACGCGTACATCAGTATTAAAGTCTGCGTCTGCGGATGAGTAAGCAGGTTGGTCTCCGTGACAGTTGCCGACAGTAAGTGACAATTTTTGTCATCCAAGGATGGTCAAAAGCGTGTGAAGGAGAGGTTACATATCGGTTGAACATCAACATCACGCTGCCAGCCACCTTAATCTTGCAAAGTGGCGGTATAATTTTGATGATCGGTCCATTAGTTCGCTTCGCAGGTAACTTGGCTTAGATCCATTTGGTACAGATCCGATTTATCGATGAGCTTAAGCTATGAATGAAAGAGTAAGCGGGAAGCCGTCGGGGCTAGCCGGCAGGCTGGTTATCGAAGGCCTACTGGACGCAGATGAAGCCACGAAGGCCCAGGCAGCAGCGGCCGAAGAAAACACGCCGTTCGTTCGCTACCTTGTCGAAGAGGTTAACGTCGATAGTCGGCGGCTGGTTGAGATTGCCTCGCAAGAGTTTGGCGCACCCAGATTTGATTTAAGTGCGCTGGATACACAGTTCGTTCCCCAAGGACTCGTCGAGTCCGATCTCGTAGCGAAACATCATGCTCTTCCACTATATAGCCGCGGAAAACGCCTCTTTATTGCGATCTCTGATCCGACCAACCTCTCTGCGCTTGATGAGATCAAGTTTCACACCGGTTTAAACACCGAGGGCATTCTAGTTGACGAGAAGAGCCTGCAGAAAGCTATTAGTGAGTGGTCGGAAGCGCAGGATGATATTAGCGGCGGCCTGGACGATCTTGATTCGGAAGAGTTCGACGATATAGATGTCGCCGCCGTAGACGAAGACTCGACCGGAGAAGAAGAAAGCAGCGGTGTCGATGAAACCCCGATCGTAAGGTTTGTTAACAAGGTGCTGGTGGACGCGATCAAGCAAGGCGCCTCCGACATCCACTTTGAACCCTACGAGAAAGACTACCGAGTTCGTTTTCGAACGGACGGTGTATTGCAGGAAGTAGTACGACCACCGAAGAATCTCGCACCACGCTTGTCGGCTCGTCTTAAGGTCATGTCGCAGATGGATATTTCCGAGCGACGGGTTCCTCAGGACGGCCGGATCCAGATGAAGCTTTCACGAAATCGGGCAATCGATTTTCGCGTCAATACGCTTCCTACCTTGTTTGGCGAGAAAATTGTTCTACGAATACTCGATCCCACGAGCGCTCAAATGGGAATCGACGCATTGGGCTACGAGTCTGAGCAGAAGGAAATGTATCTCAAGGCTCTTAACCAACCGCAAGGCATGATCCTCGTTACGGGTCCGACCGGTTCTGGTAAAACCGTGTCGCTGTATACGGGCCTGAACATTCTTAACGAGCCGGAACGCAATATCTCTACCGCGGAAGACCCGGTTGAAATTAACCTATCTGGTGTCAATCAGGTTCACGTCAACGCGAAGGTGGGACTCGACTTCGCGGAAGCGCTGCGTTCCTTCCTAAGGCAAGATCCCGACATCATCATGGTCGGGGAGATTCGCGACCTGGAAACAGCGGAGATTGCGATCAAGGCGTCGCAAACCGGCCACTTGGTGCTTTCCACCCTACACACCAACAGCGCTGCAGAGACCATAACCCGTTTGCTGAACATGGGGGTACCGGCTTTCAATGTTGCTACATCTGTCAGCCTGATCATTGCCCAACGCCTGGGCAGACGATTGTGCAAAGAGTGTTGCCTGCCGGCGGATGACATTCCGCGGGAAACGCTGCTCGCTGAAGGATTCACCGAAGAACTCCTCGCATCGGCGACCATCATGAAAGCCGTTGGCTGTGACGTTTGCAAGGACGGCTACAAAGGTCGGGTGGGCATCTACGAGGTCGTTCGCATCACCCCGGAGATCGCCCACCTCATTATGTCTGAAGGCAATTCTTTGGAGATTTCTAAGCAAGCCAGAGGGCAAGGATTTGCCGATCTTCGTATGTCCGCACTAAAAAAGTGTGCGGACGGGCTGATTAGTTTGGAAGAGGTAAATCGAGTAACTGTAGACTAGCGGTCGCTCTTCGTACCCACTGGCACGCTAACTCGGGTAGAGAGATGTGGAGAGTGTGGCGGCAGTTGAATCGGCCCAAAATTTAGCCGAATTTTCGTCTTAGAGCTGGTTAATGTACGACAAAATGTAAGGCGGGATATGAGACCGATTGTTCCCGGCGTGAAAATTGCATCGCTTTTTTAAGCTGTAGGGAATACTGTACTTCAGGGTGAGAAAAGGCCTCGCCGTATCAGCAAGGCACATCAACCCGATTCAGCTGGAACGAATACGAGAAATAGCGAACTAAAGCACCTAAGCACAAAACGGGCATGGGTTAATGGCAACTACAGCGACAAGCGAACCGTTTCTTTGGGCCGGAACAGACAAAAACGGTCGCCAAACGAAGGGAGAGATTAGCGCTCCGTCCCGGGCGATGGCGCGAGCTCAGCTGCGCCAACGCGGAATCGTCCCAAAATCGCTAAAAAAGAAGCCAAAACCGCTGTTTAGCGCTCGTAAGAAGCCGATCAAACCGGCGGATGTTGCGGTCTTCACGCGTCAGCTGGCGACCATGATGAAGGCCGGTGTTCCTCTCGTACAAAGCTTCGACATCGTCGCGGACGGAATCGAAAATCCGACCATGCAAGACCTAGTCAATACGATCAAAAACGATGTCGCATCGGGCAGCGGCCTGGCACCTGCGCTGGAAAAACACCCTCGTCACTTTGACGACCTGTACTGCTCACTAGTGGGTGCCGGTGAGTCTGCCGGTACGCTAGAAGTCATGCTCGACCGGGTCGCCACCTATAAGGAAAAGACCGAACAGCTCAAAGGCAAAATCCGCAAGGCGTTGACTTATCCAACGGCGGTTGTCGTCGTCGCTCTGGTGGTGACTGGTATCTTGCTGGTGAAAGTGGTGCCGCAATTTGCCGAGACCTTTCAAAGCTTTGGCGCTGACTTACCGGCGTTCACGCTCTTTGTGCTACGACTCTCTGACTTTATGCAAAAGTGGTGGCTTGTGATCGCTGGCGGCATTATCGGGTCGATTTACCTCTTCCGCGAGATGCGATTGCGCTCTAAGCCCTTCGCAGAGGCCATAGACAAGTTTCTACTCAAAGCGCCGATTTTCGGAGACATCGTCCACGATGCGGTCGTGGCACGATTTTCAAGAACGCTATCGACAACATTCAGTGCGGGCGTACCCCTTGTAGAAGCCTTGGAATCTACGGCCGGTGCCGCGGGTAACGCAGTCTATGCGAAGGCGATTCTGCAAATTCGAGACGACGTTACTACCGGCTCTTCACTGTATCAGTCGATCAAAAGTACCGGTCTGTTTCCCAACATGCTTTTGCAGATGGTCTCTATTGGAGAAGAATCCGGGCAACTTGACGAAATGTTAGACAAGGTCGCAAACCACTACGAGGAAGCGGTCGATAACGCGGTGGATAGTCTTAGCTCGCTGATGGAACCCATGATTATGTCCATCCTTGGTATTTTGGTCGGCGGCCTGATGATCGCGATGTACCTGCCAATTTTCATGCTCGGCTCTGTGATTTAAAACCAGCGACTAAGACTCCAAACGTCTTAACCACACCCTACTGACAACGCCCAGCGCCTAACTAGTCTTGGTCGAAGCTTCTAACATAGCGGAGTTTTTCGAGCTCTATCCGGTGGCGCTACCGATCTTTGCTGCGCTGTTAGGCTTGGTCGTGGGCAGTTTTCTAAATGTCGTAATACTTCGCCTACCGGTCGTACTCGAACGGGAGTGGCTTCGCGACTGCAAGGCTCTTCTCGAACCGGAACAACAAGCCCCGTTACTCGACCAACGAGACGACGACTTCTCCCTGGCGTTTCCCGCGTCTCACTGTCCGAAGTGTAAGGCCGCTATTAAGCCCTGGCACAATGTACCGGTTGTGAGTTTTCTTCTACTCCGAGGCCGCTGTGCTAACTGCGACGAGCCTATTGGTTGGCGCTATCCTCTGATCGAGATTTTTTCCGGGGTGCTCAGCGCCTTGGTTGCGCTATATGCCGGATGGGGGATAGCGCTGCTGGCTTACCTCGTACTCACATGGACTCTAATCGCTCTCGCCTTTATTGACATCGATACACAGCTGCTGCCGGACAACCTCACCCTCCCGCTACTGTGGCTAGGTCTGCTGTTTAACCTTTTTTTTGCCGAGATTCCCTTGGTCGACGCAGTACTAGGAGCGGCGGCGGGCTATCTTTTACTGTGGAGCGTCTACTGGCTTTTCAAATTGGTCACCGGCAAGGAGGGCATGGGCTACGGAGACTTTAAACTCTTAGCGGCCTTAGGAGCCTGGCTCGGTTGGCAGAGCCTGCCACTTATTATTCTACTCTCCTCTTTTGTGGGCGCGGTCCTGGGCGCCGTGATCCTCTGGTCCCGTGGTCAAGGCAAATCCCAGCCCCTACCTTTCGGACCCTATCTTGCGGCCGCAGGCTGGATCACTTTGCTATGGGGTACGGAGCTATCCCAGCTGCTAGTTCCGACCACAGCCTAGGACTCGGAATCAGTGGGTAAACGATTCTGTGTGGGCGTCACCGGTGGTATTGGCAGCGGCAAGAGCGCACTCACCAATCTGCTGGCTGAAAAAGGAATCCAGATTGTCGACGCGGACATCGCCGCCCGCGAAGTAGTCGCTCTCGGCTCTTCTGCGCTAGAGGAAATCCGTGGTCGCTACGGTGCTGAGATACTACTGCCCGATGGGAATCTGAACAGGAAAAAGTTGCGCGAAATCGTTTTCGAAAATCCCGAAGAGCGGGTCTGGTTAGAAACGCTTACCCATCCACTGATAGGTAAACGTATCGCTGAGCAGCTTGAAGCCGCCAAACCACCCTACGTGGTGCTCAGCTCACCGCTGCTGCTGGAAGGATCGCAGAGCAGCTTCACCGACCACGTTGTCGTTGTGGATGTGCCGGAGTCGCTGCAGATTGAGCGAACAATGCGGCGAGACGATAACAGCGAAGAACTGGTCAGAGCGGTCATGTGGGCGCAACTCTCCCGGGAGGAGCGTTTGGCACGAGCCGATTCGGTCGTGGACAACTCGGGCACGCTCGAAGCGCTAGAGAACGAAGCCGATGCGCTACACACGCGGCTCGTAGGACTCGCTGAGACGCTCTGAGTGAGACTAGAACTCGCTGGATTCTAAATACTCGAGTATCGACTGATTCGCCGCGGGAAACTCATAGCCACGGAGTTGCTCGCGCAGTACCCATTGCAACGCTTGTCCCTCGCGAGCGCAAGGTTCTCCAGTGAATTGATCAACGCGTCGAACGCCCAATAGCACAAGCTTGTCGCCATAGTCATGCTCGATCTCCATGACCGGCTGACTCGCGAGCACCGCTAGGCCGAGCTCTTCATCAATTTCCCTTATCAGAGCATCCGCGAAAGATTCTCGCGGCTCGCACTTTCCTCCAGGAAATTCCCAAAGCCCACCTTGATGGACATTTGCGTGTCTTTTACTGAGGAGGATCTGACCTTGCGCATTCAGAATGATTGCAACTGCGACGCGTACACGTCTAGATTGATCCATGAAACCTTAGGTCCTAGCTTCGGTACTCTGCGTTAATGCGGACGTAGTCATGAGATAGATCAGACGTCCAAACCGTTTCCCTCGCGTTTCCACGATTAAGCTCAACGCGGACCGTTATATCAGTCTCATTTAGCGACGCTTCCAAATCGGACTCACGATAACTTGCGGCCCTAGACCCATGCTCTGCGATGGTGATCCCATTCATTGCGATAGACACTTTATTGACGTCTAAATCCACGAGAGGAGAGCGGCCAATCGCCATCAAAATTCTTCCCCAATTTGCGTCAGCCGCATAGAGCGCAGTCTTTACTAAGGGTGAGTGAGCAATCGTAAACGCAACGTCCAAGCATTCTTGCGCTGTTCGTCCACCAGCGACTTCGACTTCGATGAAGCGAGTAGCGCCTTCTCCATCACGCACCAGACCTTGTGCAAGCTCGATACAAAGACTAGTAAGTGCCTCCGAGAAAGCCTCCCGTAGGGAAGACATCTCAGAGTCCGGTCCCGATTTCATTAACGGGTTTCCTGCGGCACCCGTCGCTGCCAACACGACCGCGTCGTTAGTTGAAGTATCTCCGTCTACCGTTATCCGATGAAAAGATCTGTCTACCGCTGCTCCAAGTAACTCCTCCAGAGTCGAGCGCTCAATCGCAGCATCTGTACATAGGAAGCCAAGCATGGTCGCCATATCAGGCCTGAGCATCCCCGCTCCCTTAGCAATACCCGCAATACGGAAGGAACGACCTTCATGCTCAAAGGAGCGGAGCGCTATTTTCGGACGGGTATCAGTGGTGAGAATTCCCCAACCGGCGTCAATCCAGGCGGTGGGTTCTAGGCTTGCATGTAATGCCGGGAGTGCTGCTTCTATGCGATCAACCGGCAGATCTTCTCCAATGACGCCAGTGGAGAAAGGTAGTACCTCCTCTACGTCAACGCCGAACTGGGCGGCGGCGGCGGCGCAACAGGCTTTCGCAGCTGCCATCCCCGCCTCGCCCGTGCCGGCATTGGCGTTCCCAGTATTGATCAAGAGCAGCCGTGGCTTCCCTGCTGTCGCGGCTAGATGCTCCGATGCGACTAAAACTGGTGCGGCGCGAAACGCATTTCGGGTAAAAACAGCGGCGGCCCGCGACTGTGGCGCCAGTGCTATCGCAACCAGGTCCCGCCTGTCCGAGTATCGGATCGCGGCCTCCGTTGTCGCCAGCTGAACGCCAGCCACTTCGAAGGCGTCCAGAGCGAGTGTTAGGTCGTCGCTCTCGCTGCCATCTGCAGCAACGTCCTTCGAGGATTTAGTGTTCATGCGCTTAGAGTGCGCCGCAGCAGTGTTTGTACTTTTTACCGCTGCCACAGGTGCACGGTTCGTTGCGTCCGACCTTAGGTAGCTCGCGGGTAAAGGGCTGGGCAGGAACGGATTGCCCCGAGTCTGTCGAGCGTTCTGCTGCTTCTGCTGCAGGTTCCTCGGCGAGTGCTGACGCCTGCGCATGCTGGAAAGCCATCTTCGCCTTTTCTGCCGCCTCGCGACGTTGCTGTTCGATAAGCTCAGCTTCATCCCGGCGCTGGATTTGTACATGGCTTAGGAATTTAATCACTTCGAACTTCAAACTAGAAAGAAGCTCTTGAAACAGCTCAAATGACTCTCTTTTGTATTCTTGCTTCGGGTTCTTCTGCGCATAGGCCCGCAGGTGTATTCCCTGACGCAAATGGTCCATGGTTGCCAAGTGCTCTTTCCAAAGTGTGTCGAGCACTTGCAGCATGATCTGCTTTTCGATTCGGCGCATATCATCGCCTAAATCCGCACTCTTACTGTCATAGGCTGTCTGGATTTCACTAACGATGCGTTCGCGAATGGCTTCCTCGTGCAGCTTTTCATCTTCTTCCAACCACTGCGCTAGCGGGAGTGTCTTAGCAAACTCCGTTTCGAGACTGCGCTCCAAACCAGGGACATCCCACTGCTCCTCAACGCTCATGGGTGGTATGAAGTTATCGATGGTTTCGTTGACCACATCTCGACGAATTGTCGTAATCGTTTCCGATATCTCCGCTTCACTCAGCAGATCATTTCGCTGTTGATAGATAATCTGCCGTTGGTCGTTAGCGACGTCATCGTATTCCAAAAGCTGTTTTCGAATGTCAAAGTTGCGCCCTTCGACTTTCCGCTGCGCCTTCTCGATCGCATTGGTCACCATGCGGTGTTCGATTGCTTCGCCGCGCTCCATCCCCAGCGCCTGCATGAAATTTTTCACACGGTCAGAGGCGAAAATCCGCATGAGGTTGTCTTCTAGAGAAAGGTAAAAACGAGAAACGCCGGGATCGCCTTGGCGGCCAGCTCGTCCACGCAACTGGTTATCAATGCGTCGAGATTCGTGCCTTTCGGTCCCTAAGATATGGAGGCCGCCCGCTTCGAGCACCGCCGCGTGTCGTTGCTCCCAGTCCGCTTGAATCGCAGCATGCTGCTCGTCGCTTGCGTCGCCCGCTTGACGCAACTCCGCTTCTAGATTGCCACCGAGCACAATATCTGTGCCTCGCCCGGCCATGTTGGTAGCGATCGTGACAACGCCGGGTCGCCCGGCTTGTGCGATGATCTCCGCTTCTTGTTCGTGGTATTTCGCATTCAGCACTTTGTGCGTGATCTTTTCCTTGCGAAAGCGGGCAGAAAGCTCCTCGGAGGTCTCTACGGAAGCCGTTCCAACCAGCGCCGGCGCGCCGTTCTCCATGCAATATTTGACATCTTCTACGATCGCTTCGAATTTCTCATCGCGGGTTAAGTACACCAGGTCGTTTAGATCCTGTCGCACCATGTCCTTGTTGGTAGGAATGACAACAACATCGAGACCGTAAATCTGACGAAATTCGAACGCTTCCGTATCCGCGGTGCCCGTCATTCCAGCCAGCTTGCCGTAGAGACGGAAGTAGTTTTGGAAAGTGGTCGATGCGAGCGTTTGGCTTTCGCTCTGGATTTTGACGCTCTCCTTTGCCTCAATCGCCTGGTGGAGGCCCTCCGAGAGGCGACGACCGGGCATGGTTCTGCCCGTATGCTCATCGATGAGTACTATTTGCCCACCCTGAACGATGTACTCCACATCACGGTGAAACATTGCATGGGCACGCAAACCGGTATGCACATGATGGAGCAAATTGAGGTTGGTCGACGCGTATAAACTATCTCCCTCCTCTAGCATGCCCTCATTGACCAGCAGTTCTTCTACAAACTCATGGCCGTGTTCTGTAAGTTCTACCTGGCGTAACTTTTCATCGACGGTGAAATGACCGGGCGATTCCTCGTCGGGCGGTACTTCGCCCTCCTGCGGTTCATCCGGTTCACGCTGCAGCTTTGGCACGAGCGCGTTGATTCGCTTGTACAGTTCGGAGCTATCCTGTGCTGCCCCGGAAATAATGAGCGGTGTTCGCGCTTCATCGATTAGGATCGAGTCAACTTCATCGACGATGGCAAAACTTAACTCGGCCTGGAGCTTGTCCTGCAGAGAAAACGCCATGTTGTCGCGTAAATAGTCAAAACCGAACTCATTGTTCGTGCCGTAAATAATGTCCGACTCATACGCGGCTTTTTTCTCATCCTGGCCCTGTCCAGCGCGAACAACGCCTACGCTGAGACCAAGAAAGCTATAGAGCGGACTCATCCACTGTGCGTCTCGCCCAGCCAGATAGTCATTCACCGTGACCAGATGTACCGCGTTTCCAGTGAGTGCATTTAAATAGGCCGGCAAGGTCGCCACGAGCGTCTTACCTTCGCCGGTGCGCATTTCCGCAATGCGTCCCTCATGGAGCGTCATCCCCCCGATGAGCTGAACATCGAAGTGCCTCATGCTCAGCGTGCGCACACCGGCCTCGCGCACAACAGCAAATGCCTCCGGTAACAAGGCGTCCAGGCTTTCACCCTGCTCAAGCCGATTGCGAAACTCAACGGTTTTTGCCGCCAACTCCTCGTCGGACAGGGCTTGTAGACCTTCTTCAAAACCGTTTACGCGCCGAACGGTTTTGCGCATTCGTTTCAACTCACGGTCGTTACGCGTTCCAAATACTTTCTTTAAAGCAGATGTAATCATTTCAATGGGTATTTCGTGCTGTCGGTCTTGGGCTTAGAAACCGGTGCTTTAGTCGCCTGTGTCATCAATCGCCATGCTAGCTGATTGTATATGAGGTCGATGAGCGGCTGAATCAAGCCAACCGGTGTTGGGCGAAGAAGTTCCTTTCGACGGTCCTCACGGAAACGTCGAAACGTCCGTGCAGTTATTGGAGTCGACAATTGGTATTACGCGGAAAGGTTTCGTCGAAAAATCGAGTGGCGACACTTAAATGAGGGGAATAGGCGCCAGTGCTCGTTGGCCGAATAGACCGGGTCTCGCGGTGGAGTAGCAATCACGAGCCGAAGACTTTGTTTACTAGCCTGCAGCGGCTGCGGCGAAGGCAGGAGCCGGGAGGTAGGAAATCGGAGCCTCTGCGACATCGTCGAAAGTGACCATTTCCCAGGCATCTGGCTGAGCAATCAACGCACGCAGCGACTTATTATTCAAACCGTGACCAGACTTGAACGCTTGATATTCGCCAATCAAGCTATAGCCCAATAGATACAGGTCACCAATAGCATCTAATACCTTATGCCGAACAAACTCATCCTCGTAGCGCAGGCCATCCTGATTCAAGATGCGGTATTCGCCCACGACAATCGCATTGTCAACGCTTCCGCCGCGAGCCAGACCTTTGGACCGCATGTATTCGATTTCATGAATGAAGCCAAAGGTTCGTGCGCGACTGATCTCCTTAACGAAGGAGGTACTTGAGAAATCGATTTCGGCGTGGGCAGTACGATCGCGGAAAACCGGATGATCGAAATCGATGGTGAAAGAGACCTTGAAGCCATCAAAGGGGAGGAAGCTGGCTACTTTGTCTCCTTCTTCTACCGTTACTTTTCGTTTGATGCGAATGAACTTCTTTGCCGCGGGCTGCTCTTCGATGCCGGCCGACTGGATTAGAAACACAAAGGGGCTAGCGCTTCCATCCATAATCGGTACTTCGCTCGCACTTACTTCAACAAAGGCATTGTCGATACCCAGACCAGCCATGGCAGATAATAAGTGCTCGACTGTCGAAACTCGTTGGCCATTTTCGATGAGGGTCGTAGAGAGCGTTGTGTCGCCCACCAACAGTGCATGAGCGGGTATTTCAACAACCGGATCTAGATCTACGCGTCGAAACACGATACCCGTATCAACGGGTGCCGGCGCCAGGGTGAGGTAAATTTTCTCACCGGTATGCAAGCCCACGCCGGTGGCCTTTATGGCGTTGCGCAACGTCCGCTGTCGAATCATACAACCTCCCTGTCATCCGCCTTGTCGAGCATCATGAAGCCAATTCGCTCAATCCGCTTAGGGTCTCTCTAGCACATCGGAGCCTCTAGCTTCAGCCGGTAAGCACCTTCAGCCGCCAAAAGCCCAAGGCCCGAACACAGCCACCGTTAGCAGAGCTCTCGCAACGATTACAGCAAGCTCCCTCACCAACTTACTACAGGCTAACTCGAGCACGCGCTGCTATTTTTCAACGCCGCCTCAAACCCGAGACGCGCAAGCTCTCGCCTACACTGACCCTAACACTACCCCGACACTACATCTGACCTCGAGTCCGCGCCTAAGCGCCGCTCCGGTCAGTCCGCTTGCCGCCTAAGAAAAGCTGGGATATCAAAATAGTCATCTCCCAACTTCTCAGCCGTAGCTGCGGCCGCTGCGCCTCGAGACGTTCCTCGACGAGCTGCGGGCTTGTCGTACTCGCGGTAGTCCGTCTCAGCAAGAGGGTCGACCGAATCGATCATCTCTTCCCGTTGCACCGCTTGAGCACCGAGCGGTGGTTCGACCACCTGCAAGGTTGCACGAGATACTGGGTTTCCCAGTCCCGTCGCGACTACCGTTACCTTTAGTTCGTCGCTGAGTTCCGGATCAATCACCGTTCCCACAACGACCGTTGCTTCTTCTGAAGCAAATTCCTCAATCGTATCGCCCACTTCAGAGAATTCTCCGAGGGACAAATCCAAACCGGCGGTGATGTTCACGAGGATGCCGCGCGCGCCTTCTAGATCTATGTCGTCCAGCAGCGGGCTGTTGATAGCGCGCTCGGCTGCCTCACGCGCTCGGTTCTCACCGCGAGAACTTCCCGTGCCCATCATGGCCATTCCCATTTCGGACATGACTGTTCTAACATCCGCAAAGTCGACGTTGATCATGCCGGGGCGAATGATTAGGTCCGCGATACCCTGAACCGCGCCCAACAATACATCATTCGCTTCTTTGAAGGCATCCAAGAGACTGGTATTTTTCCCCAAAACCTCAAGCAATTTCTCGTTTGGAATGGTGATTAGAGAGTCGACATGCTGCTGAAGTTCCCCTAAGCCTTCATCGGCAATTTTCAACCTTTTTCGACCTTCAAAGGAGAACGGACGAGTCACCACAGCAACGGTCAAAATGCCTAACTCACGGGCGACCTCAGCGACGACGGGGGCTCCCCCGGTACCGGTGCCTCCCCCCATACCTGCGGTGATAAAGACCATATCGGCGCCGCGCAACGATTCGGCAATTCGCTCGCGATCTTCCACCGCGGCGGCGCGGCCGATATCCGGATTTGCTCCCGCCCCTAGACCCTTGGTGATCTCACCACCCAACTGCAACACCGTTGGTGAGTCCACGTCGGACAGAGCTTGAGCGTCCGTGTTGGCGCAGATGAAGTCGACACCATCTACCTGGTTATCGATCATGTGCTTGACGGCATTACCACCACCACCACCGACACCGATCACCTTGATTACCGCACTTTGCGGCACGTTATCAACGAGTTCAAACATAGCTCACTTCCCCTTTATTGTGCGTCTCGCGACGACTTCCTTCCCTAAAATAACAACTAAAAACTGTCTCTAACCCAGGCAACTAGGCGGTCCCACCAGGGCTCACCGGCACCGGAATTGCGTATTCTTCGAACCTCATCGCCCCTCTGCACGCCATACAGGAGCAAACCCACCGCTGTGGCGTAAATGGGATTTCTGACGACATCCGCCAAACCTTCAATACTCTGGGGGTAGCCGACGCGCACCGGCATGTGGAAGATCTCTTCGGCCAGTTCGGCGGCCCCTTCCATTTTTGAGGTACCACCGGTGAGAACGATGCCGGACGGAATCAGATCCTCGAAACCGGAACGACGTAACTCCGCTTGAACCAAAGTAAACAGCTCGTCGTAACGTGGCTCGACTACTTCGGCTAAAGATTGACGAGAGAGATCACGGGGCGGACGGTCGCCGACACTAGGAACTTTGATCGTCTCATTCGCAGCGGCAAGCTGCGTAAGCGCACAGGCATAGCGGATTTTAATTTCCTCCGCGTGCTGGGACGGCGTACGAAGCGCCATAGCGATGTCGTTCGTGACCTGGTCACCGGCGATTGGGATAACCCCAGTGTGCCGAATCGAGCCTTCTGTGAAGATTGCGATATCCGTGGTTCCACCGCCGATGTCGACTAGGCAAACACCGAGTTCGCGCTCATCATCAGTGAGCACCGAGTAGCTCGAGGCGAGTTGTTCGAGGATAATGTCCTCGACGTCCAGGCCACAGCGGCGGATGCATTTTTCGATATTTTGCGCGGCGTTCACTGCGCAGGTAACTAAGTGCACCTTAGCCTCGAGGCGCACGCCGGACATGCCTTGAGGCTCCTTAATGCCTTCCTGGTTATCAACGACGTATTCTTGGGGCAGTACGTGCAGTACTTTTTGGTCCGCTGGAATTGCGACGGCACGAGCCGCGTCAATGACCCGTTCGAGATCTTGTTCGACGACCTCCTGTTCCTTGATCGCGACGATGCCGTGGGAATTGAGACTGCGGATGTGCGATCCCGCGATGCCAACGAACACGGAGTGAATCTGACAGCCGGCCATAAGTTCCGCTTCATCGACTGCACGCTGGATGGACTGCACCGTCGACTCGATGTTAACAACCACGCCTTTCTTCATTCCCTTGGAGGGATGAGAGCCGATGCCAACGATTTCGAGACTATCGTCGGCGCCAACCTCTGCCACAATTGCGACGACTTTAGACGTCCCGATATCGAGTCCGACGATCATCCGTCTGTCTTTTGGCGAAGCCATTACTCGTCTACTCCCCCTACGTCTAAAGATGCCATCCCCAACAGCTTCGGTTGCTCTGCAAATTCAACCGCTGCACCTTCGCTATAGCGCAGGTCGACGCGGGCAATAGCATGCTGCGTCTGCGAACTGAGTTCCGTCCGCCAAAGAGAGAGAAAGCGATCTATTCGATCGGAGAAAGCGCGGGATCCAAGAGCCAGTTCCGTGCCGCTTTCGAGTCGCACAAACAGCTGACCGAATTCGTCCTCCCTAAGAGTTGCCGGAGCGAGTGAGACACCGCGCAGCTGCTCGCGTAGCTGCAGGTAAGTTGCTACCAGGCTGGCCGCGTGTCCGTCTGGACCGCTTATTAGAGGTAGTTCCCGCCAACGATCTGCGTTGGACACTTCGATAACCTTTGCCTCGTGGTTGAGAAAACCATTGCTTCCCCACCGGGCGATCGGCAGTTGCTCAACAACGTGGACTTCCAGCGTGTCCGGATAGCGCCGTCGAAGCTCCGTGCTGTACACCCAAGGCAGCGCCTCTAGTCGCTCTCTCAGCATCGCCAGGTCTAAAAACAAAAGTCCGGCCTCGAGTTCGGGAGCCAGCACTTCGCGAAGGGCCGTTTCTTGCACATGGGCGATTTTTCCGAGCACCACCACCCGTTCCACGGTGACTCTTTGCATCGCGGTAAAAGCGAGTGTTGCGCTAAAGACGAGAACTCCGAAAACGGCAAGAACGACAGCGTTCGGAATCAGCGCAAGAAATTGCGCTCGGACAGTGGCGAGTCGCTCGCTCAAGCTCGGCGGTTGGCGACGCGCATTTCTCTTAGCGGCCATTAACTCTCTTCCTCTCTTCCCCGGTTATTCCAGGACAGGCGGAGTACTTCCTCGACTAGCTCCAGGAAACTCAGGCCTGCTGCGGCAGCGGCTTTGGGTACTAGGCTGTGTCCAGTCATACCAGGTATCGTATTCACCTCTAGCAACTGAAGAGCCTGATCAGCTTCCGTCGCCATCACGTCAACGCGGCCCCACACCTCGCAACCCAAGGCCTGAAATGCGGCCAGCGCTAGATCACAAAGCTCTTGTTCCTTGGAATCCGCTAGACCACAGGGGATGTGGTAACGAGTCGTATCGAGCTCATACTTGGCCGCATAGTCATAGAATTGTTCCTGCGAAGAAATGCGGATTGGCGGCAATGTCCTATCACCTAGAATCGTTACCGTGTATTCAGGCCCATCGACAAAAGCCTCCGCCATAACCGGACCCTTGCAGCTGCTAGCCCGATCCCAAGCCGCTTCGATCTGGCCCACCTCAGAAACCTGGCTTACGCCAATGCTCGAGCCTTCGAACGCAGGCTTGAGGAACAGGGAACCCCACCGGTCGAGCAGGGACTCAAGCGCAGAGGGGTCTTCTACGAGTTCAAAGCTAGGTGTCGGCAGATTCAGCGCCTGCCAAAGCAATTTGCTTCTTGGCTTATCGAGAGCCAGTGTTGAACCAAGCACATTACTGCCCGTTCCAACGATACCCATCGTGTCGAGTAAGCCTTGGACAACTCCGCCCTCTCCACCGGGGCCGTGCAGGCTGTTGAAGGCGAGATCGATATCGGCAAGCTGGTTCCACCACGCCTCGCCCGTGGCATCGATTGCTCTGACTTGATAACCGCCAGTGCGAAGAGCGTCTAGGACAGCCGCCCCGCTGGCCAGCGAGACCTCGCGCTCACGCGAGCTACCACCCATCAGAACGGCGATGTTTAGCTCTTGGAGGTCGTTGCGGTCAATCACGGCGACGCTCCACTGGCACGCAGATCCTGTGCTAGCCGGGCTATGTCCCCGGCTCCTTGCGTAATCAGCACGTCATCGTCTTCGAGAACGTTGGCAAGAACCGTAAGCACGCCCGCCCTATCGGCCGAATAGAGTGGGTCAAGTTGTCCCCGCTGGCGGATGCTGCGAGCCAGGGACCGACTGTCAGCACCGGCGATTCGATCTTCACCCGCGCTATAGACCTCGAGCAGAAGCAGTACATCGGCCTCAGCTAAGACCGCCACAAAATCATCGTAGAGATCTCGGGTTCGTGTGAATCGATGGGGCTGGTAAACCATGAATAGGCGTCTCGCCGGAAAAGCTTGGCGCACCGAATCGAGCGTTGCCGCTATCTCCGTTGGATGGTGGCCGTAATCATCAACCAAAGTGATCCTTCGACCGGCGACTTGCGTCTTGGAATAAACGCTGAAGCGCCGACTCACACCTCCGAAGTTACTTAAAGCGCGACCGATAACAGCGTCATCTATTTCCTGGTCACTCGCCACTGCGAGCGCTGCGGTCGCATTCAATACGTTGTGGATACCAGGCATATTGAGCACGATACTCACGCTGCGCATGTCGCCGGGCCGATGCACCGTGAAGTGTGTGCGCAAACCATCTCGATGAAGATCGGTAATTCGATAGTCTGCATCCTCCCCAAAGCCGTAGCGCAAAACCGGTCGACCAAGGTCGGAGGCTAGCTCGCGCACAACAGGATCATCGACGCAAAGTACCGCCAAACCGTAGAACGGAAGGTTGTGAAGAAATTCGACGAAGGTGTTCTGCAACTTCGAAAAATCTCCTTCGTAGGTATCCATATGGTCCGCTTCGATATTCGTTACCACAGCGACTTTCGGTTGCAGATGCAAAAACGAGGCGTCGCTTTCGTCGGCCTCAGCAATCAGGAAGCGGCTGTCACCCAAGCGAGCATGAGATCCGGTGCTGTTCAATCGCCCGCCGATCACAAAAGTTGGGTCTAAGCTCGCTTCGGCAAATACAGCCGCTATTAAGCTCGTTGTCGTTGTTTTGCCGTGGGTACCAGCAACCGCTATCCCATAGCGATGCCGCATGAGCTCGGCCAACATTTCAGCTCGCGGAACGATGGGAATCATTGCCTCTTTGGCCGCAATCAATTCCGGGTTGTCTCCATCGACCGCGCTGGAAATAACGACCACATCTGCACCATCGGTAGCACTTGCTTTGTGACCTTCACTAAACGCCACTCCAATTGATTCAAGATGGGCGGTCACCGCGCTGGCTCGCAAATCTGAACCGCTCACTAGAAACCCCAAATTGACCAGCACTTCGGCAATACCACTCATGCCACTGCCACCGATGCCGACCATATGGATGCGCCGAACACGACGCATTTCAGACGCCGTTTCTGTGCTAGCTGGCCTCATGCGGCCAAAGCCTCCAGCGAGTCTACGAAGCGCTCATCTGCCATCGGTTGGCCACAGGCTAGTGCCGCCGCTGACATTCGTTCCAATTCGTTTACCTCGCCGAGAAATTTCCTAAGGAGAGACTCCAGCTCTTCTGGCATTCGCGCTTGCGGTAGCAACACGGCAGCGCCGGCGTCGGCCAGGAATCTAGCGTTCGCGGTTTGGTGATCGTCGATCGCATGGGGAAGCGGGATCAGTACGGAGGGCCGACCGGTCACGGCCAGCTCCGCAACGGTGAGCGCACCGGCTCGACAAATGACCAGATCCGCCCAGGCGTAGGCGGACGCCATATCGTCAACAAAAGCGCTCACTTGATAGTTTGGCAGGCCCGTGCTCGCACGGAGCACCGCAGGCTCATCGGTAACACCCGACTGATGCATCCACTCACATTGGGCACCTACAGCACGAGCAACGGATGGCATTAGCTGGTTTAACGGTCTTGCGCCGAGGCTTCCACCCAAAACAAGTACTCGCAAAGAGCCCCGGCTTGGTTTCTTCCATGGGTGGTTACTTGCCACCGCTCTGATCTCAGCGCGAACCGGATTACCAACAAACTCACTCCGTCTATGCTGCGCGAAGACTCCAGGAAACCCAGTGCCAACGTATTGAGCAAATCGCGCCAGCAGGCGATTAGCGCTTCCGGCGACCGCATTTTGCTCCTGTAACGCGAGCGTGCGACCCGTTAGCCAAGCGGCAATGGCGGTGGGTACAGAAGCATAGCCACCGAGTCCAATCACGAACTTTGGCCGGTAGCGAAGCATCAAGAGCAGGGCAGCACAGAAAGCAACGGGTAAGAGCACGATAGCAAGCAGGAACTGGACAGCGCCCTTGCCTCGCAGTCCTCTCACAGGTAGTCGGACAAGCGGGATGTTCGCAGCAGGCGCCAAGCGGTTTTCCAGCCCTCGTCGAGTTCCGACCCAACGCAGCTGGTAGCCGCGGTTTCGAAGTACGGTAGCGATCGCCAGCGCAGGATAGACGTGCCCACCGGTTCCCCCGGCGGTGACGATTGCAAGAGGACGATCGCTCATCGCTTCTGCCCCGCGGCTTTTTTATTTTTTCGCTGTGCCTTCTTTCGGCCTTTCTCGGGCCCTTCGACCTCCTTTTTTGCAACGCGCTTCTTGCTGCCACTAGCCGGAACGGGGAGTTCCTTTGCAATACGAAGCACGATAGCCAAGAGTCCACAAGAAGCGATCAGACTGGTTCCCCCATAGCTTACAAATGGCAGGGTCAGCCCTTTTGTAGGTAGCAGGCCGGCACTCACGCCCATGTTTACGAAGGCCTGACCAGAGAACATGAGCGCAACTCCGTAGCAAACGAAGGCCGCATAAGTGTCGCCCAACTGCTCCGCCCGCTTACCAAGCGCAAAAATGCGTAGCACCAGCGCCAGGAATAATCCGATCAGAAGGAGCGCGCCGACAAAACCGGTTTCCTCCGCCCAGATCGAAAATACAAAGTCCGTGTGGGCTTCCGGCAGATAGAATAGTTTCTGAACGCTGTTTCCCATACCAACGCCGGTCCATCCCCCACGGCCGAACGCGATGAGCGATTGAACAAGTTGGAAACCGGCACCAAAAGGATCAGCCCAAGGGTCCGTATATGCGGTTAGTCGTTGCATGCGATAAGGCGCCGCATTGATAAGGACCGCTCCAAGGGCCGTCGTACCTAGTGAGATAAGCGAAAGATGCAGCATGCGCATACCCGCTAGAAACAGCATGCCAAGAGCTGTCGCGATCACAATTACTGTCGCACCGAAGTCTGGCTCGGCAAGAAGCAAGGCAGCGACCACAGACAAAATCACCAAGGGACGCAGCAACCCATTCCATTCCTGGCGTAGGCTTTCTCTCTGTCGAAGTAGATAGCCCGCTAGATAAAGAACCACCGCGCCTTTAGCCAGCTCAGACGGCTGCAGCGTCATAGAGCCAAACACCAGCCAACGCTGACTCCCGTTCACGTTTCGGCCAATACCTGGGATCAGAACGAGAATCAGAAGCAGGCAAGCGACAAGCAGCCAAACCCATCCGCTACGACGCCAAAAACTCACCGGAATCGAGTAGCAGACCGTTGCACCTAGGAGTGCTACGAACAAGTAAGCGCTATGACGGCGGGTGTGGTACCACATGTCACCATAGGCCGCTTCGGCAAATTCCACGGAAGCGGAGCTGATGGCAATTAAACCTAGGACCGTGAGTCCGCCCGCGACTAGTAAAAGGTGCGCTTCAAAGTTCATCGGGTGCGCTAGTCTATTCAAGCCGCACCCTCCCCGACTGCAAACTCGAGCACCAGTCGCCGGAAAACGTCTCCCCGCGCCCCGTAGTTGGCAAATTGATCGAAACTTGCGCAGGCGGGGGAGAGCAAAACAGTATCACCGGATCCCGCGAGCTCACGAGCTCTGGACACCGCTCGCTCTAGCGTCTCGCTAATCTCGACTGAAGAGGAACCTCGCATTTCTCGCGCTAGCTCTTCAGCAGCGGCACCAATGAGCAAAACGGCCTTGCAGTGTTTCGCTACGGGCGCTGCGAGGTCTGCAAAGGCAGCGCCCTTGCCCTCACCACCGGCGATAAGGATAAGATTTTTGTCTTGACCCAAGCCCTCAATCGCAGCAAGCGAGGCACCTATATTGGTTGCTTTTGAGTCGTTGATCCAGCGAATACCACGGCAGTCGGCAACAAGCTCGCAGCGATGAGGTAGCCCTGAGAAGCTGCAAAGCGCTTCTAGCATCGCGTCCCTTGATAGCTGGATAGCCGATCCAAGGCAGAGGGCCGCTAGCGCGTTGGCGATGTTGTGCCGTCCCGCGAGAGACAGCTCAGAAACCGGCAGCAAAAGTGCTCGACCTTGAGCAATCCAAACAGCGTCAGAATCTTCACGCAGCCCGAACTCCTCCCCTACCGGTACGCCATAGCGCCAGGAAAAAGAAGGAACGCTACCGACATTAGCAGGTATCGTACTCTCGTCGTCGGCGTTAAAAACAACACAACGAGCAGCGGCAAAAATACGGTGTTTTGCGCGGCGATAGGCGCGAAAATTTCCATGCCTGTCCAAGTGATCGGGCGTTAAATTAAGCACAGTGGCCACGGCGAGATCCAAATCGCCAGCCCGCTCGAGTTGAAAGCTAGAAAGCTCGGTGACGTAAAGCTCGTTATTGGGTGAGAGTGTATCGAGTGCGGGTGTTCCGATATTTCCGCCTACACCTGCGCGTCGCCCGGCTTTTGCCGCCATCTCTCCTAGCCAAGCCGTTACGGTCGATTTTGCATTGGATCCGGTAATGCCTACGATCGGCGCACCAGCGGCCTCTGCAAAGAGATCGATGTCTCCCCGAACTCTGGCGCCACCCTCCATTGCCTCACGAACCCAGGGTTCAGACAAAGACACACCGGGGCTGACCAGCAAATCCATCGCGCCCTTGAGCGCCGTCTGCGCGGCATTGCCGCAGTAGGCTCTTACCTCCGGTATCTCCTCGCGGAGTCGCGGTAGGCCCGGCGGTTCTTCACGTGAATCAACAATTGCAAAGTCCAAACCTTTTGCGTGCAGATAACGTGCTACGGATAGACCGGTAGCACCGAGACCAACCACCAGAAGCGAGTCTCTGTTCGGCCCTTGATATGGTTTCGTAGTGGACAAGGCAAACCTCGACATCAGCGCAGCTTCAACGTAGCTAAACCGAACAGAACCAACATCACAGTAATAATCCAAAAGCGAACGATCACGCGTGGTTCTGGCCAACCTTTCAGTTCGTAGTGGTGATGAATCGGCGCCATTCGAAATAGACGCTTGCCGGTGAGCTTGAAGGACGCCACCTGCAGAATGACTGAGACGGTCTCCAGCACGAAGATACCGCCCATAATGAAAAATACGATCTCGTGACGCACGATCACGGCCACGCAGCCCAGTGCTGCACCGAGGGCTAGTGCCCCCACGTCTCCCATAAACACCTGTGCTGGATAGGTGTTAAACCAAAGAAAGCCGAGCCCTGACCCCGCGATCGCTCCGCAAAACACCGCAAGCTCTCCGCTCCCTGCTACGTAGGGAATTTGCAGATACTGTGCGAAGTTAATATTGCCAGTCAGGTAGGCAATCAAACCAAGGGCCGTGCCAACGAGGACCGTGGGTAAGATTGCAAGCCCGTCCAAGCCGTCCGTCAAATTGACCGCATTACTGGCACCGACAATGACGAAGTAAGCTAGAACCACGAACATCCACCCCATCGCTAACGCGAAGTCCTTGAAGAAGGGGAAATACAGATTTGTGGTAACCGGGTTGTCGGAGTAGGCAAATAGAAACAGCGCAGCGGAGAATCCAAAGATGGACTGCCAAAAATACTTCCAGCGCGCCGGCAGGCCTCGCGAGTCGCGCTCCACGACCTTGCGGTAGTCGTCAACCCACCCTACAGCGCCAAAACCAAGCGTTACCAGCAATGAGACCCAAACGTAGCGATTGGCTAGATCGGCCCAAAGCAGGGTTGCCAGAGTGATCGCCACGATTAACAGGGCACCGCCCATGGTGGGCGTACCCGCTTTTTCTAGATGGGACTGAGGGCCATCGGAGCGGACCGCCTGTCCCATTTGGTAATGGTTCAACCGTCTAATCATTACTGGACCGACCAGCAGAGAAATCATCAATGCGGTGCCCGCGGCTAGGATGCCGCGCAAGGTCAGATACTGAAAAACACGGAACGCGGACTCGAAAGAGGAGAGATACTCCGCGAGAAGCAACAGCATCAGTTGAACTCCTTCGCGGATCGAAACGTCGCGACCACTCGCTCCATGGCGGCACCGCGAGAACCCTTCACCAAGATTGCGTCGCAGGAACGTACTAGATCAGCGCAGAGGTCTGCTACGTCGTCTACTCCAGCACACCAGGATCCGGCAGGACCAAACGCCGCGACCGCCGGCTTTAGCATTTCTCCCACGCCGACGAGTCTATGCAGCTTCGCTTCGCGAGCGAGCTCACCCATTTCTCGGTGCTTTGCCTCAGTCTCCTCGCCTAACTCAAGCATCTCGCCAAGTATTAGGGCGGGACGACGAAAAGTGCTTTTCAGATAGGCGATAGCTGCCCGCACAGAACCAGGGTTGGCGTTGTAGCTGTCGTCGATCAAGGTGGTATTTTCAGTCAAAGGAATCGCCTGCAGACGGCCAGCCTCACCCTCTGTCGCTGCAAGACCCTGAGCGACAAGCTCTAGGTCAATTCCAGCTCCTAAGGCAAGGGATGCGGCGGCAAGTGCGTTGCTGACGCTATGCTCTCCTGGGAGAGGAAGTTCGACCGCGACCTGACGACCTTTGTGATGCAATGCGAAGCGACTGGATGCCACCCCGGAGGACTGAATATCACTCGCAAAGACGTCGGCACCTCCCCATACGCTATAAGTGAGCTTAGAAGCACCCGCCTTGGCAACTCTTCGCTCCCACATTTCCGCCCAGGGTTGATCTTGGTTGATAACGGCCGTGCCGCCAGCGGGAAGGTCGTCATAGATTTCAGCTTTGATGTCTGCAACGTCCGCAATCGTGCCAAAGCCATCCAGGTGCGCTTCCATAGCGTTTAGCACTACGGATACGGTGGGCCGCGCCAACTGACAAAGATGGGTGATATGACCTCGCCCAGCGGCACCCATTTCTACTACCGCATAGCGCGTATCATCGCCGAGGCGAGCTAGCGTCAGCGGCACGCCAAATTCATTGTTGTAGTTACCTTCCGTCGCCACGGTGGAATCTGCTAAACGGAATACGGAGCGACACATGTTTTTAACCGTGGTCTTCCCACAGCTACCGGTGATCGCTACGACCGATCCCGAATAGGCGCTTCGATTTGCTTTAGCAACGCTGCTCATCGCAGCCAGCGAGTTCTCTACAAGAAAGCATGGGATCGCGGCACTCACTGGCTTCTCAATGATCGCAGCGATCGCACCCTGGTCAGCGGCGCGATTCACGTAATCGTGGCCATCTACACGGGCACCAGGGAGTGCGACAAACAGATCGCCCCGACTCACTTTGCGCGAATCAATGGAAATACCGGCTACCTGACTCGCTGCGCCGTCGAACTCCACGTCGAGTTCCTGTGCAACGCGCGCCAAATTCATACAGCGCATCATGCGGCCACCTCGGCCAGCACTTGCTGCGCGTAGCTCAGGTCGGAGAATTCAAGTCGATCGGCACCGACTATCTGATAGTCCTCGTGACCCTTACCGGCGATCAGCACACAGTCGTTGGGGCTCGAATCTCGAATCGCCTCATCGATGGCTGCCGCGCGATCTTCAATCACCAGATACGGACAGCTCATCCCCGCTTCGATATCTTTTAGGATTGCCGTGGGATCTTCGTTTCTCGGATTATCACTAGTGAGAACTGCACGGTCAGCGACTCGAGATACCGCCTCGCCCATGAGGGCTCTTTTGCCTCGGTCTCGATCGCCACCACATCCAAATACCGCGATTAGTTCACCAGAGCATTGTTCCTTGAGAACGGACAAGACCTGCCACAATGCATCCGGTGTGTGTGCGTAATCGACGACCACAAGGGGCGCGCCGGGTACACGCAATGGATCCATCCGGCCACTTATAGGCGCTAGTTTCTTGACCGCCATGGCGAGGTCGTCAAAAGGCAAACCGGCCTGTAAGCAAGCAGTAAAAGCCGCAGCCACATTCATTGCATTGAAACTACCGAGCAATGGGCATTGTAGCTTTGCCGCCCCCCAGGGAGTCTTGATGGGAAAGGAAAGCCCATCACGCGTGCCTTTGACTTCTCCAACACTCACATCGAGCCCGTCTCTCTCGCGCCCATAGCGTAGAAGCTTGGCCGAGTCTGTCAGCCCTTCCTCAAACAGCGCAGCATGCGGGTCGTCGCCATTGATTACAGCGGCTCGCAGCGACTTGAAGCGAAAAAGCTTCGCCTTTGCCTCTGCGTAGCGACGCATGTCTCCGTGGTAGTCGAGATGATCTCGGGTAAGGTTTGTAAAGACCGCTGTGTCGATATCTATCGCGTTCAGTCGACCTTGATCCAAGGCATGGGAGGACGCCTCCAGCGAGAGAAACGGCAGCGCCTGCTGAGACCAGTCTGCAATAGTCCGCTGAAGTCCAAGGGGATCGGGAGTCGTATTAAGCGCTGGATTTATGCTTCCATCGAGGGCCGAGCCCAGAGTGCCGATAACACCGCAATCGTAGCCACACAGTCGTGCCATTTGGGCGGTCAGGTTGGCGACCGTGGTTTTGCCGTTGGTGCCGGTCACAGCTATGACGTGCATGGTGCGCGACGGGTGCGCATAAAAGCGCCCTGCCAGCTCACAAACATGCTGACGCAAGTGAGGAACTACGAACTGGGGAATACCCGGGGAGTCTTCTACAACTTGGTCTTCAACGACCGCAGCAATCGCTCCAAGCTCAGCAGCCTCAGCTACACAGCGTCGGCCATCCACCACCTGGCCGCGAAGTGCAATAAACAGCTCGCCTGGATTCACTTTGCGACTATCGAGCTGGATACCCGTCACCGGTTGGACGGGTACTGCATCGCAATAGCCGGCTAAGAGTTCATGCAGGGAGCGACTGCTATTCATCGAAGGGCGTCGCCTCCAGCATCTTGAATCGCCGCGCTCGGTTGATTCAACGCGAGTAGCTTTGCGTTAGACGGATGAAACGAATCATCGTCGGTCGGCGGTACGCCTAGCAGACGCAAAGTTTCCGCAGCGACTCGCGAAAACACGGGGGCCGCTGCTGCACCGCCGCCGTAGTCATCACCCTTGGGTCTGTCCAATACAACGACGGTGACGAACCGAGGGCTTTCTATCGGCGCCAGACCGACAAAAAGTGCCACATACTGATCGTCCGAGTAGCCACCTTTCGCGGCTTTGTGAACGGTCCCAGTTTTACCTCCAACGCTGAACCCAGGGACATGGGCACGCGTTCCGGTACCGTCGTCTTCCGTAACCGCCTGCAACACCGTCCGAACCTGGCCTGCCACCTTAGGAGCGATAATGCGCTCCCCGTACAAACCTGCTTTGTCCCGCTTGAGTAATGTGACCTCAGGCAGCACGCCGTCATTCGCAAAGACCGCGTAGGCTCGTGCCAGCTGCGTGGGAGTCGCGCTCAGACCGTAACCGAAAGCAAGGGTGACTTGTTCGATAGGGCTCCATCGCTCTCTCTGGGGCAATACACCAGCACGCTCACCGGGAAAACCAGTGGCCGTATCCTGCCCGAGACCGAAGCGCTGAAATACCTCCCACACTGGCTCATGACCAATCGCTAGCGCTACTTTCGTGATTCCGACCTGACTCGATTTTTCGACTACCCGTGAGAGACTAAGCTCGCCGTAGTTGCGCGGATCGGGCAGCATCTTTTTGCCCACCAAGATACGCCCAGGACTGGTATCAATTTGCGTTTCTGGCGTGTATAGCCCGCTCTCAAGCGCCGCAACGAGTGTTAGCGGTTTCATCGTCGATCCCGGCTCGAACACATCGGTCAAGGCGCGGTTACGGGTTTGCGCCATGACCACCCCGCGTCGGTCGTTCGGATTGAAATCCGGATAGCTTGCGCTCGCAAGAACCTCGCCGCTGCTGCTATCGAGCGTGAGAATGACCCCAGCCGCTGCGCCGCTAACGGTCACTGCGCGACCCAGCTCCTTATGCAGGAGATACTGGAGACGAAGGTCGATGGACAGCTGGAGATTTCGGCCGGGTTCAGCGGCTGCGATTACTCCAATATCGCGGACCGCATCACCGTGCAAATCCTTTATGTAGCGCTTGCGGCCTGGCTTGCCCTGCAGCCATTGGTCATAGGCGAGCTCCAGACCGGCAACGCCTTCCCCATCGACGTTGGTCATCCCAACCAATTGGGCCGCCACTTCTCCGGCAGGATAGAACCGCCTGTACTCCGGTTCGGGGCGCACACCAGCTATATTCAGAGCGAGGACGTCACGAGCCTCATCGGGCACAAGATGCCTTTTTAAATACATAAAGCGACGGCTGGAATAGCGCTGAAGCTTTGTTTGCAAAGCGGTCGGCTCCAGCCCGAGGGCTTGTTCGAGCTCGCTGATGCGGCCGCTCTGAGCAAGAAGCTGGGGTTCCGCCCAAAGGGAAATGACAGGCGTACTCACCGCTAGCGGCTCACCGCGCCGATCACTGATCAGTCCTCTATAGGCCGGCAGCTCCGCAGTTCGCACTACCCGCCGATCACCCTGACTCCGTAAAAAAGAGGAGCCGCGATCGCTGTCTAAAACCTGGAGAGCTAGCACCCTTCCTGCGAGTACGACGAACAGTGCGATCAGCAACGTTTGTACGAAAAGGCCCCGCCAGGGGTAAGCTACCGTTGGCGCTCGCTTACTCATGGAAGAGATCGCCCCGGAGAGACCACACGCACCTGATCGCTCGCCGGTACCACAAGCTTTAGCGAGTTAACCGCCTCACTCTCGATGCGATGATGAGAAGCCCAAGTACTCTGCTCGAGCAGAAGGCGGCTGTGTTCTTCTTCAAGATACCAGCGATCGGCTTCTAAGCCTTGCAACCGAGAATAAATTTGACGGCTCTCGTGCGTACTTGCGATCACTGAAAACGCAGTCAGAAGCACGACGCTTAAAAGTGAGATTCCACCTGCCAGGGAGCGTTTAGTTCGCATCAGGCCAACCTCATCGCACTGCGCATGATCGCGCTGCGCGCGCGGACATTCCTTTCGAGCTCCGGACCGCCAGGTCGGACGGGCTTTCCGAGAAGCCGTGCCTTCGACTGATAGTCCTGCGCCCGCAACGGTATATCCTTCGGCACACTTGGGCCCTTCGCCCACTCGCGAAACTGGCGCTTGACCAGCCGATCCTCTAGAGAGTGAAAGCTGATGACGACCAACCTTCCTCCGATCGCCAGCGCTGCTAAGACCTTCCCGAGGAATTCCTTTAGGTCATCAAGCTCGCGATTGATTGCAATCCGGATCGCCTGAAATACACGTGTTGCCGGATGTTTCCCCGGTTCCCAGCGCGGGTGCGCCGCCTTCACAATCTCAGCGAGCTGCGCCGTGCTAAGAAGCGGCTCCCGATCTCGGGCGTCAACAATGGCTCGAGCAATACGTCGAGCGAAACGCTCTTCGCCGTAATCGCGTAACACTTGCTCTAGCTGCTTCTGATCAACAAGGGCAAGCCACTCCGCCGCGGTCATACCGTCACTCTGATCCATGCGCATATCGAGAGGGCCGTCGCTTTGGAAGCTAAAACCCCTTGCCGCCTGATCCAGCTGGGGGCTGGATACTCCCAGGTCAAGGAGAATTCCATCGGCTTGTTGAGACTGACCAGATAAATACTCTGGTATGTCGGCGAATGACGCCCTTAAGAAGGAGAAACGGGGATCCTTTTCCGTTAATCGAAGTGCGTTATCTTCCGCTTCGCCGTCTTTATCGCAGGCAAGCAGGCGACCATGTTCGTTGATGCGCTCGAGCAATAAGCGACTGTGACCGCCCCTGCCGTAGGTTCCGTCAACGTAAAAGCCGCCGGGGTTGCTTACCAGCAATGTGATCGCTTCGTGCAACAAGACCGTTTCATGTCGGGTCGCCATCTATAGCGGCAGATTCATCAGCTCATCGGGCAACGGCGTATTTGCCGCAACCTCTTCGAGCGCCCTATCTCGCTCGCTAATCCACAGCTCCTCACTCCAGAGTTCTAGCTTGTTACCCTGACCAACTAGAACCAGCTTCTTTTCGAAATGAGCGTATTCCCGCAGTGAAGGCGGTAGCAACATACGGCCATTGGCATCAATCTGAATATCGGTCGCGTAACCCAGCATGAGCCGCTGGAATCGCTTGACCGCAGGGTTTAGCGAAGGGAGGTCTTGAAGTATTTGTTCAATACGATCCCACTCAGCGAGGGGGTAAATTGAAAGGCAGGGAGATTGGGTATCGATGGTGACGACGATCTGACCGTCTGCCTGGGCTATCAGCGCGTCACGATGACGCGACGGCACTGCCATGCGCCCTTTCGCGTCCATACTGATATGTTGAACCCCACGGAACACCCTTTACGGACCCCTTTATTGCCAGCTTCTCCACAAAAAGCCAGTAATATCCACATAATTCCACTACAGGACACTATAGGGTTGTGAACTTAGGTGAGTCAAGAGAGGTGAATCGAAAAAAACCTGCTAATTCAGGGGTTTGGCGTTAAATTAGCGTATCAAATAGCACGCTTAGAATGAGGATCGAAAATATCAAAAGAGACGGAAAACAGCCATCTATGGAATCTACCTAAGTTTTTACTTTAGGTTTAATTCAATAATGAGATAGATAAGCTTTTTTTTATCGTCAATCCGTCTAAAAGGATAAGGAAAACGGCTCTTGTCCCTTAAAAACATCGGTTTCAAACGACTCAGCCTTAGTAAGACAATTTGCACTCAAGCAATGGGGCGTTAAGCAAGAGGCCAGGGCCTTACTTCGGCTGAAATTTGGCGCTAAGTTCGGAACCATTCTTCGAAGGCTTTTGAGGGCCCCATGAGGGTATCCAAAGCACGAGCTTTCTAGCTAAAAACGAGCCGCTTCGCCTAACAGTTAGGCGTTCCGTTTACGTTGGGCGGTCTATCTTGTGGGATACCGAAGACCGGAACGTGGAAGGCGGAAGGTGGAAGGCAGAAAACGAAAGTCGGAAAGCGGCGAGACCCGTCGCGATAAAAAGATAGAAAAAGAAAAAGATAGAAAAAGAATAGAGAATGGAGTCGGCCGATAAGCCGGGTTCTGTCGTGGACGATCATTCATCTGGGATCGACGTCGCCGTCGACCTCAAGCGACCTACCCGAACCCACTGCGGGCAGCAGCAAACGAGTTCCTATTTGGTCTTGCTCCAGGTGGGGTTTACCATCGCCGTGCCTGTCACCAGCCACGCGGTGCGCTCTTACCGCACCTTTTCACCCTTACCCAACCATTCATCTCAATACTCGATGCGCTTGTGGCCGTTTCTCAATTGGCCGTTGCATTCGCGGCTTGCGCTTTCCTACGAATGCAGCCGAGAAGTGAATGCACGCTATCCGGCACTGAGATGAATGGTTCGGCGGTATCCTTTCTGTTGCACTTTCCGTGAGCTCGCGCTCCCCAGGTGTTACCTGGCACCTTGCCCTATGGAGCCCGGACTTTCCTCCGCGGTGGCAAATATGACCCACGCAGCGATCGTCTGGCCAACTCCAAGTTAAGCCTAGCCACAGAACACGGTCGGATCAAGATTTATGCTGTTTTTGATCCAGCAGGAAGTCGTAGAGATCCGAAGTGCGAATATCGACGACCGGACTTAGCAGCTTTGCGGCCTTCCTAGCCGGGTAGCTTTGTGCCAGCGCCGTTAACAGATCAGCGATCTCCGGGGTGATTGAATTGGCAGGACGCTCCCGTTGGGAGCTAACAATTAACACTATCTCACCTCGTTCCTGGTTAGCGTCCTCACAAACCCAGGTCAGAAGCTCCGCTAAGGGTGCTCGTTTGATCGTTTCGAATGTTTTAGTCAGCTCCCGAGCCAGAGCCACCTCCCGTTCGGCGCCATAAACGGCGAGCATGGCTGTAAGCGTGTCGTTTAGACGATGCGGAGCCTCATAAAAAACCGTCGTGTGAGCTAGATCGCGCAACTCTTCGAGACGATGGCGGCGGGCGCCAGCCTTAGCGGGAAGAAAACCTTCAAAGAAAAAGTGATCGCTCGCGACTCCTGAGCAACTGATAGCCGTGATCGCAGCACAGGGGCCGGGTATAGGCACGATTTGCACACCCGCGTCCTGTACCGCCCTAACCAATTTGTATCCAGGATCAGAGATTGCGGGAGTTCCCGCATCGGAGACTAGAGCTATACTGCTACCGGCTTTTAATTGATCGACAAGCTGCCGCATACATCGGTCGTCGCTGTGCTCATGATACGCGGTCATAGAGGTGGGTATTTCGTAGGCTCGCAATAAAGTCGCTGTGCGCCGCGTATCTTCCGCAGCAATCACGGATACGTCTCTCAGGACTTTGACAGCCCGTAGTGAGAGATCGTCGAGATTGCCGATGGGAGTGGCGACGATATACAAAATCCCGCTCATAGAACGAACCGACTTTGGAAGCGACTTATACTAAAGAGGATGCCAACCATTCGGACCGAGGATAGCATGCACTCAATTTGGTTCTGCCACCCGAGGGTAGACAGTGTGCCAGGGGGCTGCATGGGACCTTTTGGGCAATCAGCCTTTGCATTAAAGATTAGCGTGCTGCTCCTACTGCTCACCGTTTTGCATGGCTGCGGTAGCGCTCCCGGGCTTCCTCCCGGTCGGGTCGCCTTTCCCGATGAACAGCCCGCAGGGGAAGCGATGACGGAAACCGCTTCAGACTTCATCGGACAAGAACAGGAAGCGCTTGACCCTGCCGCGCCGCCTCAGTTTGCGGCGGTGGAGGAAGCGCTCGCAAGGCACGACTGGCTGACAGCCAAGAGTGCGCTCGATGCGCTCCTGGCCGCGATGAAACCCGCTGCATTAGCATCGGATGCAGCGCCCCTAGTCGATGCGCAATCTTTTACGCGCGAACGCATCCAATCTGTGGGGGAAAGCACCCAAGCATCGATTCTGGATTCGCCAGCGTTCTCAAAGAAAACGCCTGCCTTAGAAGAACAAGCTCCAAAAGACCAGGAGATACTAGCGAGCGATAACTTACCTTATGAAGACGCTGGCATAAACGCTTGGTTCGAGTACTTCAATGTACTCATTCACTGGGAAAGGGGTCGCGTGGATGACTACGATCGCGACCGGGTGCGGCTAGCTTCATTACCCACTCCGAAAGCGATCCGATATCGTTTGGCGCTCAAGGAGTTGGAAGTCGCATCGCTAGCAGACGATTCGGAGAGGGCCCTAGCCGCGATTATTGAGCTGCAGCGATTCTCCGTTTTAGGAAACGACCCTGGCAAACTTAGCAGCATGTTCTGGGAGCATTTACAGCGGCTAAACGAAGAGGAATTGGAAACTGCTCGCCGAGCGCTACCCCAGCAGCAGGCCTGGATCGACTTAGCCTTGTTGAGCCGGATTGAGCACCCGCAGGATGTGTTAGCGAATCTCGAAACCTGGATAATTCAATATGGTGATCACACGGCGCTGCCGCTGGCTGAAGCGCTGAGAACAGCAACGCTAGAGGATGCAAGCATCGAAAGGGTCGCCATTCTCGCCCCCATATCAGGCCCTCTTGAACGCGCCGGGGCAGCGGTGAGCGATGGCGTGTTTTCCGAGTTCTATCGAGAGCAGAGTAGCAGCCAAATACCGCGGCGGGACCGCGCTACGACTGCCGCCAGCATCGTGAACATGAACATTTTGCTGATAGATACGGGAAGACTAGAACGAATCGAAGACGCCTACGGCGAAGCTAAGGCTTGGGAAGCAGATCTGATCGTCGGTCCGCTGGAGAAAAGACGAGTAGAACAGGTTTTTGAGTTTCAACCGGAAACACCTCTTATCACTCTAAATCGTCGGGAACGGAGCAGCGCCGACCAGGTAAGCGATGTTTTGCAGCTCTCCCTCGCCCCGGAGGATGAAGCCTCCCAACTCGCAGAAGCGGCCTTCGCCGATGGTCTTCGGAGAGTTGTATTGCTGCGCCCAGAAGGAGAGTGGGGAGACCGTATGGAAGGGGCGCTAGTGTCTCGCTGGAATACGCTGGGCGGCAGCGTAGCTTCGGCGGGTGTCTATGGCGCGATGAGTAGCTACTCGGAAGTTCTAAGGTCGACCCTGAATCTCGATACCAGCACCGAACGCAATCGTTCTGTTCGACGACTGTTTTCCTCGGCGGTTGAGGTCCAGGATCGACGGCGAAAAGACCTCGACGGAATTTTTATGATTTGCCGCAACGCGGAAGAAGCCCGAGCTCTGAAGCCACTAATCGACTATCACTTTGCGGGGGACCTACCGGTATATGCTGTTTCGACTGCGGATACGCGCAGCAAAGACCCTAACGCTAATCGAGATTTAAACGGGGTTCGACTTCTTACAATGCCCTGGCGAGTCGATGGCGGCGACTTTGAACCGCCCAGTGGAGACTTGGGCAGCACCCTCTCACCCCTCTTCGCCCTCGGCGCCGACGCTTATCGCCTTTCCAGACGCTATCATCGGAGCCAGGCATCACTGCTGCCTTTTTACTCAGGTCAGACCGCAGAACTGAGAACAACGGAAAACGGCAATTTAAAACGAAGATTAATCTTGGCCGAATTTGATCGAGGCGTTTTGAGAAGACGCTGAATTACCATGGGAGTTCAGCTTCAAGGCTACTCATGGAGGGCAGCCCATGCAAAAACCTCCCACAGAATCGTCCCGGAAGTCTCGAAGCGATCGCTGCACTGAGCGCAAGAAAAACCTTGGATGGTCAAGATCAGAGTCTTCCGGCCGAGAGAAGGTAGCAAGTGTACGCGGCGCTGAATTTGAAAGGCGCTCTGCCCTGTTTCTTCAGCAGCAAGGCTTTAGGATAATTTCGCAGAACTACCGCTGCAAGGTCGGGGAGATAGACCTAATTGCGGCAGATGAGCACCGACTTCTGTTTGTAGAAGTGCGGGCGAGAAGAACGAAGTCCCACGGCAGCGCAGCATCCACCGTAGCCCGTCAAAAGCAGTGTAAAATTAAGAAGTGCGCCGCTTTCTTTCTACAAAAACACCCCCGATGGGCGAACGTACCCTGCCGCTTCGATGTAATCACGTGGGAGCCATTCGCAGCTGTAGGTTTAGGCGCAGGCTCGGAAGTCGCTTCGGCGAACGCGGCAAGCTCGGGAGGCTGCTATTCCGCCCACTGGATACCAGGAGCCTTTCTCGCCTAGCGTCATCTAAGCACGACCGGTTCGGCTTCTCCCCTTGTGACGATGTAGACGTAAACGCATCGCCGATTTGAATGGACGCTTACACGCACCTTGCTAACGAATTCCGCGGTCGCATCGAGGTAATCGCAAATGCTGTCGATGAGATCGCACCACAACTAGAGGTCGCAAGCAGGATACTTTTTAATCAACTTGTGCAGGATCAGAAACTATTGATCTGCGCAGTCGGTGGCGACGCTTGCTGTGCTGAACATATTGCTCAGGCTGCGCGCCAGGGAGATAACGCGAACGCGGCAATACCGTGTATCGCCTTCACTTCCAATCACGCGCCAGACAGTTCAACCGCTCTCCTGAATGACGTGAAGCCTGTTTGCCGAGACGGGGATGTTTTATTGCTAATCGATACAGCAAAAGCCGCACCATTTGTGGGATCGTGTTTCAACTTTGCGCGCGAACGAAACCTTCATCTGCTGCTGCTGTCCGAAGTATCGGAAGCGGAGGCGGCAGTTTGCATTCCCATCGTCGCTGCGAAACGGGAGGTTCGATTGGAACTTGCGCTAATGGCGAGTCACAGCCTCCTGGACCTGCTGCAAAGGCTTATGAACGGCGATTCATGAATCACAAACAATGCGTACTTTCTTTTCAAACTCCCCAGAATCTATGACGTACCGGCAACGAACCGCTTCAAGCAAACTCATCCTGTTTGCGCTTGTCCTGTGCTGCATCCAGGGCTGCACCTCTCTGCTCGTCGCTTTAGACTCGGAAGCGATCACTGATGATCCGGGCGAACGTACTTTTTATCAGCGGCTCGCCGATGAATCGATTGAAACCAAAGCAATCGTGAATCTCCACGCGGCAGACGAACGCTACGACGATGCACATTTGGTGGTGCAGAGTTACAACGGCTATGTCTTGATCGCTGGCCAGGTTCCCGAAGAGGCCCTTCGTCAAAAAGCCAACGAGGTAATTCGAGAGATTAGAGACGTACGTCGAATCTACAACGAGTTGGAAGTCGCCGCTGCAAGCTCAACTATGACCCGAGCATCGGATAAGTGGATTGCGAGCAAGGTGAAGACATTTCTGCTGACCGGTCGCAAGACACCCGGTTTGCGTGCAAAGGTGGTGGCCGAAGACGGGGTTGTCTATCTCTTGGGCATGGTCACACACGAAGAGGCGGATCGTATTGCAGGCTCCGCAGCGGGTGTTTCTGGTGTACAACGAGTCGTAAGGCTATTTGAATACATTGACGCCGGTAACGACGGCGCCGCTATTTGACGACCTTGAGACTAGGCTTCCCCGGTCGACGCAGGGGCGTCGGCGGATTTCCCGGATCGTCCGGTCCTACATCTTCTTCGTCCGGCTCAAACGCCATTCCCTGCCCGTTCTCTCGAGCATATACACCTAAAACGGCCACAATGGGTATATACACGTCCGTAGGTTTACCCTCAAAACGACCGTTGAAGCTAACATGATCGTCTCCTAGTTGAAGTTCAATGACGGCAGACGGCGACAGATTCAGAACGATCTGTCCATCCTTTACGTACTGTGTAGGTACCTCAACACCCGGTGACTCCGCATCCACAATAATGTGGGGAGTGCATCCGTTATCCACGATCCACTCATACAGAGCTCGCAGAAGATAGGGTCTGCTGGAATTCAACGCTAGGGCGCTCGGCTCAGAATGGCTTGAAAAAAGGCCATAGCTTCGAAGCAGAACTGCTTACGCAAAAGGTTTGGTCGCAGCCTATTCTCATGCACTCAGAGACCGTGTACTCGAACATGGAATCCCATCGAAGTTCTTCATCGGGTCTCCGGTGTCATGCGACTACAGTCGCATTTCCCGCTCTTGTTCTGTCAGGCTCTGTTGAAACGACTCTCGCTTGAACAGATTATCCATATACGCAAACAGCGGTTTTGATTGCTTGCTGGGGCGAATATCGATTCCAAGGCTAGGAAGACGCCATAAAATCGGAGCGATGCAGCAGTCGACTAGGGTGAATTCGTCGTTCATGAAAAAAGGTTTTTCCGCAAAGATCGGGGCTATGGCTAGGATGCCCTCTCGCAATTCCTTGACGGATCGCTTTACAACGTTATCGCTTCGGGAATTTTGGATGGACTCGATCAATGAACACCAGTCCTGTTCTATACGATGCATGAACAGGCGGCTTTCGGCACGCGCCACTGGGTAAACCGGTAGCAGGGGCGGGTGTGGGAAACGCTCATCCAAGTATTCCATCATCACTCGCGTTTCATAGAGCGAAAGCTCCCGATCTACGAGTGTTGGCAACGAGTTATACGGATTTTGCTCCGAGAGTTCTCGTGGGGGATGGGCTGGATCTACGTCGATTATTTCGGCTGTCACGCCTTTCTCAGCGAGAACAATACGAACGCGGTGACTGTAATGTGATGTGGGGTCAGAGTAAAAAATCATGAAGGGCAAAAAGTCCAAACTACGCTGGGTGTAAACGCGAGCGGCGACGCGGAGCTAGTACGCTATTAGCGTGATAACTATTAGCGTGATAACAAGGCTCCGGTCGCCACTTGTGTCGAGATGTGTGCGGATCTTACCTGATTTGCGGCAAACGCTGAACTCGCTATTTGCTTTGGGCCAACAGAATTTCTCTCTGCGTAGGCCAGTCGTCCGTCTATTCTAGTGAACGTCTTTCCAATATTCTCGGTTTAGGAGGCTAGCAAACACGTAAAATATGGCGATAAACAGCAGCGCATATACGCCAATCCGCTGCCGATCAGCTTTCATCGGCTCTGCGACATACGCCAAAAAATTAACCAAATCGTAGATGGTGCCGTCGTACTCATCGGTGGTCTGCACGCCCTCATTGGCCAACTCGCAAGCTGAGCCGTGATGTTCATCACTGTGCGCATCCGAATCTTGACTGTCGCCGTGCCCCTCGGGAGCACATTCCAGTAAGCCTTGTAACTCAAGTAATACGTGCGGCATACCAACGTTCGGAAAGACTCTGTTGTTCACCCCATAGGGACGCGTGTCGTCGCGATAAAAACTGCGCAGATAAGTGTAAAGCCAATCGGGGTTACGTGAGCGAGCAATCAGTGTCAGGTCCGGAGGAGCCGCACCAAACCAATTCTTCGCATTGTTTGTCTCCATCGCGTTGTCCATCAACGCACCGATCTTGACGGAAGGATCCGCTATCAGATGCTCCTCCATCAAATCGTAGGGTATTCCCAGATCGTCCGCTACGCGGTTGTAGCGCGCGTACTTCAGTGAGTGGCAACCCATGCAGTAGTTCATATAAACCTTAGCGCCATTCTGCATGGATTCCTTGTCGTGAATATCGAGATCGATCTCGTCACAGGGGATGGTCCCGCAATTGAAAGCAGACTCGGCGCCCACAACTTTCAACGGAATAACCGTTAGCACCATAATCAGTGCAAACCCACCAATGGTTCCAAGGGCGCCGATACCACCATCCATAGTCACGCGCTCGGGCACTGGCTTGTTCTTATCGATCGCGCTCCAAATGGGCATGAACAAGAAGAAGCCGAAATAGAAAATTGAGCAAATCTGTGCCAGGAAGGTTCTCTCCGGCGTCGGAGATTTAACGCCGAGGACCCCCAAAATCAGGAAACAAGCCACAAATAGAACCAGCATCACTTTGTTTATGTTGCCACGGTAGCGCCAGGAGCGAACCGGTGATCGATCCAGCCAGGGAAGTACGAAGGGTATGGCGACACTGGCGGCGAATGCGATAAAACCCCAAAACTTATCGGGTACGGCTCTGAGTACCGAGTAGAAAGGCGTGAAGTACCAAACGGGTGCTATGTGATCAGGCGTCTTAAGGCCATTTGCCTGTTCAAAGTTTGCATATTCAAGGAAGAATCCTCCCATCTCAGGCATGAAGAACAGCACGCCGCAAAAGATGAAAAGAAAGACCGCTATAGCTTGAATGTCGTGAACAGTGTAGTACGGGTGGAATTTGATACCGTCCAGGGGTATTCCATCCGGGCCTTTCTTATCCTTGATATTAATGCCATCGGGGTTGTTCGATCCCACCTCATGCAGGGCAAGGATGTGCAGCACCACTAGCGCAAGCAAAACGATCGGAAGAGCGACCACATGGAGTGCAAAAAACCGGTTAAGGGTGATCCCCGAAATAAGGTAGTCACCACGAATCCAAGTCACGATGTCTTCGCCCACAACGGGTATTGCACCGAACAAGGAGATGATCACCTGCGCGCCCCAATAAGACATTTGCCCCCACGGCAACACATAGCCCACAAAGGCTTCAGCCATAAGCACGACAAAAATGAGCATGCCGAAAATCCAAATCAGCTCCCGGGGCTTTTTATAAGAACCGTAGATAAGAGCGCGAAACATGTGTAGGTACACAACGACGAAGAAAGCCGAAGCGCCGGTGGAATGCATATAGCGCAAGATCCAGCCGTAATCTACATCACGCATGATGTATTCCACCGAGGCAAACGCCTCTTCCGCACTGGGCGTGTAATTCATGGTCAGCCAGATACCGGTAAGCAACTGATTCACCAAAACAAGCAGCGAGAAAACGCCAAAGTAGTACCAGAAGTTGAAGTTCTTAGGCGCGTAGTACTCACCCATGTGCGTATTCCACGCACGTGTAATGGGTAAGCGTTGATCAACCCAATCGCGTAGGCCGATTAGCATGTTTTCCATCAGGCAGACTCCGCATCAACGCCAATCACTACAACGTCTTGGCCTTCGTAAGAATAAGGAGGAACAACTAAGTTCGCGGAAGCGGGAACGCCTTGATACACGCGCCCGGAAAGGTCGAATTTAGAACCGTGGCAAGGACAGAAAAACCCCCCTTGCCAAGCATCGCCTCCGAGATCGACAGCACCCGCCTCCGGTCGATACTTAGGTGCACATCCGAGATGAGTACATAAGCCTTCCACTACCAGATACTCGGGACGAATGCTTCGCTCTTGGCCGCTTATGTATCCGGGTTGCTTAGAAATCTCTGAAAGAGGGTCTTTGAGATTGCCATCGTTGCCGGGCAGCGCTTCGATCATCTCGGGTGTGCGATGGACAACATAAACGGGCTTGCCGCGCCACTCCACAACGACCATCTGGCCTGGCTCTAGCTTACCGATGTCAGCCTTAACCGGCGCACCGGCGGCCTTTGCCTTGGCGGAGGGGTTCCAGGAACCTAAGAAAGGTACTGCTATACCCACAGCCCCAGCGGCTCCGACTGCGCTCGTTGCCACAGTCAGGAATCTACGTCGATTCGCATCGACACTAGGGTCTTGCGCAGCACCGAGCTCCTCAATGGGACTCGTGTCGCTGCTTCGAGAAGAGCGTAGGTCGTCTGAAGCGACCTCGCGCGCCATAGTTTCGGCGATGTCGCCGCTTAAGGTACTGCCCGACACGGACATTATTTTTCTCCTTTGACCTTTCCCTACAACCCTTCGCTAGCAGGCACGCGTACTAGCAGGAACGCATAATCAAAGAGCATCGGTTCTGGAGCTTTACCCACGGTGTTTACGCGCGGCACTCGTCGATGATCAATACGCTTGTTGTCGGATGGTTTTGGTTTGTGACTGCAAACGCTGCGAATGTTAGAGGCTTTGCCTCTAGCCGACAACATAAACTCAACGTTTATACGGACTTATCCGCAGTTTTGGCTCATTAAATAGTGCAAAAAACCTATATATCGGAGCTTCTGCGACGCTCTAATCGGCGATCAAAGGCAGAAAGCTATTTTGAGTCTGGAGAGGTTTCGAAAACAGCGCTACAACTCCGGTACTGCATCCGGTACTGCAAGGGAGCACTGACGGGACTGAACTCAGCGAATTAGGACTAATCGATCGCGATGTTAGATAAGCCACGAGTAGCCCGAAGCCGATTTCGTGGACGAAAATGCTAGACAAGGAAAGATTTAGGTAGCATACACACAAAAAAGCCGCCCACCTGATGGACGGCTCGACGGTACAGATTTAGGCCAGCGCCGGAGTATTAGCGCTTTGAGAACTGTGGTCGTTTACGTGCCTTTCGCAGGCCAACTTTCTTTCGCTCGACCTCTCGGGCATCGCGAGTCACGAAGCCTGCGGAGCGAAGGGTTCCGCGCAGTGACTCATCGTAGTCCATCAAGGCACGGGTAATCCCATGTCGTATAGCACCAGCCTGTCCGAAACTTCCGCCACCTTCTACGGTCACGTTAATGTCAAACTTCTCATTCATCTCAACTAGCTCAAGGGGCTGGCGCACGATCATGCGTGCCACCTCACGGCCAAAGTACACATCAAGGGGGCGCTGATTGACAGTAATAGCTCCCTCTCCTGACTTTAGGAAAACCCTTGCCGTGGAGGTTTTACGTCGGCCGGTGCCGTAGTACTGCGTTGTGCTCATAAAGTCTCCTAAAGCTCCAGCAACTGCGGTTGCTGCGCCGTATGTGGATGCTCGGCGCCAGCGTAGACTTTCAATTTCCGAAACATAGCGCGACCCAGAGGGTTCCGGGGCAACATGCCTTTAACCGCACCCTGAATAGCGCGCTCCGGGGCCGCCTCGATCAGCTTTTCAAAGGACACGGACTTCAAACCACCAGGGTAGCCCGTATGGCGGTGATACATTTTATCGCTGCGCTTTGAGCCGGTAACGCTAACTTTTTCGGCGTTGATTACAACAATGTAGTCGCCCGTATCAATGTGCGGCGTGTACTCGGCCTTATGCTTTCCGCGCAGCCGATGGGCTATTTCGCTCGCCAAGCGGCCCAGGGTCTTGTCCTGAGCGTCTACGAGGTACCACTCGTGGCTGACCTCGCCGACTTTGGCGCTGTAAGTTTTCATGGGCTTCGCCTAAGGGGCAAAAAAAGAGGCGCGGATTCTACTGACTGGTTCAAGCCTTTACAAGGGCGAAAAATTCCCCATGTATAGAGAGTGGGACGAGAATAGCTAGCGCTTGTGAGAGCTACGGCCAGAATGCGTTTCAGGGTCGGTGCTCAAGGGTCAGATACTCGCGAGATTGCATCTCCAAAAGGCGGGAAACGGTGCGCTGAAACTCAAAGGCTAGCCGATCTCCATCGTAAAGCTCAGCTACAGATGCCGCGGCAGATACTATGAACTTTACATGCCGATCATAGAACTCATCGACAAGATTGATGAATCGACGACACATGTCGTCCTGCGCGGAGTGCATTCTGGGGATATCCGATAGCAGTACCGTATGAAATTCGCGGGCTATTTCTATGTAGTCGTTCTGCGAACGAGGGCCGTCACACAAAGCCCTGAAGTCAAACCAAACAACGCCCTCGGACAAACGTCGACAGGTAAGTTCGCGACCGTTGACTTCCAAACTCACACTGACCTCGGTACTGGAGCTCGCACCCGTGAGGCCGAGATACGAGCCATGCAGGGATGCCTCCGCCTCAGGACCCAGAGGTGAGTAAAACAGCGTGGCCTGCTCTAGTGTGCGCAAACGATAGTCAGTGCCTGCGTCTACATTGAGAATTTTAGTGTGCTGTTCCAGCAGTGCTATTGCCGGCAAGAAACGCGCCCGCTGAAGACCGTCTTTATAAAGGCCGCTGGGTTCGATATTAGAAGTAGCCACCAGTGCGATCCCTTTTTCAAACATTGCGCGCAAACAGTTGGCCAAAATCATGGCGTCCGCAATATCGCTGACGAAGAACTCATCAAAGCAAATGATCTGCGTTTCATCGGCCAACTGACTCATAAAAACGTCTAGCGGGTTCTTTTCGCCCTCGAGTTCAGCGAGTTCTCGGTGTACTCGCTGCATAAAGCGGTGAAAGTGGATCCGAAGCTTCTCATCGAAGGGCAGACATTCAAAAAAGGTGTCCATCAGGTAGGTCTTGCCTCGCCCTACCCCGCCCCAAAAATACAAACCAGTCTCTAGTGGCTGCTCTCGCCCCAAAGTACTAGCGATACGCCGAGACCAGGACCGGCTGTCCTTGCGTTGCTGTAATAGCCGCTGATACAAGTCCTGCAGTTCACGCACGGCCAGTTCTTGCGCGGCGTCATGGATGAAATCCGGTCGCTGCAGATCTTCTCGATATCGCTCAAGGGGTGTCGACATGGCTTAAATGCGGTTTTTGCACCTAGTTAGGGCGCGATCGAGCGCTCAGCTTATAAATGAAGTACGTTTCGTACCGTTGCGGGAGCGGACAATACTGCTCCCACACTGATTTTTGCAAACGATGCTTCCACACTGCCATTTGCTCGCTATACTTTGGCGCCTTGTGCTGTATTAGGAGTTAAAAAAGTGGAAGCGCTTGCTGAAAATGCACCCCTCTTTGTCGCGGTCGCGGCCTTACTGGGTTTAATTGTTGGATTTCTATTTGGCCGTAGCTCAGCGCCAGGAAGTCAGCAGAACCGAGACTTAGAACAGCAGTTGGAAGATGCAAAAATCGCTCAAGAGCGTTTGCAAGCGCGCGTAGAAGAGCACTTTGCCGGTTCCGCGCAGAAGCTCGACGCCCTCACGCAGCAGTACAAAGAGGTGTACACGCACATCGCAGAGGGGGCGGCGGAATTATGCCCTGGTAGTGATACGCCTCGCTTTGAGGCACTTGGCGCGCCGGAAGCAGCTGATGAAAACCCCGTTCTAGAAGCGGATGACCTTGTGGTTGAACCGCCACGAGACTACGCGCCGAAATCGTCGCCGGACGATCCCGGCGTCTTGAATGAGCGTTTCGGCCTCGAAACTACGGACATGCCGCCAGCAGAGAACCCGGAAAAAGAAAGCACGAGCTAAGCTTTCAAGTCGGCGCCACTCGGAATAACTGCTTGCGCGAGTCGCCGGTTGAAAAGTCGGCTCGCTAACTGTTGTTCTAAACCGGGTTGTCGCAGTCGATAAAGGTCCACTCTACGTCGAATGTGCTAGCGAGAAGAGATGCAAGCGCTTGAACGCCATAGCGTTCTGTGGCGTGATGGCCCGCAGCCATATAAGCGATGTTGAGTTCTCGCGCGCTGTGTACTGTTCTTTCGGATATCTCCCCGGAGATGTAGAGTTCAGCACCGAGTTGCGCAGCCTGCTCAATGTAATCCTGCGCTGCACCGGTACACCAGGCAACACGGGTTATCGGTCGCGTGCGCCCGTCGCCTATCGCCCCTTTTAGCTTCTCTCCTTGCTTCTCTTGTCGTGTCTCTTCCTGTTTCTCTTCTAGCGCCAGTCGTTCTTCGGTCAGGACTTGAGCATCGCGCGCTGCCAAGCGCATTTTTTCGCGTTCACCAGGTACGATGAGCAATGGGTCTTGCCCAGAAATTTCGAACCACCGCTGCGCAATCGCTTCCAGGCTTGTGGGTTCGCGCACCACTCCAATATTGCCGACACTACCCGGCTCAGCCAGCAACGGGCCTTCATGGGTAAAACCAAGTCGCGCCGCCAGTTGCGCGTTGTTGCCCAGTTCCGGGTGTGCATCGAGAGGCAGGTGGTAGGCGATTAAATTTACTTCTGCGGCCAGTAAAGAAGCTAAGCGGCGTTTCTTCATCGAGACGATTGCCGGCTCCTCGCCTCGCCAAAAATAGCCATGATGTACAAGCAGCGCATCGGCTCCCCAGCGAACGGCCTCATCGATCACGCTCTGATTTGCGGTCACCGCCGCGGCGATACGAGACACTTGCTCTTTTCCTTCGACCTGAAGGCCGTTGGGACAATAGTCTTTGAAACGCTGACTCTCGAGAGTCTCATCACAAAAACGCACGAGTTCTGAGCGGGAAGCGGTCATCCAGAAAGACTCCTTGTTAGGCGCGGTCTGCTCACCTGATCTTTTCCAGCGAGTCATCATATACAATGGCGGTTTAATTCACCGAACGAGACCCACTGTCTAACAGCGCTTTATGTCTTTATTCTTGCGGACGATGCTATGGCCAGCCCTAGCAGGCCTACTAGCCGCACTGCTGATCCTGGATCGTTGGGTCCTTCCGCAGACTTCCGCTGCGGTTCAAAGCAACGGCACTCAAGGCTTTCGTCAAGCGGTAGCGACCGCCACGCCCTCTGTGGTCAACATCTATACCGCGAGAAGCGTCACCGAGCGGCGCACACTCCGCCGCAGCAACCCTTTCATGCCCATACCACCGGGCGTACCGCGCCAACGCATTGAGCGATCACTAGGGTCAGGGGTGATCATGCGCGAAAACGGCTATGTGCTGACCAACTACCACGTAATCCAAGGAGCGGAAGCGATTCAAGTGCTGTTGAGCGACGGACGCACCCAGGCCGCAACGGTAGTGGGTATTGATCAAAGCCTCGATCTTGCAGCGCTTAGCGTCGATCTCGAAGATCTCACGCCCATTCCCCTTGCGAATTCGGACACCTTATCCGTCGGCGATGTCGTGCTGGCCATCGGCAACCCGCTGGGTTTTGGGCACTCAGTCACCCAGGGCATCGTGTCTGGCTTGGGCCGCATGATGCTGAATTTAGGAGCTTACGAAGGTTATATCCAGACCGACGCGGTTATTCATCCCGGGAGCTCCGGCGGCGCTCTGGTCGATCGTTCCGGTGCTTTGGTAGGGATCAACACACTCATCTATACCTCCTCCGAAGGCCGCACCAGCGGCAATGTCGGAATCGGCATTTCTCTGGCAATTCCGTCGAACATTGCGGAATACGCAATGAATGATCTCATTCGTTACGGACGTGTAATTAGGGGCTGGCTGGGGGTAGAGGTGGAGCTATTGCCCGACAGAGATGCTAGAGGCCAGCGCTTGCTAGTCCTAGGAGTCAGCAGTGACGGACCTGCCGAGCGAGCGGGTCTGCGCGCCGGCGACGTTATTACCCACTTCGATGATGAACCGGTCAACGATGTGCGATTATCGATGCTGGATGTCGAAATGCTGAGACCGGGAGATCGGCTGAAAGTCACCGTCGCGAGAGAGGGCGACGTAATGGATTTCGATGCGATAGTAGGTGCGGAGCCAGAAAGCGAGTCCTAGGCGGAACTGAGTAGCAAGTACCGAGCCTCCCGCTCCCCGGTCAGCTAGGAGAACCAGAGCTAGATCTCTACCGTTAACTTGCGTCGATGCGATACTCGGCGCTGCGGGCATGGGCGGGCAGCGATTCGCCCTGCGCCAAGACGCATGCCACCTTTGCTAGAGGGACTGCGCCGTCTTTGCTGCAATGAATGATCGAGCTACGAGTTTGGAAATCATAAACTCCCAGCGGCGAAAAAAAGCGAGCTGTACCTGATGTGGGCAGCACGTGGTTCGGCCCTGCACAGTAGTCACCCAGCGCCTCACAGCTATGAATACCCATGAAGATTGCACCCGCGGCCCGAATTTTTGGCTCGAGCGCTTCCGGATCGGCGACCGCAAGCTCCAGGTGCTCCGGTGCGAGTCGATTGCTCACCGCAGCAGCGTCATCTAAATCTTGAACTTTAATCAGCGCGCCGCGGCGCTCTAGCGCTTTCTCAATGACCGCCGCGCGCTCCATGGTCGGCAGTAATCGCGCAATCGCCGCATCGATTTCCTCCAGGTAGGCGGCGTCGGGGCATAACAGGATCGCCTGCGCGCTTTCATCGTGCTCCGCCTGGGAGAATAGATCCATCGCCATCCACTCCGGATCGGCAGTTCCATCACTGATCACGAGAATCTCTGATGGGCCTGCAATCATATCGATAGCTACCCGGCCAAATACCTGCCGCTTGGCTTCAGCGACGAAGCGGTTGCCAGGGCCCACAATCTTATCGACGCGCGGAATGCTCTCCGTTCCATAAGCTAACGCAGCTACGGCCTGCGCTCCCCCAAAGGTGAACACTCGGTCAACCCCTGCAAGATGCGCGGCGGCGAGTACCAGCGGGTTTCGTTCGCCGCCGGGCGTCGGTGCCACCATAATGATTTCATCGACTCCAGCTACCTGCGCGGGGATCGCGTTCATAAGAACAGACGATGGGTAGCTTGCTTTTCCACCAGGAACGTAAACGCCCACGCGCTGTAAGGGAGTTACCCGTTGCCCAAGCCGATTGCCGTGCTCGTCGTCGAAGGTCCAGCTATCGTTCCGTTGCCGTTCGTGGAATGTTTTGACTCGATCCGCCGCCTCGCCGAGGGCCTCTCGTTGCTGGTCAGAAATCCTAGCTAGAGCCTCGCGCAACTCTTCCGGCCCAATCTCACATTCAGCAACGCTAGACGCGGTCAGCTGATCAAACTGCTCTGTGTATCCGAGTAACGCCCGATCGCCTTCGCGCTGCACGGCGCGCAGGATTCCAGCTACGGTCTCAACGACGCTTTCGCCCTCGTTTTCCATGGGCACCGCCAAGGCCTTCAACTGCTCGTCAAAGTCAGAAGACTGACTGTCTAGCCTGCGCATCACTTGCCTTTTACTCGTTTCTCATTGCGAACTGTGTGCTTTTGCTTCGTTAGCCTAGCTCGAATCTCGCTCGCCGTTGCTGTTAGATCGTCGCCAGCAAAACAGCTGACTCCCCGTTGCAGCAAAACGACCACAGAAACCCGATTTGCTTAAAGTGCTTTTTCAATCCGCTCGATGATCATTTTGACTTCGTCATGGCGAGAACGCATTGCAGCTTTATTGACGATCAGCCTAGAAGTCACGGCCGCGATTTCGTCGATCGGCTCGAGTCCATTCGCTTGCAGCGTGTTCCCCGTATCTACGATATCGACAATCATGTCCGCAAGACCCATTTTTGGAGCCAGTTCCATCGCGCCGTAAAGTTTAATCAGTTCCACCTGCAAACCCTGACGCGCGAAAAAGTCCCGGGCCACATTGACAAACTTTGTCGCCACCCTGATCCGCCCATTTGGCTGCACAAAACCGACCGCAGCCGCCGTCATCAAGCGACACGGAGCGATTTTTAGATCGACAGGCTCGTAGATGCCTGCGCTTCCCTGTTCAAGCAGAACATCTTTTCCAACGACTCCAATATGGGCCGCTCCGTGACGTACATAAGCTGGTACGTCTACTCCACGCATCACCAAAAGCTGCAGTCGTGCATCGTTGGTCGCAATTAACAACTTGCGGCTTTTTGAAAGATCTTCCAGCGGTTCGATACCCGCGCGCTTTAGCACGGGCAAGGTCTCCTTTAGGACGCGACCTTTAGTTAACGCTAGCGTGAGTTTTTCCATGCCACTGATCATAGTTTCAGGTCCTGGCCCGCTGTGCCCTTAGACCACCGAGCAGATTCTTCGGCGAACGCACCATAGGGAAGCATTGCTATTTTAGCGGTTGCCAGCTTGCAAAAGTTTGAGAGAGAAAGCACCTGCATGTAGTTTGATCAACTGAGAACTCTGCTGTGTTCACACACCGCGCGAGCTAACTTGGCAGGCGACGAATATCCGCACCCAGCGCCTGCAGTTTCTCTTCGATGCACTCGTAGCCGCGATCAATATGATAGATGCGATCGATCAAGGTTTCCCCGTCCGCAACAAGACCTGCAATTACCAGACTTGCAGAAGCGCGCAAGTCCGTAGCCATCACCGGAGCACCGGCAAGGTGTGCTTGCCCCACAATCACGGCCGTATTGCCGTCAATGGTGATGTCGGCACCCATGCGATTCATCTCATGGGTTTGGATCAAACGGTTTTCAAAGACGGTTTCTTTAACTGTCGCCGTACCGCCTGCAATCGTATTCATTGCAGTCATTTGAGCCTGCATGTCCGTAGGAAACCCAGGATAGGGGGAGGTGCGAATGCTTACCGCTACTGGACGTTTTCCCTCCATATCCAACGATATCCAGTCTTCACCCTGCTCAATGGTCGCTCCCGCCTCGGCAAGCTTCTGCAGCACTACATCTAGGTGGTCGGGGCGGGCACCGCGTAGGTGAATCCTGCCTCCCGTTGCAGCGGCTGCGACAAGGTAGGTTCCAGCCTCGATACGATCAGGCATGACGTCATAGTGACACCCGTGCAGTCGTTCCACCCCTTGGATACTAATGCGATCGGTTCCATGGCCATCGATCTTCGCTCCCATCGCTATCAGGCAATTGGCTAGATCGACGACCTCTGGTTCGCGCGCCGCATTTTCAATAATGGTCTCGCCCTCCGCGAGCGCGGCGGCCATCATTAAGTTTTCCGTACCGCCTACGGTCACGGTCTCCATAACGATATGGGTGCCCTGTAAACGGCCTGCTACAGATGCGTTGATATAGCCATTTTCGACCTGCACATCGGCGCCCATTGCTTCAAGACCTCGTAAATGAAGATCTACTGGCCGACTGCCAATCGCACACCCACCAGGGAAGGAAACGTGCGCCTTTCCGTAGCGGGCTAACATGGGCCCGAGGACCAAAATAGACGCTCGCATCGTCTTTACGAGTTCATAGGGCGCGGCAAAATTTTTAATGCTGCTCGGCTCGACTTCGATGGTCATCTTCTCTCCGATAGTCAGAGTGACTCCCATACAGCCGAGGAGCTCGATCATCGTTGTGATGTCGTGCAGGTGCGGAAGGTTGCCCACTATTACCGGCTCGTCCGCCAGTAGCGTCGCCGCCAAGATAGGGAGGGCCGCGTTTTTAGCACCAGAGACAGTGAGTTCTCCGGTGAGGGGCTTACCGCCTTTTATGAGTAGCTTGTCCACGATTTATCTTAGTCTTTCTCGGAACTTTCTCGGAACTTTCTCGAAATCTTCCCGGAATCTTCTCGGGGTTTTCTCGGAACTGTTTCGGAACCATCTCGGGGCCTTCTCGGGGCCTTCTCGACTCTTTCCCGAGGAATTGAGAGTTTATCGTCGAAAACAGAAATGGAAAAACATCGGAAGGGTGTTTACACACTCTCGGCTTTTTCCGCCCACTCCTCGGTTGTGAACGTACGTATGTTCACAGCGTGAATGTCGCCGCTTGCAATCGAGTCTTTGAGTGCTGAATACACGGTTTGCTGCTTTTTCACAGCGCGCATCCCCTCAAACAGGTCACTCACAACGGTGATGTTGTAATTAGCTCCGGCTCCCTCGACCTCGACCATGGCACCTTCGATGCCGGCCAGTACCAGATCTTCTACGATTTTTGCGTTCATTCTATTTCCCAGTCTTTCCGAATACCTGCCCCACTGACCGTCGACGCCTGCGGCAAGAAAACTATTGCGGTGCTTCAGTACTCCAGTTGGCGATCACCGCGTCAAGGTCTCCCTTGAATCTTCGGGCGGCAGATTCAAACTGACTTCGATAGATTTGCCCAAGATTCACATTTTCCACAATCAAATTCCGCAGCAACCAGGAGCCCTCCTTGTTCTTAGCCATGCTGTAGATGACCACATAAGGTTCCGGCGCGTCGCTATAGATTAACTGTCGGAGTTGCGCCCGGCGAGGATTCGATGTGGCACCATCGTCAGCCTCCAACTCGACGCGCGACCCACCAAAGGCTAACAGCCCCTTTGAGTAGGTTTTGATGAGACCAACGCGCATTGTTTCAGTGAAGCGCTCCACCTGATCTCGTAGCTTAGTGCGGCCCGCTTCGTCCAGACTGCGATAGCGCGCTCGCGTCGCATACTGCCCCATCACACCACGCGCAAAGCCGCTGTAATCGACAAAGGGGTCCAACACCTCATGCACTTCTTGGTAGTAGCGCTCCGGGTCTTCATCGACGTAGGACCTAGCTTCTTCTATGACGTTCAACACGCGCTCCGTGGTCTGGCCAAGCACGTCCCGCGCGGAGACTTCCTTGCCCGACTCCTGCGCGGATATACCTTGCGCAGCGAAGGCGAGAACAAGAGTCAACGATCCGGCCAGCGCTTTCGCTAAGCGCTTGGTAAAAGGACGCAGACGATGCGCTTGTCGGCTCGCAATTGATTGATGCATGTGAAATTCCTCTCATCTAAGCCGCAATCTCCGCAAAACCCCTGTGGTCATAAGGAGATTAATGGGTATACTCGGCGGCCCTCTTAAACAGCCTGTGTCCACGCGGGCGCGGATTTTACACTCTTTTGCTCTCTTTCACGTATGACATCACAACGGTGCCTATGGTTCAGGTAGCTTTCAGCTTCGATCTTGGAACGGGATTGAAAACTCGGACAGACGTAAAACCAGCTGCTCGACAGTCTCATCGCTAAAAGAGGATTCCGCCGCTTGTTGCTTTGCATACATGTTTTACGACAACTGTCGTGTTTTGAGTTTGCTTTTAGGCTGTAGCTGAGTGCTGTTACCGCTCATTACGGTGATCGCCGCCTTTGCGGTGCTAGTCTGGAGCGCCGACATTTTTGTGGCGGGTGCCGCCTCGATCGCCGAAAACATGGGCATGTCTCCGGTGATTATTGGGCTCACGATTGTATCCCTTGGCACTTCTGCACCGGAAATCCTCGTCTCAGTAACCGCAGCCCTCGCGGGCTCGGGCAGTATGGCTGTCGGAAACGCCGTAGGATCAAACATCGCAAATATGGGCTTGGTCCTTGGTATCACGCTGATCATAGCGCCCATCTGTGTCCACCCCGGCTGCAGAAAAGTTGAAATACCTACGCTGTTACTCGTGACTGTGGGTACGGGTCTGCTGATTCTCGATCTTCGTTTGGGTCGAACTGACGGAATACTGATGCTCTCCGCCTTAGCTTTCATTTTGATCCAAATGATCAGGTTACAGACTAAGCACCCGGATGCGATCGAGCACATGGAGGAAGATGAGCTCCCTCACTTAGCACCGGTGCGAGCTTGGCTCGCCTTCGCCATAGGTTTGCTCTTATTGGTTGGCAGCTCAAAGCTGCTGGTTTGGGGAGCGAACGAGATTGCAGTGCAACTGGGAGTATCTGAGCTGGTTATCGGTTTAACCATTTTTGCCGTGGGTACTAGTCTCCCGGAGCTAGCTGCAACAGTTGCGAGTGCGCTACGCGGCCATTCGGAAATTGCCATGGGCAACGTCATTGGTAGTAACCTGTTTAATCTTTTGGGTGTAATGGCTATTCCCGGCCTTATTGCTCCTGAAGTACTGCCGCGGGAATTCTTACTGCGTGACTACGGCGCAATGAGCTTTGCGACGATTGCCCTCGCTGTAGTGGTCTACCTAAATGTGAGCAAAAACCCAGAAAAACCTAACCATTCCCATCTTGGGCGACCAATCGGTGTTCTGTTCTGTCTTGGGTATGCGCTGTACTATTACGGGCTGTTTTCGTCGCACTAGATTTGAATGACCGACCTCGCTGATTTACTTCGCTCAGCACAACGCACGATCCGCATGGAAGCGGAGGCAATCACTGCGTTGAACGCACGCATTGGAGATGACTTTGCGAAGAGCTGCGAAATTATGCTCGCCGTGACAGGCCGCGTCATCGTGACCGGCATGGGTAAGTCCGGACATATCGGCAGCAAGATTGCCGCAACGCTCGCAAGTACCGGAACCCCTGCTTTTTTTGTCCATCCGGGCGAGGCAAGTCATGGCGATATGGGCATGATCACACATGACGATTGTGTGATCGCATTGTCGAACAGTGGTACGACTCCGGAAGTCGTGACGCTTGTACCACTGCTAAAGCGCATGGCCGTACCCTTAATCGCAATGACCGGTAGGGACGATTCTACCCTGGCGCAAGAGGCGGACGCACATCTCAATACGGGAGTAGAAACAGAGGCCTGCCCCCTAGATCTTGCCCCTACTTCGAGCACCACAACCACTCTGGTCATGGGCGATGCGCTCGCCATCGCCTTGCTTGAGGCTCGCGGCTTTACTGCGGAAGACTTTGCCTTTTCCCACCCCGGCGGTGCGCTCGGTCGGAAACTGTTGCTTAAGGTTGACGACGTCATGCGCAGCGGTGCATCAATCCCCTGCGTGCCGAGAGATGCTCTGCTCAGCGATGCCTTACTGGAAATCACCCAGAAAGGTCTTGGTATGACGACTATCACCGCAACGGGGATGCGTTCAGAACCATTACTGGGGATTTTCACAGACGGAGATCTGCGTCGCGCTTTGGACGAGCAGGTTGATATCGCGCGCACGCCCATTGGCGAACTCATGACGACGGAGCCCAGCCAAATTCGAACCGGGACACTCGCCGCCGAAGCTCTGCGTTTGATGGAAGAAAGAAAAATTAGCTCGTTGCTCGTAACCAGCGATAAGCAGCAGACCCAAGGGGTAATACATTTGCTGGCACTGCTAGAAGCGGGCATCGCATGATCCGAGAAAGGGCGCTCGAAATTCGTTTATTGGCCCTAGACGTCGATGGCGTGCTGACGGACGGTCGGGTGACTTATACCAGTGCGGGGGAGGAACTGAAGTCCTTCAATATCAAGGACGGCGTGGGTATCAAACTAATCCAGGCAGCCGGGGTCGAAGTAGTTATCATCACCGGCCGTGTATCGCCGATGGTGGAGCGTCGCGCAAAGGAGTTGGGGATAGATACGATCGTGCAAGGCAGAGAGGACAAGCTAGATGCCTTAGCCGAACTCTGTGACCGGCGCTCTATAGAACTGTCTGCTTGCGCCTACATGGGCGATGACTTGCCAGACTTAACCGCAATTCGCGCCGCCGGCCTGGGCATGAGTACCGCAGACGCCACTGACACAGTGCGTAACGCCGCCGATTGGTGTGCGAGCAAACCGGGAGGTCAAGGCGCAGTGAGGGAAGCCTGCGATGCGCTCTTAAAAGCGCGAGAGGAGCGAGAAAAGCTGGAAACTAAACTCTATGGCTAGGCAAATGTACCGGACAGTGAGCTCGCATCGTTGAAAAAGCGAGTCTCCATCCCGTTGCTAATTTGCGCTACCGGGCTGATCTACGCCCTACTAGCGGAGCCGCCGTCGATAGTGCGCCCTAGCGAACCCGTGGTTTCATTGCAAAGCGCGCCGGACAGCTACGCTGAAGAGCTTAGCCTCGTGTCTTTTGATACGAGCGGTGCGCGCCTCGACGAAACAGAAGCGCAAATAATGTACCGCTACGCTGCATCAGAGCGAACCGAGCTTTCTGAGCTAATTCGGCGGGGGCACGGAGGCGATACCGGTTGGGTCGCGAGCGCCAAGCGCGGTGTTTACTTCGAACGCGAAAATGTAATGCGCCTAGAGAACGGTGTGCGTGTGTCCTATACAAAGCGAGCAGCCGAACCTCGCGACGGTAGAAGAGAGCGAGGAGAAGACGGGAAGAGCCCAGGAACAGGGCATGAGCAGGTTGGCCAGGATGGGGTCTCAGTTGAAACCACAGCCGAAACAGAAGCAATGCTGCTGAATTTAAATCAGGAAACCGCACGCAGCCTTGCACCTGCTACCTTGCAACGCGGCACGGATCGCACCAGCGGCGATGCTCTTTTCGTAAATATGCGCAAGCAAGTCGCGACCCTGACCGGCTCGGTGCGCAGCTACTACGAGCCCGTTGAGTAGACGCGTGAAGAGAGCGTCGGTCAAGGAGACAGCGACCTACGTATTGCTACTCCTTGTGGCGTTTGAGAGCTCAAACGGTATCGCGCTCCCGGACGACCGGCGACAGGCTATCGAAATCAGCGCAAACCGCGCCGTCCGCGACGATAAGGCGGGACATACGATCTACAGCGGTAACGTCGTTTTGGAACAGGGGAGCCTACAGATAGAGGCGGACCGGCTAACCATCTTTCACGAAAAGGACGCGGCCGACCGAATTGTCGCAATCGGCGAGCCGGCGAAGCTCAGGCAGCAGCCGGAGCTCGATGAAGAGTTCGTCCGCGCGAGTGCGGGTCGAATCGTATACGAAAAGTCGCGGGAGCGAGTGCTGCTGCGCTATGCAGCAATCATCGAGCAAGATGGCGCCGTCGTGAGTGGTGAGTCCATCGAGTACTTTTTGGCAGAGCAGCGAGTCAGTGCAGATGCTTCTTTGGAGGACGAAAGCGCCCGTGTTCAGGTCATTATTCCTGCTGAGGTTGTCGAAAGTGACAATAGCGAAGGTGAACCGCTAGAAGACACTCCAGATTCAGTCCCCGAGGAACGGACCACACCCTTAGCAACCAACCCTGATTCTAGCCAGAACCCGGTCGCAGCAGAGTCTGGCGATGGCCCTTGAGATTAGCAAGCTGGCGAAAGCCTATCGCGGTCGAGAGGTAGTTAAGGATGTCAGCCTGCAGGTAGAGCGATCGCAAGTGGTCGGTTTGCTTGGTCCAAACGGCGCCGGTAAGACCACCTGCTTTTATATGATTGTTGGACTCGTAGCTGCCGATGCGGGACAGATCAGCCTAAATGGCGAACGCATCACTGCCCTGCCAATGCACAAGCGGGCGCAGCGGGGTATCGGTTATCTACCACAGGAAGCTTCAATCTTCCGACGCATGTCCGTGCAGGACAATATTCTCGCTATTTTAGAAACCCGCGGAGACCTTAAACGCAAGAGCCGTAAAGAGCGCTGCCAGGAACTTCTAGAAGAGTTCCACATTAGCCATCTTCGCGACTCGCTGGGTCAAGCTCTTAGCGGTGGCGAGCGCCGCCGTGTCGAAATCGCACGCGCTTTGGCGATGGAGCCACAGTTCATGCTTTTAGACGAACCCTTTGCGGGGGTGGATCCGATCTCCGTCGGTGATATCAAAAGCATCATCAAACACCTCCAAGAGCGCGAAATCGGCGTGCTTATCACCGACCATAACGTTCGCGAAACCTTAGATATCTGTGAAGCGGCTTATATCGTTGGCGAGGGACACATCATCGCATCGGGAACGCCGCAGGACGTGCTGGATAACGCCAAGGTTCGTAAGGTCTATCTGGGAGAGAATTTCCGTCTTTAGGGTGTCCGCTTGGAAGGCAGGCTGCTCAAAATAGCCGGTTTCCTGTTTCTTTCGCTTTTTACCGATTCACTTTTTAACGATTCACATTGCAACTCGCAGCTTGCAGCTTGCAGGTGGGTTGTGATCACCACCACAGATTTGACGAGATATCGCGCCCAGCCCCGTATCACAATGCAATAACTGCGCCAAGCCGTTGCGAAGCGATTTCCGCCGCCCTACACTCAGCGTAAATCGTCGCAGGACGTGAGCAGTTTTCATCGCACGCTACCGGCGAAGTACGCCAGATCTAACACGATCCAAACAGGACCTATCCGACGGATGAAGCAGGGCTTACAACTCAAGCTCGGGCAACAGCTGACCATGACGCCTCAGCTGCAGCAGGCTATTCGCCTGCTGCAGCTGAGCACACTTGATCTGCAACAAGAAATTCAGCAGGCGTTGGAAGAGAATCCAATGTTGGAGGTCGAGGAAGAACAACCAGAGCCGAGCCAAAGCGGCGAGACAAGCGAGAATGCAACCGAAGGGATGCTCGACAACCCGGAGCGCAGTGCGGACGTTAGCGAAACCACGGCAGAGAGCGAATTCGATCAGGCCCTACCGGAAGACCTACCGGTAGACACGCAGTGGGAAGACGTAATGCCTTCCAGTGCACCACCCAGCGGTGATGCGAGCTCCGAGGATTTCGACTTTGAAGGTCGAAACAGCAGCGACGAATCTCTCCACGAACATTTGCTTTGGCAATTGAATCTAACCCGGTTGTCTGACTCTGACCGGATTGTCGCACTCGCTGTTATCGACGCGACGGATACCAATGGCCGCCTCAATGCGACGGTTTCCGAACTGGTCGAGCTGTTTCCACCGGAGCTGGAGATCGAAGAAGAAGAAGTGGTTGCGGTAATCCACGCGCTGCAGCAGTTCGAACCGGTGGGCGTATTTGCCCGCGATCTGCAGGAATGCCTGCAACTTCAGTTAAGGCAGCTGCCTACCGATACGCCACGCCTCGATCAAGCTAAGATTCTAATCAACCGGCACATTAATCAACTTTCTAATGGCGATTACGCCCAGATCATGCGCCGGATGAAGCTGCCGGAAGATGACCTACGCGATGTGCTGCGACTGATCCAGGAACTGGATCCTTTTCCTGGCAAGCAGATTGGCGGAGACGATACGGAGTACATTGTCCCAGACGTGTTTGTCAGCAAAAAAGAAGGACGCTGGGTTGTTGAGCTAAATCCAGACACGGCCCCGAAATTACGTATAAACAGCCACTACGCTGGCCTGATAAAACGGGCGGACAACAGTAGCGATAACAGCTACCTTAGAGATAATCTGCAGGAGGCGCGATGGTTTCTAAAGAGCTTGCAAAGCCGCAACGAGACAATGATCAAAGTAGCGTCAGAAATTGTCCGCCGTCAGCGTAATTTCCTCGAATATGGAGAGGAAGCAATGAAACCGCTGGTGCTCCACGATATTGCGGAAGTCGTGGAAATGCACGAATCGACCATCTCCAGGGTGACAACGCGCAAGTATATGCATACGCCAAGAGGTATTTTTGAATTGAAGTACTTCTTTTCTAGTCACGTCGCAACCACCTCTGGTGGTGCTTGTTCATCAACAGCAATACGCGCACTCATACGCAAGCTGATCGCTGCAGAAAACCCGCGGAAGCCCCTATCGGATAGCAAACTTGCACAGCTGCTGGAAGATCAGGGCATTCGGGTAGCAAGACGCACGATCGCGAAATACCGGGACAGCCTAACCATTCCCCCGTCGAATGAACGAAAACGGTTGGTGTAGGAAAACAGTGAACCCATGACAAAAAGCGTCCAAAACAAGACGCAAACTACGTTAAGGAGAGCCTTATGCAAATTAACGTCAGTGGACACCATGTCGACGTATCAGATCCGCTTCGCGGCTATGTCGAGGCTAAGTTCGAACGCTTACAAAGGCACTTTAGTCAGATCACCAATGTAGACGTCACCCTGGTCGTCGAAAAACTGGTACAGAAAGCGGAAGCTAACGTACACATCGCCGGAAAAGACGTGTTCGCCGCTGCTGACTCAGAGGATATGTACGCGGCAATTGATGCGCTTGCAGATAAGCTTGATCGACAACTGATCAAGCATAAAGAAAAGCATCGAGCTCACTGACTCAGGCTCGCTGGTCACTTCACAATAGACTGAAGGGACTCCGGTCCCAAGCAAGCGACGATAGTTCAAGCACTCACTGGCCGCAGGTCGTAATATCCATGTCTCATGCGTTAGCTCCAAACGATGGCTCGGACAGCAACAGCGTTGCTGCTTTGCTGGCCCCCGAGCGCTGTCTTTGCCAAGTTCAAGGCACCTCAAAGAAGCGGCTTTTTGAGCTTATTGCCGATCTCCTCAGCTCCGAGTACGTTGACTTCCACCCCAGCGAGCTGGTTTCGGGCATGCTCGCGCGAGAGAAGTTAGGTAGCACAGCCTTGGGTGAAGGGATCGCAATCCCACACTGTCGCCTCGATGCCTGTAAAAGTCCCTGTGGCGTGCTGCTAACGCTCGACGCCGCCGCAGATTTTGATGCTCCCGATAGTCAAGATGTCGATCTCGTGTTTGCTCTCGTCGTACCGAGTGAAGCCACGCAGGAACACCTGAATTTGCTTGCTGATTTAGCTCGACTGTTTTCCAAAAGTGGTTTTCGAGAGGCCTTACGCGCCTGTACAACGCCGGTCGAGGTCCATGAGACCGCACTCCAATGGTCTTCGCAGTTATCTTAATGCCGCGTCAACTCACGCTGTCGCGAGCGCGTGCCTTTGCGCCGGACACAGCTAGAATCCCGATAGTTCGTCGATCTTGAACGAGGTAGCAAGGTGGAGCTAATACTCGTCAGCGGTCGTTCCGGTTCCGGCAAGAGCACGGCGCTACGCCAACTGGAAGATGAGGGCTTCTTCGCTATTGATAACCTGCCGGTGTCGCTTTTACCTGAACTGATGCGAGACAGGGAACAGCGTTTTGCGGGCAACTTCCGTGGCGTGGCGGTGTGCATTGATGCGCGCAACGCGAAAGTTGAACTCGACGCTGTGCCTAAGGCTATCGCAGCGCTGCCGGAGGATGTGCACACCCGCGTTTTGTATCTCGATGCCGATGAAGACACCCTCGTTCGTCGTTTTAGCGAGACGCGCAGGCGTCATCCACTAACCGAGTCGGCGGTCTCGCTACGCGAGGCCCTCAATCGAGAGCAGACCATGCTAGGCCCTCTTGCTGCCGCTGCCGCGCTCACCCTGGATACGCGTTCGATGACGATCTATGAGCTGCGAGACGTCATTCGCCAACGCTTAGTCGGCGCTGAGTCCGACAGCATGGTCATTCTGATCCAATCCTTCGGCTTCAAGCGCGGTATTCCCGGAGATGCGGACCTAATCTACGACTTACGCATGCTACCAAATCCCCATTGGGAGGAATCTCTGCGGGAAAAAACCGGCCTCGAGCAGGAAGTCGCAAGCTACCTAGAACAGCACGCGGTAACCGAACAGTTGTTTGCAGACATCAGCGGATTCATCGAACGCTGGGTACCAGCCTATCAAGAGAGCAGTCGCAGTTATCTGACCGTTGCCGTAGGTTGTACTGGTGGTCAGCATCGCTCGGTGTATATGGCTAGCCGGCTTCATCAACATTTAATGAGGGTCGGCCTAGAATCGCAGCTTCGCCACCGGGAGTTGCGTTGAAGTGGTTCAAGGTTCACTCGCCATCGTGAACAAATTAGGGCTGCACGCTCGTGCCGCATCCAAATTTGTTGCCTGCACAAATCAGTTTGCGTGTTCCATCAGAGTTCGCAAAGAACAGGAATGGGTCGATGGTAAGAGCATCATGGCGGTGATGATGCTGGCCGCTGGCAAAGGCTCTACGCTCGCCGTAGAGCTTGAAGGATCAGACGCAGAAGAGGCTCTCGCCGCTCTCGAGGCGTTGGTGCAAGACCGTTTCGGCGAAGGCGAATGACGTCCGCTCAGAGGAGCCTTAGGGACTCGGTAGCTGCTGCGCTCGCCAGCGGCACACTCCACGACGTACGGCGCTTGATCCGGGTGATGGAAGCGGGCGAGGTAGCCCATATTCTAGAGTCCTCCCCTCCCCGCCATCGACAGGTGCTGTGGCAACTTCTAGAACGGGATCAGGAGGCGGAGGTCCTGAACGATATCGGTGAGGAGTTGCGCAGTGATTTCCTCCAAGCCATGGCGCCAGACGAAGTCGCGCAGATTACCGGAGAACTCGACGACGACGACATAGCCGACATCCTTCAGGAACTTCCCGATGCGTTCACGCATAAAGTGCTCGAGGCGATGGATGAGCAAGCGCGGCTCCGACTAGAAAAAGTCCTGGTTTATCCGGAGGATTCGGCGGGCGGTTTGATGAACACGGACACGGTTACGATCCGTGCCGATGTCACGCTCGACGTGGTACTCAGATTTTTACGTCGCCATGAGGAACTCCCCGATATGACCGACACGCTCATCGTGGTTAGCCGCGATGACCGTTATGTGGGCCTCCTGCCTTTACGCACGCTACTCGTATCCGATCCGGGCTGTTCCGTGCGCGAACTCATGCTGACCAAGCGTGCTCCGATCCCAACCGACATGCCTGACGATGAAGTAGCGCGTTTATTTGAGCGCAATGATTGGATCTCCTCTCCAGTGGTCGACGAGGGCGGCCATCTTGTCGGTCGAATTACCATTGACGATGTGGTGGATGTGATCCGGGAAGATGGAGACCACTCTCTGATGTCCATGGCAGGTCTGGACGAGGACGACGATACCTTCGCTCCTGCGTTTAAAACGGCTAAGCGAAGAGCCTTTTGGCTCGGCCTTAATTTGCTCACAGCCTTCATCGCAGCGTCGGTCATCAATCAGTTTCAAGGCACCATTGAGAAGGTGGTCGCACTCGCAGTGCTGATGCCCATTGTTGCATCGATGGGCGGTATCGCGGGCACGCAGACCCTAACGGTTTTGGTCCGAGCTCTCGCCATGGGCCAAATCAATCGAGGCAACGCCGCATGGCTAATCAGTCGGGAGCTCTTAACCGGCGCGCTGAATGGCATTACCTGGGCTTTGATAGTGGCCGCTGCGGCGAGTATTTGGTTTGACGACCTGACCCTAGGCTTAATCATAGCGACCGCGATGGTGGTGAACTTAATCACCGCAGGCCTTACCGGCGCCGTACTGCCGATGGTTTTAAATCGGCTTAACATCGATCCCGCACTCGCCGGCGGCGTCATACTGACTACAGTCACAGACGTCGTCGGCTTTGTCAGCTTCCTCGGTCTTGCGGCCGTGTTTTACGGTTGAATACTGTGCCTACGCGAGCGATAAAGCTGTCGTGACGGAACCGGAGGACAGCACCGAAGCAACGTCGCAGAGCAAGTCAGCTCGCAAACGGGAAATGACCTCGTTGCAAGAATTGGGAGAAAGACTAATCTCCTTGAGCGACGGGGAACGCGATCAGCTACCCATCGATAGCGAGCCTTTGCTAGACGCTATCCAACAAGCGAGGCAGATCAAGAGCCACAGCGCACTGCGTCGACAACGCCAATACATCGGTAAGCTTATGCGCAACATCGATGCGGCGCCCATACAACAAGCGCTCGACGCCCTCCACCAGACAAAGATCGAGGAAGGCACTCGCTTCAAGCAGCTTGAGTCGCTCAGGGACGAGATAGTTAATAACGGCAATCAAGGTATTGAGCTTGTTATACGAGCCTATCCCGCCGCAGAAAGGCAGCACCTGCGCCAGTTCTCACGCGATATTAGTAGGGAAGCAAAGAGCGGTCGGCCGCCAGCCGCTAGTCGTCGCCTGTTCCGGTATCTACGGGAACTGGCGGACGCTCAGACTTAAGACGATCATCAAAGAGGCGGCGGAACTCCACGTCCGGCGAGCTGATGTCACCGGATACACCGTAGACGGCTGAGGACATGCGGTTCACCTGCTTTTCGAACACTTTACTCACCACAAAGACACCCGCAGCGATCGGGAGACCGCCGGCGAGCGCCGCCACCCAGGGAAGGTTGTTTGCTACGGGAAGAGTAACAACTAGCTCACCGTTAACGCTTTGATTGCGAAGATCGGTCACGCCGTTGAAGGCGAAGGCACTAGCCGCACCGTCGATTCGAAGATCGGTGACCTCCACCGTACCTTCATGCAGGTGAAGCTCGGTGCTCGCCGTCAAAAAGGGAATGCCAGACGCAAACATATGCGCCATAGACAGACCACGAAGTATCTCGGCTAAATTGAGCAAGCTGATCAGACCTAGGGCACCAGGTCGAGACTCCAGCAGACGACCATTCTTCGCCTCAAGGTTGATTGAGCCGATGGCAGAAGTCACGGAGAAATCCGTAGGCGCTCCCGGCCACTTCAAGCGCATACGACCCGTTCCCTTCTCTGACTCCAGGTTCGGTTCGGAGCCTGCGGCCTTAATCACCCGCCCGATATCTCCAAAACGTGTATCGAACTCCAGCGTTGTCTGTTCACCCTCCTCGGTCTCATACCAACGAAGCATGCCGGGCTCCGGCGCATCTAGCGTAAGCCCGAACAGCTCACCGCTTACGTGGTGGGCATAAATTCCGCCGTCTGGGTTAGCCGTATCCAAATCGAAGCCTAAGCTCCCAATAACACTTTCCTCATTTCTAAGTTCGAGAACGTCTACATGCATGCTAGGGAGCCAGCTACGCAAGGCAGCGAGCTGGGTGGCACCGCTGGCCCCAGCAGCTAAAGCATTGTCTCCCTCAACAAGAACGACCGCTGGATCATTCGTTCCGTCAGCATCGCTGGTGCGGTCAAAGCGATCAATCTGTAGGTACTCGACAAGCAGGTCCAGTTCTTCACCGGAGCGCGTGAGACTCCCTTGAGCGATTGCTGATTCCAGCGCACCTTGCCAGAGCGTATCTACACCCCACAGGTCGATTCGTGCAGCGCCAAAACTCTGATCGGCAAGCTGCAACTCGCCCAAGCTCAGCGAATCGATTCGATAGCTAAATGGAGACGCTTCGGCTGCGGAGGTCTCGCCTAAGGCCGAACCCGTTTCATTCGCGTCGCCAGCGTAGTCCGTTCCGTAACGCTGATAGAAATCCGCCCATGCAGCTATGTCCATCGTCGACAAGCTTCCAGATAGACAGTAACGTTGATCGCAGGCATCAATATTTGGTGCTTCGCCACCGACGGCAGCCGCTAGACGCGCAACGGAATCTTCCTTGAGTTGCACAGCCATATGCAGTCGTTCCCCAAGAGATAAAGCGATTTGGGGGTTTTCTTGCAGAGGTAGCTTGAGGGACATCGGCAAGCTAGAACCCAATCCTTTAGCAAAGGGCCGGGGTACGTCGAGTTGTACGGTTTCTAGATTAGAGGAAAGCTCGAGCATCGACCCCAGCTCAGCGCTGGATCGTAACAGGCCGCGGTACTGAACATTGCCTTGAGCGAAATCGAGCAGTGGCAATTCCAGCCACTTGGCCACAGCGGTCGCGGGTAGAGATCCGATCAATTCAATTTCAATTTGCTTTGCGTCGCCGACCCCTTGAAGCACCAAGTCCCCATCGAGCAGACGCCCAGCCACGCGGCTACCCTGGAATCCAGAGGCACTGTTGTACAACAGCGTTCCATTAAGCTGTTCTAAGTTGAGTCCGGGCTGCTGCATGAATACCTGCAGATCCGAGAAGTGGACGCTCAGATCAATCTCTGGAGGCGGCAGGTTTGCATCGAGGCGCTGGCGTAGAGTCAGATCACCGCGTGCATCGCCGATATAGTTCCACGCGTCGAATACCCCGTTCGTAACTTCATGCAGAGGGGTTTGGGTCAAAAAAGTATGCGCCGCCTTTGCCTCACCGGAGAAGTCTCCGTTGAGGCGTAACATCGGCGTCCCATCTTCGCTGGCGATGCGCAGAACAAGATCGCTTAAGTCGAGCACATCGGTGTTGGCTCGCTCCGCAGTGGCCCAAGTAACCGCGTCGTCGATTAGCACAAGAGCCGATAGGTTCTCTAGCGGCGGCCACTGCGGATCGTAGCGCAACTGAGTATCGTCCATGGCCAGGAAAAGTTGCGTATTTGTGTGCGGCTTGTTTCCGGCTTTAGTACTTCCACGCCACAGGAATCCTGCTTCATGGATGTCGCCACCGCGTACGCTCCTATCCAGCCAGCCGAGTAAACTCTCAGGCAACTTATAGGGCAGGTAGCGGTCACCGTAGGAAAGACGCGAATCCGTTAAGCCAACGATCATACCCAACTCAACGCCAAGCGGTGTTGCTCTGAAAGGCAGGTGGAAACCGAGTTTGCCTACCGCGTCTCCCTCCTCGCCTTTAAGCTCGAGCAAGCCAGATCGTAACTGAAGCGCGTCGCTGTCCCAGCTGAGTAGCAGCTCACCCAGAACAGAATCGTAAAGAAGCGACTGCTGATAAACAGCGGGCAGAAATATAGACATGTTGCGGCTGTCTAGATGAGCCCGACCGCCGGCTACGCCGAGTTCTAAGTAACCGCTGACTCCCTCGAAAGCGGGGCTGTTTCGCCAACTATCCATACTGATACCAGACACCCGGCTGCGCAGATGCCAACTGTCGGCAGGCCTGGCAAGATCGTCAAAGCGAAGTTCGATGTTCTGAAGCTTGCCGCGTGGCCGCAGGGCGGGTAGCGCATCTTTTAAGCGTTTCGGTACGCCAGGAGCCGCCGCGAGCAAAGATGGAAGCGCTTCCAAGCCTAAGTCCTTGGCGCGAACTCGCAGCGCATTCCCCCACCAATCGAACTGAGCTCGATCAAGATCGAGCGAGTGCTCTCCCCGCTCTACGTGAAAGTCTTCCGTGAGCAAAGTCCAGTGCCGATCTTGCTTGGCTAGCGCGGCCTCAAAAGAGAGTGCATCTAGGGGTAAGGACCAGGCATGTGTTTGCTCCTCCACAACGAGGCTGGCACTGCTAACCCGCAGTCGCGCGTCCGAGTTACCTGCTGCTTGTTCGAGCCAAAGTTGAGTCGATGCAGTACCGGACAACGCAAAGGGCCACTCAAGCCCTTCCCAGAGAAAATTGAGCTTTGAGAGATCGCTGCTTTCCACGTCCAGGAAAATGTCACCAGTCCACGTATTCAGCATTAATGGATTGCCAACGCCCTGCGCGTTGATGGCGATGCGCAGTTGCTGGTTCTCCGCGACCCCCTTGAGCTGCCGATTGTTCCCCGTTCGCAGTAAGGCTAAATCGACATTTAGTTCAAAAGACTCCTCTCCCGGCGCCAATAAGTTAAGCCGGTGTTCACTCAAGGTGAGTTCACGCACGTTCGGGAGAAAATCCTCGAGCCAGCCTTGAAGGCCATTGCCCCCGCTACTCTGGAAACCAGCCAACACAAGAGTGCCATCCTCCCGCAGCTCACCATCAAGCTCCAATCCTGAAAAACCAAGGTGCGAGAGCTGTAGCGAGCGACTGGCGAGACTTGCAAGAACGTCAATCCGTAAATCCCCGTGCGCTATTGCAATCGCCTTTGCATCTGGCGCGCCGCTGGCGATCGTCAACTGGCGGAAGATCACAGAAGGGCTGAACCCCTCCCAGTTACCCACTAGCGATTCAGCCTCCAAATGAAATGGCAGGGAATCGTTGAGTTTTTCGATTAGAGGCTCGCGGAGGGTCGGCAGTTGAGCGAGTAGCAGTCTCCCTAAAGCCAGATAGACCGCGAGTAGAACGACAATGCCGACTAGGAGCCGCCAAGCCAAAGGGGCGAGCGAATGCAAGCTATGCGCTTCATGTTCCTTTGGGTTTGTCGGTGACTCCTGTGACACGGTTGCTGCGATTCACCCTGTTGCTGCAATAAAGATACTCAATGGTGAAACATGCTTGGGGCTTTCCACCGGTTCTAGTGCACCAGTGCCGCAACGCACCCGCATGCGGAAAAGTGTTCATCACCATGGCAATAACCAGGCGAGCCAGCTGCGATCACCACTATTAAGACCTCTATTCTAAGTGTTGCGTTCCCGCATTGCTTGCCAAAAATTAGCTGCTAGGCGCACCCTATTGTGGTGCTCACACCCAGCGCGGCCAGCATTTCTCGTGTCTCGACCTGTGGTAAACCAATGACGTTGGAGACGCTCCCCTCTACGCTGCGAATAAAAGAGCCCGCCAGGCCTTGAAGTGCATAGGACCCCGCTTTGTCCCAGGGTTCTTCGCTGTCCAAGTAAGCCTCCACTAGTGCTTCCGACAAGTCCATAAACTCAACAGCGGTTCTAACCGTGCATGCGCGCCACTCCTCGGCGCAACGACAATAAACGGCGGTGGCGACTTCGTGGTTTTTCCCGGCCAGTGCCAGTAGCATGCGTTTGGCTTGATCCCGGTTGGCGGGTTTGCCGAGGCTCTGTCCGTCACTAATCACCGTGGTGTCGGCGGTTATTAGCAACTCCTGCTCCTCTAGGGCAAGCGCTAGACTCTTTTCACGCGCCATTCTTTGCACATAGAGCATGGGCTCTTCGCCCACCTTGGGTGATTCATCAATCGCGGCGCTGCGGATATCGAAACTCAAACCCATTTGAGACAAGAGCAACGCTCGCCTTGGACTCGCTGAGCCTAAGATAATCTTTGCGGGTATTCCTGCCATCAGAAGCTGGCCTAGCTCACTCCCTGCGTGCGCCGAACCGCACGCAGCACCGTAAACAGCGCTGGCCAAAGAATGGCGCTGGAGATTGCCGGCAGCAGAAATGCTCCGCGGGAAACGCTAGCACCCTCCAAGCCTTGCAACCATTGGCCAATGAGCTGATGTATCCCGATCAGTACAAATACAACACCCGCCTGTTGGAGGAGGCTAAAAACACGCAGACGCTGGTACATAAGCCGCGCAAGGGTCACGACAACACCGATCGATAGCATGCTCTGACCGATGAGCGCGCCTTTGAGTACATCCAAGAGCAGGCCCAGGAGCAAGCCGTTGAGCAAACCAACCCGGTGCGGTAGCGCAATTACCCAGTAGAGAAGAACAAGTACAGTCCACTCCGGTCGCCACCAAAGCAATGCCCGGGGCAGCGGAACCGCCGTTAGCGTAAGTGCAATAAAGAAAGAGGCAAGGATGACCCAGTATCCGCGAGCGGGTTCACTCACCGCTCGCGACTACCTCTAGGGATCCGGAAGCGCCCGGACCGCCAAATACAATCAACGCGTGTCGCGCTCGATCTAAAGCGGCCGTTGGCCGGGCACTGATCGTCGCAAATGCTTCCCCTGGGTCGCGGAGGACTTCCGATACGGTGGCCACCGGGTAGCCGATTGGAAAGCGGCCTCCAAGACCGGAAGTAACCAGTAAATCACCGACCTGAATGTCCGTTGTTGCGGCGACGTGGTGAACAGATAGCTTGTCTAGCGATCCGATCCCTTCCGCGACCGCGCGCACACCGTTGCGATTCACCTGCACAGGTACCGAATGAGTAGGGTCGGTAATCAGTAATACACGAGAAGTGGTGGAAGTGACTTCGACCACCTGCCCCATTAGACCGTCAGCGTCGATCAGCGCTTGTCCCTGCCCAACCCGCGCCTGCGTGCCTTTGTCCAGGATTAATTGATGACGGACTGGATCCGGGGACACGCCGATGATCTCACCAACCAGAACATCATCGCGGACGAGGGCGGTCGAGTTGAGCAAAGCTCTCAAACGGGCGTTATTGGCCTGCAAGGAGGCAAGTTGCTGTGTCCGCCCCTGAAGAACGAGATTCTCTCGGCGTAGTCGATCATTCTCTTCAAGCAGATTACTACGGCTGCGAATGTTGTGTTCTTGCCACTCGTTTAAGGACGCGGGGATATTGGCGATCCAATAGACCGGGATAAGCAGG
>JBCBZV010000258.1:0-2638 GCA_039815155.1 Pseudomonadota bacterium
CCGACACGGCAGTGAAGGTCATGCTGTAATCGCAAATGCAGCAGCAAGAAGTGAGGCTGAAACATGGGAAAGCTGACGCGGCGGGGGCTGCTGGGAGCAAGCAGTAGCATATTAGGACTCGCCGCGTGCAATCGCGAACCACTCCTCGACCCGGAAGCACGAATTACGGTTAGCCCCGATGATCGCACGGCTTATCCGGGCACGGTCAACTTCATACATGGGGTCGCCTCTGGAGACCCGTTGCCAGACAGCGTGATCATTTGGACCCGGGTGACACCCGACGCAGCTCTTCCAGGGATGTCCATCCCGATCAGCTTTGGCGTTTTTGAAGATGAGGCGCTCGAAAGACCCGTCCGCTATGGGCAGGGCTATGCCGTGCCCGAACGCGACTACACGGTAAAGGTCAATCTCACTGATTTGGAGCCGGACAAGGAGTACTTCTATCGTTTCATCGCCAAAGTCACGACCGGTGATGTGAGCTCACCGCTTGGGCGGACGAAAACCACTGCGGTAACCGGCGATCAGCCTGTCCAGTTTGCTGTGATCTCATGTTCCAATTTTCCGTTCGGATACTTCCACGTCTATCGAGACATCGCCAACACACCGGACCTCGATGCAGTGATCCATCTTGGCGATTACATTTATGAATATGGCATTGACGGGTATGGGGGGGATGTCGGTCAAGAAATCGATCGTAATCACGAGCCACCCCTGGAAATCGTAACACTGGACGATTATCGCACGCGGCACGGCCAATACAAAACCGACCCGGACTTGCAAGCAGCGCATGCGGTAGCGCCTTGGATTTGTACTTGGGACGATCACGAAAGCACCAATAATTCCTACCGCTCCGGCGCGGAGAACCACAATCCGGAAGCAGGCGAAGGCAATTGGACGGATCGCAAACAAGCCGCGGTTCAGGCGTATCTGGAATGGATGCCAGTTCGGGACCCGGAAGTCGGTAAAGCCCGGGAAGCCCTTTATCGCCGCTTCGACTTTGGTGATGTCGCCTCGGTTATGTGCCTTGAAACGCGGCTCACTGGCCGATCTGATGAGATCAGCTGGTTCACAGAAATCGGAGGGCTGGAACCGGCGCAGGTGCCGCTCGCTGCGGCCGGCACGATGGTCAAAGTTCAGGACCCAGAGCGCACAATGCTTGGTGCTGCGCAAGAAACCTGGCTCGCCGAGCAATTGTCGGACTCCACCGCCAAGAACAAGTCTTGGCAGGTCCTTGCCAATCAAATTGTCATGGCGCGGGTGCGGCCACCGAACTTTACTCAAACACTGACCGACGAACAAAAGGCGGCCCAAGACGTCGGCTATATCCAGCAATTGATCCCGTTCAGTCAGCTTGGCTTGCCCTTCAATCTCGACGCTTGGGATGGCTTCCCGGCGGCCCGTGATCGACTTTATGCCAGTGCCAAAGCCGCAGGGGCGCGTTTGGTCACTCTGACGGGAGATACGCACACAGCCTGGGCCAACACTTTAGTCGATGGCGACGGGGAACGCCGGGGCGTGGAGTTTGGCTGCACCTCCGTCACCTCGCCCGGTCTCGGCCTGTACATCAAAGAAGTCCCGAATCTTGGAGCGCAATTTGTTGACGCCAACCCGGAAGTCGACTTCTACGATCCATTCGACAATGGCTGGACCCTAGTCACGCTCTCTAAGGATGAGGTGTCTGCAGACTATAGGAAAGTCACTGATGTCACTCAAGAAACCTACGAAGCAACAGATGTGGCAATATTTAAAAGCAACTTGACAAATGAGGGGTTAACGTCACTTTCAAAGGAATAAATAAGTATATCTCCCTCTCCTGATACGGTTTTCGAGAAATATACTATTAACAAACTTACCGAATCGCTTATTGCTTAACCTACTCCGCTCAGGGTCTTACGAGGCTAAAAGGTGAGGAAAGGACAGTTCGATCAGGGGAAGAAAAGCGAAAAAACTCAGATACGGGTATCTCACGAAGGTAAGCGCGATTTGCAAGCCAAAGCGCGAACAGAGATTAAAAAACTTAGCGCGCTTATTCGCGAACGCCTAAAACCTGATTTGAACCTTTCGTCTTGGCGAGCCCCTTTCTTCCACCTGAGCAGTTCTCGTTCGGTACGTCGTCGAGCGATTTGGGTGCCCCCTCCCACAGCTCTCGCCGTTGTTGCCGCTGCTTTTACCGTTGGCTGCCTCGGCCTACCCATAAGCACGGATAATGATGTTGGGCTTATTATTCACGGCGACTTCCCAGCGCCAGAAAGTGCGTCATATCCACGACAGGAATTCTACCGAGCCGTCTTTGCATCCTATGGCGAGACTGGCATGATCGAAATAGACGACCCCCTTTCCGATAGCCACGACTATCTAGTGCAGTATAAAGCCCGGCACCTTTCTGGAGGAGCGACTGAGGTTTACTTTGAAATCATTCGCGGTCTGGAAAACGGAACGCTCGTAGCGACACCCTATCTCATTGCAGAACCTTCGGGCTTTGCACGTATATCTTTTACGTCTGAATCCGGAATGGATTACGATCTCGCTATGAGTATCCGCTAGCGCCGCGACACCCTTGCTCGCTTAGAAAATCCATGCTGTCTCGCGCCCAATAGAGACAGTTAGGAGGGCGCTATGGGCGTGTTGGACGGAAAAG
>JBCBZV010000054.1:0-27091 GCA_039815155.1 Pseudomonadota bacterium
AAAGATAGCGGAACGCTTGAATGAACGCCCGATCAATCGTTCCGCTATTTTCTGACTTCTATCCCCCACTTTGGGTTATCGCTCGCCGTTAGGGAGCGCCCGCTGGGCTTGAGCAAATGCCGACGGGGTCCTCCTGCTCGGATGCGGCAGAGTGCTCCGCGCGAATCCGCGCGCTAAGCCCCCAGATCACCAACGCGAAGATCGGCGTAAACGCGAAGGCTAGAACCAGTAAAGTGTTCACGCTGCCATAGCGATCTAAAGACCAACCGAGAACTGGCCCTGACGCTATAAACGCGGCGCGTACCACTAAGCTAACCAAGGAGTTTACCGTCGCTCGAAACTCGCTTGGTATACGACGATTCAATGCGTCGTAGAACAGCGTTAGGCTCATGCCCCTACTAACTTGTATCGCGAAGCCAAACATTACCCCTAGCCACCCACCAAACAACGCCATGCCAAGCATTCCGACGATTGGTAAGCCGGCAGTCAGCAACAGAAGTGCTTGCCAACCAAAACGATTCTCAAGATGTCCTGCATAACGTGCGGCAAAGCTAACTGTGAGTGCAAAGGCAGCCCAGACGTAACCAAAATGCTCGACAGCTATACCCTGCGTCTCCCAGTAGTGCTGGTAGACCCAGAACGCGTACAACGCTAAAAGGCCAAAAGCACCTATCGCAATTGAAATCCAAAGCAGTACCGGCTGGCCGAAGAGCAGCATCCGAAGTATCGCCTGCGCATTCGCGCCGTGTCCTTGCGCGCTAATCGATCGGGGTGTTTCGATCAGCATCGCACTTAGGCCTAGCGGCACCAAACCCAGCAATGCTTGTAGCGTTACGAGCATTTTCATATCGCCTGCGCTCAAGATCAGAGCCGCACCGATTCCCGCTAAGCCTGAAGCACCTGCTTCGACAGCTATTAGCCGGCTGAGAGATTTGCTCGCATCGCTGTGTGCGGCGTTCCTTCCAGACCGCGCTGTTTCTGAATCAAAAAGCAGCGCCAAATCCGCTCCCGAAAGCATGCTCAGGCCGAGGCCCGCCAGAAACTCAAAGAATAGAAAGTCGGAGAAACTGTCGGCGGCGAGGAGCCACAGACACGCCACACCGTTAAATAATGCGCCAGTGGCGATTGCTCTCTGGCGACCCCAAAGGTCCGCGAGGTAGCCGGAAGGGACTTCGAAGCAGGCAATGGTCAGCGCATATAAGGCCTGGGTCTGCAGAATTTGCGCCATGCTGAGCCCGTGGTCCTGCACCATAGGTACAAACACAGGAGTGATCAGCGCAAAGCTGTAGCAAAAGTTGATCGTGTAGATCAGATTGACGTTTAATTTTAGCGATCGTCTCACCGCTTTCACCTTTTCCATCCGAGAGCCCGGACCTCGGGAGGTGAAGTTTCGTGAGTTGCTTGCTTAGGAGCTGATGACTAACGAAAAAGGCCTCCGAGATTCGGGTTCTCGGAGGCCTTTATCTTTAAACTTTGTGTTTCGTTTCTAGAAAAACCTTCTCGAACCCTGCCGCTTACGGCGCGTGGTCTGCACCACCTTCGACACGTCTGTTTTCGACATGTAACCCTGGTGCGACAAGCACGCGCAGCTAAGCGCCCACCGCTGATCCGGCATTGGCTTATGCTGCATGAAGCGGGTCGCTATGTTGATAAACGTGCTCATTGCGTCTTTGATCGGGTTTAGTGCATGGGTTGCAGGTAGAAGACGGACTATCCAAGGTCTTATTCCCATGCGCAAGGCGTTTACCGGAGGCTGTGACTTTTTAACAGGGCTTTCCTGCTTGAGGTTTACCCATTAATTGCTAATGCGTACCATTCGCGAACAATCTGTTCGCGGAGTTCCATGCATGAATTACCTAGCAAGCAAAGTGGCTGCTTTCCCCAAGGCCGCTTCCCTCCTTAGAAGTCTATCGTCGTCGGTTCTGTTAATGCTCAGTGTTTCCTTCGCCGCCTGTGTTCAGGCTGACGGTCCAGTCGGCGAGCACGTAAAAGATCTTCAAGCGCACTTGGACGAGTACACGGAAGAAGTAAGCTGGCTGATGGGCAAGGTCGATGGCATTGTTATGGCCTATCAGGAAGGCGGTTTGGAAGCGGCCAAGCCAGAAGCAGTGGTTGATCATTGGGAGGCGGTGAAGTTTCACGCGGCGATTGAAACGAATTACATTCCGCTGTACGCATCAATATGGCAGGGCTTGTTTGGAGTACGCGGGGCGATCGAGGAGGAGCAAACGCTGAGTGACGTTCGTGCGCAGCAAGCAGCATTAGAGCAGACGCTCTGGCAAGCGCTTGGCGCGGTCAAAATGGCTGCGAAGGTGCAGTCTACCGGTGCCCTAGCAGCACCGCAGGTTGACGATGCGCTGACACCGGTCGCAACGCTTGACGTGATCAAGGAGCGACTTGATCGGGTAGTGGCAAAGTACGCGGAACAGCTGACAACGGAAGCCATCGAAATAGTGCAAGACACCTACCTCAGCTTGTTCGAAGGGGTCGAAGGTTCACTCATCGAACAGGACGCAGACTTAGTAGAAGATCTTGAGATCGACTTTAATGTCACTCTCCCTAAGTCGCTCCAGGAAGGTGAGAGTATCAGCGAGGTTCGCGGTGTAGTAGCCGCTATGCATACTAAGCTTGAACGCGCTAAGGCCTTGCTGAAGGATGCGGAGGGTTCTCGTTCTAGCGTCTTTTAGCAAAGTGCTAGTGACAAAGATCGAGGCAGCGCTCGCGCTGCCTACCCATCTAACTCATTTAGTCCATGACTAGCAGGCGGGCGCAGCCTAGACGAGCACAGCCAGTATAGGAACAGCGGGCCTTGGCAGCTTACACTAGGCGCGCTATTCCTTTGTCGCTCGTACCTTTTATGAAAACTGAAACTGGCTCTCCCATCGAGTTGGCTTCCCAGCCGTCGCTGACGCTGCGAAGACGCACACTGCTGCGTTCAGCAGTGCCTTTAAGCCTAGGGGTTGCGGTACCCGGAGCTCTTTCTCTTCTCGCCTCAAAAACGCAAGCGGCTTCCGTGAGGGATTTGCCCGCACTAGTAGGAGAACTCACGCTGTATCTGGGGCGCGGGGAGGGTGGACTTTACGAAAATGTATTGCGTGCAATAGAAGAGCGAAACCCGAAGTTGAAACTAGGAATACGGCGTGGTCCAACAGCGGCTCTGGCTAATGCGATAGTCGCTGAACGGAAAGCCGGAATTCAAAAAGCCGATTTGTTTTGGGCCGTGGACGCAGGCGCGATTGGCATGGTGGCAGATGCCATAAATCCAACTTCGCTGCCCAGGGATCTCGTTAATCAGCTCAAGCCAGAGTTTCGCTATGCGTCGTGGGCTCCGATAACGGGCCGTGTTCGCACGCTGCCTTACAACCCAAAGCTGGTGCGACCGGAAGCTATTCCGAACTCAGTCATGGCTCTGCCCGACAGCGACCTGCGCATCGGCTGGGCGCCTGCCTATGCTTCTTTTCAGTCTTTTGTGACTGCACTGCGTCTGCTCGTTGGGGAACAAGACACCAAGGACTGGCTGCGCGCTATCGACGCAAAGGCCAAACGCTATGCAGGTGAGTTAGGGGTCGTTCTTGGCGTAGAGCGGGGAGAGGTTGATCTAGGTTTTGCCAATCACTACTACACGCTGCGTTTGAAGTCGGGCAAAAAGGATGCCAATGTGCAGTTGGCGTTTACGAACGGTGATGCAGGATGTCTGGTCAACGCTTCCGGCATTGTGGCGCTGAATACCTCCTCGGTCGCAGTGGACTTTATCCGCTACCTGCTTAGCCAAGAGGTCCAGGATTATCTAGCCCGAGAGGCCTATGAGCTACCCCTCGTTGCTGGCGTGCAGGCACCGGACGGTTTGGAGCAATTAGAAACTGTGCAAACCCCAAACGTTGATCTTACGCAGCTGTCCGATTTGCGGCCAACGCTAGACTTGATGCGCAGTGTTGGCGTGCTTTAGTGCGATTCTCCTGGAGTTATCTTTTCGCGACACCGATTGCGCTCGCGGCCATTGCCCCTCTGCTCATACTTTTCATTCTGGCGGATGATTACGCGTCCGTATTTGCCTTACGAAATCTCGAGCTGCTGCTAAACACCCTTGCGCTGGCGTCGCTCAGCGCCGGTGGCTCCATCCTAATCGGTGTGCCCCTTGCGTTCTTTTTATCTTTTGTCCGAGTGCCGCTACCGCGTTTGTTCTTGGCGCTCTTTGCCGCGCCTCTAGCCGTGCCTAGTTATCTGGGCGCTTTCACCTTTTACGCCGCCTTTGGTGCGGGGGGAGAGCTCGAAAGCTGGCTTGGCCTGGCCACACCAAGCGTAGGGGGACTTTGGGGAGCTGCGTTGGTTATCTCACTCTACACCTACCCTTTTGTCATGCTGACAGTACGCGCCGCGCTGTTGAACCAGGACGTCAATGTTGTGGATGCAGCTCGGACGCTAGGTTTGAGCCTTGGCGCCAGCTTAGTCGCAGTGGTTCTCCCGAGGGTGTTGCCTAGTATCGCTGCGGGCGCTCTCCTTAGCGCCCTCTACGCAATATCAGACTTTGGCACACCTTCCATCATGAACTTCGATACTTTCACCCGATTGATCTATGTGGAGTACAACGCCTATGGATTAGCGCAAGCTGCTCTGTTTTCTTTGCAGCTCCTGCTTCTGGTCGCTTTAGTGTTATTCCTAGAAGGACGGCTTCGAGTGACCAAAGAACACCCCGGGAGGGCGCTTCGCTTAGCGCTGAGCAAGGTGGAACTCGCGTTGGCACTAATCCTGTTTCTTCCGATACTGCTACTCTCGGTCGGCTTGCCCCTGAGCGTTTTCACCAGCTGGTTTCTCCGGGAAGGGGTAGCCGGCTTCGATCCAACCCTGGCTTGGAACTCGGCAATTGCTTCCGCACTCGCCGCGTTGGTCGCAATGCTTGCGGCGATTCCCGTTGCGCTAGCGGCAAGGCGAGGTTCCTTCGGGCGTGTGCTTGAGCGCGTGAGCTTTTTCGGCTTTGGTATACCCGGTATTGTTATGGGCACCGTGCTCGTTTATCTGGGTTTGCAGTTGCCGTTGCTCTACCAAACGCTCTCCTTGCTGGTGCTGGCCTACGTCATGCGCTTCTTCTCTCTTGCCGTCGGATCCGCGCGGAGCAGCTTTGAAAAGCTAGATAGCGGACTTACCGATGCAGCGCTGCTCCTTGGCGCGAGCAAATTTGAAGCTTTCTGGCGGGTGACGTTCCCGCTCTCGCTGCGTGGCGTTCTTGCCGGTGCAGCGTTGGTCTTCTTGGAGGCGATGCGGGAGCTACCGGCTACGCTGATGCTGGCGCCGACCGGATTTGAAACGCTTGCAACTTACTTATGGCGTGTATACGAGGCGGGTTACTTTGGGCGCGCGGCTATACCTTCGCTGCTTTTGCTGGTCCTTTCCACCTGCGGCCTGCTCGTGGTCTTACTCGGTGAAAAGCAGCCGGATGATCAGGTTCGAGAACAATGAATAAAAGTCGGAGCATAGTTCTCTATCTCGCTGCTCATCGAGGCGGGCTTGTGCCGGTAGCTGGGGAGGTCATCGTACGCCGTGCTTAAGCTAGACGACGTCAGTGTCGAGTACCGTGGTTCTCGGGTGCTGCATTCGCTGAATTTTGAACTTGCGCACAGCGAGTTGCTGATGCTGGTCGGGCCCACTGGTTGCGGAAAAACAACGGTCTTGAAAACGATAGCGGGGCTCGTACCTCCCGTTGCGGGGGAAATACGTTGCGCAGACTGGGTCGCCAATCGGCAACAGAGCATCGCGCCGGAAAAGCGGCAAGTTGGGATGGTCTTCCAAGATTTTGCGTTGTTCCCCCATCTTAGTGTCGAAGAAAACATTTTTTTTCGCTTAAAGGACCAAAGCCTGGGCGAGCGTTGGATCGACGTGCTTGGCCTGCAGGGCAAGCGCAACAGTAAGCCGGCGCTCCTCTCTGGAGGGCAAAAGCAAAGAGCAGCTTTGGCGCGCACCCTTGCCCATGAACCGAAATTAGTCTTGCTCGATGAGCCGCTCTCTAACTTAGATGAGGCACTGAAGGAGGAACTGCGCTGGGTAGTTCGCGACAGCCTAAAAAAAGCGCAGGTACCCGCCATTTGGGTAACGCACGACCAGGCGGAAGCTCTATCTGTGGGTGATCGTGTGGGCGTAATGAGAGAGGGTCGCTTAGAGCAGTTGGGTACCGCTCAGAGTTGCTTTGCTTCCCCTGCCTCGAAGTTTGTCGCGTCTTTTCTCGGGGAAGCGAGCTTTGTCTCCGGTACGGTGAGCGATGATGAAATGAGTGCCATCACGGAGCTCGGAACGGTGCCTATACAGTCGAACCCCAGTAAGTCCGTGTCCGTGCTGTTTCGTCCAGACGATTTGCGTATTGCCACCGATGGAATCGCGAACGCAACCTTGCGATGGGCTCGATACGAGGGTGCGTTCTGGCTTTACGGCGCACAGCTCGACTCTGGGTTGAAGGTGCAGCTACGGGTAAACCATGAGGAGGAATATCTGCCAGGCCAACGACTGGCACTGAGCGCCTTCACTTCGGAGCCACTCGCGGCGTTCAATTCTAGCGATATTGGCTGACGACGATAATCGCTTCGTCCTTTGTGCTACGCGTTTTTAGGTCTCGGGCGCCGAACATGCGCTACGACCCTGCCAACAAGCTGGCTCGCGCTGACCAAGCCGATAGCGTCACTGGTGCTACTGAAGCTATTAAGACCGGTGAGCCTCACCCCTTCGGAGCGGATCCACTGGATGCGTTTAAGTATGACGCCAAGATGTGGGTGGCGACAGATGACATCATCGCCGGCTTTTGGCGCTGATCCCCAGGCACTGAAACGCCTTACGACGACAAAATCGCCATCGCGGTATGCGGGGAGCATGCTGGCTCCCCGTACGCGAAAGACCCGAATCACAGATCCGGGTAGACGACTTCCAAGGATGGGGGATAAGGGCATTCGCGCCGTTTGACCTCGACCCCCTTCGTCGCCCAGAAGATTTCGGCGAAGCGATTTACCTTTTCGACTAACTCCACGGCCTTGTCCCGGTCGACATGCTGTTTGCTCGCCGAAGCCAGCAACATGATGCTGTGGGTCAGCTCGTGAATTTCCGGGAATTTCTCCATCTGTGGCGCCTTGAAATAGTCGCCCCAAATTACGCGGACCTCTTCTTTGACCTTTACGCCGTGCTCTTCTTTCGTTGCCACGAAGCGAGACATGGAGTTTGCAAAGGCGACCGGGTCGTCAGACTCCGACGCTTGCAGGTCATTTATAAGATCCACCATACGCACGATTGTCAGTGCCGCTATCTGCGCCGTGCAGGGGTCGTAGATTTTGCAGGGGATATCGCAATGGGCGTCTGCCGTTTCAAAACCGGCGAGACTGTCCGCCCCACTCAAAAGTGTATGAAGCATGATCATTCGGTCCTATTTGTCGTTTGTCTTGGCGTATGACTTTGCATTTGTCTTTGCATATGTTTTTGCAAAGGCCGCCTGCTGCCGGGAATCTTTGCTACGACGCATCATGAGTTTGCCGCCAATAAACACGGCGGCGCCTACACCTGCCAGCATTAGTACCGCGTGGTAAGCGACGTGGATGTTTGGATCGGCCAGATGGCCTGGATGCGCTGACGCGATCGCAGGGCCAAAGCCCAGAATTGCGCCGGTCGCAAGTTTTGAGTTGCTTAGGAATTGAGTCAAATCCGCTCTCCTTCTAAATCCCTGAATTCCAAGACGTTCGGGTAGTTGCTAAAGGCCGTATTGCATACGGTAGGTGAAGCCTGTTCGCCCTTAGACAATAGCGTAAGTAGGCTCCTCAGTGAATATCTATACCGCCTTTATCAGGCAGAAGGCCGCAAAGCGGTGTATGGTCCAGCGGTGACCCAAGGCAAAAGAAGGAAATGAGGCGAAAGACATGATTGGCTATACGAGTGTTGGCACCAACGATATTGCAAGAGCATCCGCTTTCTACGACGAATTGTTCCGGATAGTAGGCGGAGAGCGAATGATGTCGGACGATACCTTTGTCGTTTGGAGTTCAGAAACTGCAGCGGGCGGCGCGTTCATGGTGACTCTGCCCTTTGACCAAAACAGCGCATCGGTCGGCAATGGGGTAATGGTTGCTGTTTCCGTCTCTTCCACGGAGGACGTGCAGCGCGTGTATGAAAAAGCGCTTGAGATGGGTGCGGTGGATGAAGGCCCTCCCGGCGACCGAGGGGGTAACTTCTACGCCGCCTATTTCCGCGATCTAGACGGCAATAAATTGAATGCCTTTACCTGGCTTGAGGAACCGACTTAGGTAAACGCTCGAGTTAAGAGATCAGTGCGCGTGCCGCTTGTCAGCGTTAAGAGTGCTACAGCTAAATGCTCGGTGTGGCCGGTGGGTGTAGATGCTGGGAGTCGTTGTTGAAATCGGGCCATAGCGGAGCGCGCGCTCAGCATGGTCTGACTCAGGCGACTTTTCCAGTGTCTGAGCCGTTCACAGAATCTGCTTTCTTCTTCGCTTTCATCGGCCTGTGCGTGTTGCCGGAGGGTTGTGATGATGGTGCTAGACAGAGGGCTGCCAGTCCCAAGACAAAAAGCGGTAGGAAAGGCTGAAACGGCCAGTAGGGAAGCCAAAGTTCTAGCTCCGCCGACCAGTTCGGTGCGAGAAGTGCGTTACTGGCGGTTTCTTGCCATTTCCTACCGGTTGCAGCCGCTGCTAAGCCCGCCGCCAATAAAGCGTACCCAAGCCAGATTTTTGCGCGGTGTACGGTGTTGGACGTTACCGGATGTCCGCTTGCGACAGCGCGTGCTCGCTGACGACGCAGCTTCGCCCAAGCAGCAATACGAACCGCGAAGGCTAAAAACCCAGCCCAATAGAAAAGGTAGTCAAGAACCCTTGGCTCATCGTAGTAAAAGATGTTCCACCAATAGACGCTATAGGGATACGCCCACAGGAAGTAGATGCCGCTCTTATGTATTAGGCGCCACTGCGTAGGCGTAATTGCTTGTCGTCCAAACTTGAAGGATGTGAGCACCATGGCGGCTAAAAACAAATAGCCGCTGCTCCCCTCTAGCTCGTCTCGGAGGTAGTAAATATCGGTGTAGTAGTAATCAAAGTGCACCGATGAAACCAAAAATATGAATGCACCCTGCCAGCCCATCGCCACCGCGAACACGAGTCCCATTTCCTTTCGGTTGCGTAGCAGCCAGTGTGTCCAGGGGTGATTGAACAGGACTCGGAGCGAGGAAGCGGCCAGAGCAGCAACGATGAACGGTACGGACCAGCGCACCGAATAGGAAATTAAATGGGAAACGTAGTGAGGGTCCCGTAAATCTCCCTGTAGGCATTCCCACACCATCGCGACGCATACGGGGATGGAGAGCAGCCAGAATAAAGGCCAACCATTAAGTAAATGGCGATCAGGCAGGCGCTTAGATGATTTGCGATCAACCATTGGTCCAAATTAGGCTCAGCTGCTGCCAATACTATTACAGGGATTATCGCTGTTGAGGTAGCGAGCCTATCGGACAGATGCAATCCAGCAGCGGATTAAAGGTACGGTTTCACGCGAATCCTTATACGCTAGGAGACACTAATTTGTTGATACGGCCTCTTTTATCGAGCGTTCCATGGCTTTCCTCACTGTTTGTTCTGTATCAGCTAGAGACACAAGAGCTATGGCAGCCGGAAATGCCGTTTCGAGCATTGGTTTCGGTGCTCATTCTAGCCCTGGGCCTGGCGGGCTCCTTTGTCTTAAAAACGGCACTAGACCAGCGGGGCAGATAGCGGAAGGCCTAATTCAATCTGGTGTGCGTTCAACTGACCTTTGATCGGAGCCTTCACTCTTACGACCTATCAAGCATTCAATTCAGTGCTAATACTGTCGGCTCGGACTCGGAAGCGTTCTTGCGCAGGCTCAGCATGCGATGCTCCTGCATTTCCGGTCAGGGACCTTGCCTAAAGTAGCAATCGACACAGTTTTCGGCCTTTCCCGGCTAACATTTATTTTCTTTCTCGGATTTGTGGTGAAATCTTTTCTTTACCTAGATTTTATATCTGATATACATCGTAGCTTCATGAATTTTATCAAAATAAAAATTTTTCCAAACACAGGGGTAGAGCCAAGAATCTGGTTAAAAAGTGACCAGTTTTAACTTTGGATGCGTACTCCAAGAGGAAATTCATTTGCCGGTATTACTTATTTGAGGCCGGTCTGAAGCGCAAGGTACTGGTGGCTATAACAGGTCTAAATGAACAGGCCTAAATGTTCTCATCGTTCGATCTAGCGCCTATGGGTTCGCTGTATCGACGACATTGACGACTTTGGAGTTGCATGTATGAGGGTCCTAATTCCAACTCTTGGCAGATTGGGCGTTCTACTTTTGGTGCTTGTTTTGGTGCTTCCCGCAAGCGAAGTCTTTGCCGGTCCCGTGCTCCACTTCCGCGCTGACTTATCTGATGAAGCGACGCCAGGCAGCCTGCCATTTTTTGTAGGAGATCGATCCGGTCTTGATGACACAGACCCTCCCGTGGCTGGCTCCATTGACGAGCTTCTTCAGCGCGATGGTATTGATTTAAACGACCCGGACTTTGAGACGACCGCGTCCAGTTTTCTGATACCTCAGAACACCAGCAGTCTCCAGTTTACGCTTGTTGAGGATACGGGCGCCTTCGTGTTCAAGTTCTTTTACTTTGTTGTGGACCAAGCCATAGGCGATCCGGGCTCAGCCCAATGGCGGCAAACGGCGATTGAAAACAGCGTTCTCATCTTTGACGATGTTGACAGCAGCCCAGGCGTGAATGACACCCGAACGTTTTCGGTCTCGGACTCAAACACCGGCGGATCGATGGCCAATGAGATCAGTGAAGGTAGTGAGCTCGGATTCATCCTCCAGCCCAGAGGTAACTTTGGAAACTCCGTCGAGAACTTTGGCAATTTTTTGTTTTCCGATTCTCGCGGAAATCCAGACATCGATTTGGATGGATCGGGAGACGATCAATTACTGGCGTTTACCGGAACTCCGGAGCTTGACTCGGATTTAACGCTTTTCGCTTTTGAGGATGTGGCCGCAGTGGGTAGCGACCGAGACTATACGGATCTGGTTTTCACAATTACGCCTGCATTAATTCCCGTCGTAGTCGCAGAGGTGCCGGCACCAGCGTCGATGTACTTGTTAGCTTTCGGATCGGTTCTACTACTGGGCCGCCGACCCCGCCCGGGCGCTGACAGGATTTAGACTACCCGCGAATTGCGTTCTAGTCCCATCGTAGGTGAGCTGTTGGTTCTTGGTTAATACACGTCCCGCTGGTAGCGGTGCTCTTTCTTCAGCAGCTCAAGATAATCAAGCGCACCTTGCTCATCCCGATCACCGTGTTTTGCGATAACACTCAGCAAGGCTGCCTCCACATCTGACGCCATACGAGTTGCATCACCGCAAATATAAATAGCGGCCCCGCGCTCCAACCAGCTAAAGAATTCAGCGCCATCTTTCTCAATCAAATGCTGAACGTATACTTTTTCGGCGCCGTCTCGCGACCATGCCAAACTGAGTTTGTTGAGCACGCCAGACTCTGTCCATTCCTGAAGCTGTTCGGCGTATAAATAGTCGCAAGCTTCGTGCTGATCACCGAAAAAGAGCCAGTTGTCGCCGCTCGCTTTGCGCGCTTCCCGTTCCTCTAGGAATGCGCGAAAGGGCGCTATGCCCGTACCGGGGCCAATCATAATAAGCGGGGTTTCGTCATTTTCGGGAATGTAGAAGTGGGCTGATCGATGCACGTACACACCTAGTGCACCGCCGCCGTTCAGCCGTGATCCCAAAAAGCTAGATGCCACACCCTTGCGCGCTGTGCCATGCAGCTCGTAGTGAACTTCGCTCACAGTTAGATGCACCTCCCCCGGGTGTTTCTTTGGGCTTGAGGAAATCGAATAGAGCCGGGGCTGTAGAGAGCGTAGCCCGTCAACGAGAACCTGCGCCTCCATGCCTCCTTCCTGCCGATTAAGTACGTCAATCAGGTGGGTGTCTTGGTCGACTTCTACATCCCACAGTTCGGCAGTCTTTGGACTGATCGTCATCAGATCGAGCGATCGAAACAAAGCTTGTTTGACGGTCGTGGGGCCGGCTTTCAGTTCGACGACTTCCTGGCCGGTCAGCTGAGCGGCACTCAGCACTCCCTCAACCTCATCGATATCGTTCAGCGGCCAGATCCCCAACGCGTCACCGACCTGGTAATCAAGATCCTCACCGCCTCCCGCTAATCCAATCTCAACATGGTTAACGGTCTTCGCGGAGTCCGTACCGTTCAAGCACTCGCACCGCATAAGCGTGCCTAGAAACGGGTGATTCTTATCGAAGGCCGGTCTGCTTTCTTCGACCACGCTTGTTGAAGCTCCTGCCGCGCCGGCCGCTTCGGTAAACAGAGGTGCTTTGAACACCTCGTCACGCCAGGCTTCGTAGTCCGCATCGTAGTCCACATCGCAGGTAATGAGCGGTGCTGCGCGAGTTGCGCCGAGCTCCGCTAAGCGCGCGTCGAGATCGCAAGAGACTTTGTTGAAGTGCGGGTAGCTGCTATCTCCTAAGCCACACACGCTAAAGTTTAGAGTAGCGGGTAAACTCGGCGCATCATCACCCATAAGACCGGTATAAAAGCTCTGTGCGTTGTCTGTTGGTTCACCTTCGCCATAGGTCGCTGCGACAATAAGCACGTGATTGAGTGAGGCAAGATCTGCGGGGCTTATGGAGTCTAGCTCTGCTATTTCCGCGTCGAACCCCTGGGTCGCAGAGAACTTGCGCAAATCCTTCGATAAAGACTCGGCAGTACCCGTTTGCGAACCAAAATAGACTTTCAGAGGTGTTTGCGCGGCCTCTTCCGCGTCGCCACCGCCATTCTTCGATATCGCGTAGATACCTGCAAACAAACCGTTCAAAAAAGTACGCTGTTCGTCATCGAAAGGACTGTCCGCGGGAATAAATTCGGGCAGATCAGTACTGTCGAGCGGTTGCCCCGAGCGCAAGATTTCCTGCAGCAAGCTTGTGTTTGACGTGTTCACAGTGAGATTCCGTGATTAATATGTTTGTAGGATTGTTTTATTCAAGCCGCTCAAGCCGCTCAAGCGGCTAACGTAGGCAGGTCGACCAGTTTGATCAGATCAGAATCGGGCACTTCGCGGACAAACTCCAAAAAGCTTTCGCCGTCACTCTTTCGATCCAGGTATTTAGCGACTATCTGCTCCACCACTTCGTTTACTTCACCGGCCGCTACCGGTCCACACACCGGTCTCCCGATCCCCTTATCGTTATCGCTTCCGCCGCCCAAAACAACATAGTAGCCCTCGCCTCCGTCGGAGAGGGTGGCGCCGACTAGCCCAATGTCTCCGATGTAGTGCTGCGCACAGGAGTTCGGGCATCCAGTGAGATGAATATTGATCGGTTTATCCAGGGTGAATCGTTGCTCTAGGTGGCGTACCAGGTCTGTTCCGTTTTCTTTGGTAAAAGCGAGGGCTAGCTTACATCCCATCTTTCCTGTGCATGCGACGGCACCGGCAGCAAAGGCGGTGGCGGAGGTTTTCATCTCCTGAGTTTCTATTAGCTCTTTAACTTCGTTGAGCGCGCTTGCTGGGAGATGGGGAATCAGAACATTCTGCCAGACCGTTAGCCGGATATCGTTGCGGCCATGCAGCAAAGCGACCTTCCCCAAGGTGCGCATCTGCTTTGGCGATAAGCGACCCATTTCAAGGGCGACGCCGAGATAGTGAACGCCGTCCTGAGATTGTTCGTGAAAGCCGATATGGCCTTGCCGATCGACGGCGGGTCGGGGCTCATCGAAACTTTCATCGAGCGCGTAGAGCTGAAAATCGGCTTCGATTTCGTCGAGTTTTTCCTGCGTGCGTTCAACGAACCAATCAACACCATGCTTATCGAGTACGTACTTCAATCGCGCCTTCTTGCGGTTGGTGCGGTCCGCATGTTCGACGAACACATGCAGCATTGCGAAGCCCGCAAGCACGGACTGATCTGGGGTACATATAAATCCGGTACTGCGCGTAAGGTCCTTGTGGCCGCTTATACCGCCGAGGCCGATGCGGCAGTAGATACCGGGATCGACGGGCGCGCCTTCACCGACGCGAACCGCTTGAAAGCAAATATCATTGGAATCGGCGACCGCCGAGATTGATCCGCCGTTGTCGAAGGAAATATTGAACTTACGCGGCAATGCCCTTAGCTCGCGCGTGTTTAAAACCAAGTTAGACAAGCGATGCGTATAGGGGCTGAGATCAAGCAATTCTTCTCTGTCGAAGCCGGCTGAGGGTGATGCGGTCATATTGCGAGCTGAGTCCGCCCCAGAGCCCTGGCAGGATAGGCCCGCACGCGTCAACGCGGTCATCACATTAAGCACGTTTTTTGGCTCTATTTCACGAATCTGAACGTTTCCGCGCGTTGTGACGTGCGCATAACCTCCTCCAAATTCTTCCGCTATATCGCCAAGCGCTTGCATTTGATCGCCGCGCATTTGGCAGGCAGGAAGCCGGAGCCTCACCATGTAGCCGGGACTAGTGGGTTCTACATTGAAAAATCCGAGGTGGCGCAATAGGAATTGATCTAGACCGGCAGCGATTTCGTTTTTCGCGGTCCACTTTTCCAGCCGATCCCACAAGTCCAGGGGATGCAGCTTGTACTTCGCCACTTCTTCCTTACACAGATCTTCTAGCGGCGTGCCATGGACGGTGACTTCGGCCTCTGCTTCACCGCTCTTCGAGGACGAGGTACTTAGTTCGAGCTTACTCAGCGCGGCCATCAAGCACGCTACCTGCTCTTCGCTAAACCCTCGTTTCTCAAATGCTTCGCCCATGCATTCGTTCCCTGCTGGTGAGTTTTTTGTCGTTCCGTTAAGTCCGATTAGATGACGCGGACGCGCTGCTCCAAACGAAGAGTTCTATCGTCGTTTGAGCGTGGACCCGCCGAGCTTTCCTTCTCGGGACTCTTTCAACCCGATCTCAACCGGCCTCAACCCGACGCCAGTGGAACAATCTGATGCAGAGCTTTTGCCTATTGAGCTTGATCGGGACGCTGCTGAACGATAAGGCATGGTCATCTTCCACGGTCCATAGCAAAACCTTTGCCAGCTAGCTTCCTATAAAAAACAATAACTTAGCCTTGTTGCGGTTAGTGTTGGTGCGCCAAACAAATGCACAATGCTGATTCGGCGCACCAAAATTGATCGACTGTTTGGGGAGTGTTCCGAGTACGAAAATCTCCTCGGCATGAGAGTGGTTTAGCGTTTGTTTCGGCTTAGGAGTCGGACGTAGTTCCAGCTTTTTTCAGATCGTTGGAGTGCTATTTTGGTGGCTTCCCGGTAGGCTCTCAATGTCCCTCTACACAGCCGTTGGCTAAACCTCAGCTAGGACTCATCTAAGTTGAAGCAACCTACGCATAGCGACCCGGCTGATCGTATCCAGGAGCGGAATTTTGCCAATCCGAGTTTTAGAGATATAGAAGATGCTGTGCTTCGTCTAGACGGCGAAGCGCTGCGCACACCTCTGTTATCGAATCCGGCGCTGGATGCTCACACCGGGCGGCGTGTGCTCCTGAAAGCCGAACTCTTTCAGCTTGCCGGGAGTTTCAAGTTTCGCGGTGCGTTCAATCGAATTGCGCAGCTAAATTCCGAAGAGCGCAAAGCGGGTGTCATCGCCTGGTCCTCGGGTAACCACGCACAGGGTGTCGCCGCTGCCGCTGCGCGTAAGGGCGTGCGAGCGCGTATCGTCATGCCGCAAGATTCACCGAAAATCAAAATTGAAAATACCAAGGCACTGGGCGCAGAGGTGATTCACTACGATCGCTACAGCGAAGATCGGGAAGCAATCAGTTCTGCACTTGCCGAACGTGACGGGGGAGTGATTGTCCCATCCTACGATGACGTTGCAGTTATCGCCGGACAAGGTACCGCAGGCCACGAAATTTTTACGGAGGCAACAAAGCAAGGGCGCCGCATTGACGCGCTACTCGTCTGTTGCGGAGGAGGGGGACTGACCGCGGGCTGTGCGCTCGCGGCACAAGCGATGAGCCCTGCAACAGATCTGTTTTGCGTAGAACCGGAATACTACGACGATCATGCTCGTTCATTGCTATCAGGGCGGCGCGAGAGCGCTGACACGGGTGTACGCTCTATCTGCGATGCTCTGCTCTCACCGACGCCGGGTGCTATCACCTTCGAGATCAACCGGCACCTTCTTACTGCCGGTTTGGTGGTTACTGAAGATGAAGTAAAGCACGCAATGCGATTTGCCTTCCGCTACTTGAAGCTCGTTTTAGAACCTGGTGGGGCGGTTGCGCTTGCCGCACTGTTGGCGGACAAGGTGCCAAATGCGTATGAAACCGTAGCCGTAATGCTGAGCGGCGGCAACGTTGACCCAGATCTGTTCGCCGCCGTTCTGAACTCTGATGCTACTTGATCAAACGCCAGTCCTGTTGCTTACTAACGCTTAGCTTAGGATGTTTTTCTAATAGCTGTATTGAGCGCGCGCGAGGCTTTCTTTGGCGTCGATCGGAATCAACTAGCGAATCGAAAAACAGTGGGCTGACAGGGCCTATCCAACGAGCGCTAAGAATAAGTATTAACAACAATGAGAGGGTTTCGGATGCGAGTTTTCACTTCTTTTATCTTGCTTTTGGTCCTCTGTAGCTGGGGCCTACCGGCGTCAGCACAGCTGGGATGTGGCTCTTCAGTATCCGTAAACGGCGGTGCGATTGAGGTCGCGGCGGTCAGTGGCGACGACGCGCCGAATATCGAATGTGCGCTCAATGCGGCGACCGCTCAGGGCTTTGGAAGCGTACTGCTGACTTCGCCGCAATACAGTATTGCTTCAAAGGTAGTTGTTGACGGGTTCACGGGCGAGTTCAAGGGGATTTCCATAGCCAACACTCGGGTGCAAGTTCAGGACGGTTGGATGAACTGTAATGCAAGCAACCCAAACGTTATTCAGTTCAGCAACGGCTTTGGTGTCGTTGTACGGTTTATGACGATCGCAGTGGGCTCACCCTGCCAATTCACCGGATCACCTTCAGTAATTGGCTTTACAACAGATCCAAATAACTGCGCAGATCGCACGACCTTCGGGACTGTTGATAGAGTGACGATCAGAGGGCAGGGCCTGCAAGGGACTGATTTCGTCGATGGCGTACTGATGTTTACCGCCGATAACTGCGGCCCTCGAATTCTCGGAACACTAAAAGTGAACCGATCTACCTTTGACCAGCTAGACCGTGGCGTGGTGAGTGGCGTCGTCGCTAACGGTCAAGTCGATGTCAATTTCAACACCTTCACTGCGGTTGGTATTCCCATCTTTATGCGCGATCAAAGTCAGAGCACAACGATCCTTGGCAATATGATCGAGTACAACAACGGAGACTACGGCGACAATTTCTTCGGGCGCTACGGGATTCGAATGGAAAGCTTGGCAGGATCTCCTGCCAATAACAGCACCACGATTAAGAACAACACGTTTCGAAATCAGCTCGTGAACAGCTTTGGCATAGCGGTTGGACTGGGTGTCTTCACCGATCCCGTTAATCATGCGGTGTTTATTTCCGACAACATCTTCGAAGGTGCTACCGGTTCCCAAACAGCAGATAACGGCGCCGGTATCGGGATCGAAGGGATAAACGACGGCGTGATCAGTGGTAACGCATTTCGCGGTGGCACGCGAGAATGGATATTTCTAACCACGTCCACCGCTCGCCCAGCGATAGCAGGATGGTCGATCTTAGCGAACGACTTCTCTCAATCAACTGCGGAGATCGATATTCAATTGATTGGCGCCAGCGAGTCCGTTGTAGGACGAGGTCAAGACAACCCATCGTTCTTCGATCAAACGGGTGCCAATGACATTCTTGAGGGAACCGCACAGGCAGCGCCCTAAGTAGCTGCGTAGATCGTGAAGAGGAAGCCAATCAGCAGCTATTTGAAAAACGCTGCGAACATAAAACCTGGTAAACAAAAAAAGCGCCGAATTTCTTCGGCGCGTTGTCGTTCAAATTACCACGCTACTCCACAGCACAGACCTACAGCACATAGTTGACGAAGAACCATGAGACGGTCTTGTCGATGCCAGTAGCTCCGGCAGCCGGATCGTCACTACCGAAATAACTAGCATGCTTGAAAGATAGGGCGAACTTGTTGATCTTTTTGGTGAGCTGGAGATCGAATTCCTCGCCGTAGTCAATTCCACCAGCATCCGCCTCAAAGTCGTGGTAGATCGTGGTCAAGGCAAAGTTACCTGCGAATTTAAAGGCACCAACAAGGTAGGCGTCTTTCACGCCCGCTCCCGGGAAGCCGATAAATCGATCAGCCCAACCCTGGAAGGCGTGTACGGTGGCCAGCGGTGTAGAAAAACTGACTCCGCCGTCGCTCTCCAAGACCTCGTAGCCGACCTTGCCTGTCACACTCTTTAAGCTACCTTCGGCGAAGGACTTTGTAAGGCCGAGCTCCACGCGATACTGGTTAGCGGAATCAAAGTCCGTTGGGTTGTCTTCGATTGCACTTTGGTGCGATAGCTCTAGCAGATAGCTAGCTACCAAATCGTCAGCTAGATTCTGTTTGCCCTGAAGCTTCGCGCCATAGGTCTCACGATCTGTAAATGGGGCCGGAAGAGTGTCTCGGTCATAATCGAGTCGATAATAGAAGCCCTCAAGAGACCCGATAGGAAGGCCGGAATATTGAAGGTTGACGAGGTGTGAGCTCATAGGAGATTCGGCTAAACCCTCATTCGGATTATCGTTACCGAAAATACGATTTACGTTGTCGATGTAGGCGTAGTTAATACGCAAGCCATCGATCGATTTGTTTTCGATCGTGAGCGCATCCATCGACTGCCAGTTTTGACGCCAGGGCACGGTCCCGATGAATCGGTGCAGCGGTGCTGGTCGGTAGGTGACGTACTGACGGCCCAGGGTCACCGTGGTGTCCGAGATACCCGTGTATCGAATGAACGCTTCTTCGATCTCGGTGCCTTCCGGGTCGGCGACGACATCAAAACCGTTGGAGGATTCTCCTGGTACGTTGAAGTCATCGACCAGATGAAGCACATTCTCCGCGGCGACTCGTACTGAGAAGTTTCCCACTTCTCCCGTTTGGTATCCGAAATATGTGCGCAGGGTAAACGCGGTCGCATCATCTAGAGAGTTGGACTCATCGTCTACCAATTCAACGCGGCCGTGCATGCGCAGAAGCGGTTTTCCACCGTTGATCGCTTCGGAAATTATATTGTCTGACAATGCGTTAGCGCTCGCCATGAGCAACAACGGCGAAGCGGCGGTCAGCAAAGAAGGAATGGCGAATCTACGCCCCGGTTTGGACAATGACATGGCTTGGGTTCCCCTAATTGGTCTGTGAATTTCCCGCGGGCCTCACAGCAATAAGCGAGCCAAACCCCTACGGAAACTGTATCGATTGGCTCATTCATTGCGCACAACAGCGGTTTTTGTTGCTTAAAACACGTAGCGAATCAGTCTTTGCTTTCTTCACCCCTGCCCCCATCCGACAGGCAAACGTGCGGCGTTTTTCGTAATCGGAACCGCTTGGAGATTGCGCAAGATGCGCGCTTTCTTGGTGCGTTGCTCTCGTTCCATGCGCTCATGGGGCGCAAAGAGCAATCTCTAAATAAGGATGTTTTGACTGCTTAACGAACACTCACAGGAGCCGGCGCTTCAACAGGTCTTAGCGGCAGATTCCGCAGAAACAACGCTGTCAGCACCAGGGCAGAGGAGTTTGGGTGTCGCGGGGATTTACGGTTGGCACAGTTACTGCAACGGCGCTGCGGAATCTTTCAGGAGGAGATTTGTAAATGTCGTACATCGAGCCGGCTCAGTTCGCGACCAAAATGGTTGACGCGGGCGAAGCCAAAATTTTTATGTCTACAAAAGATACGCTTATCCGCGCCTACATGGCCGGAGCGATTCTCGCCCTGGCCGCAGCTTTCGCTGTGACCATTGCTACCAATACCGGACATTTCATAATCGGGGCACTCTTATTTCCCGTTGGCTTCTGCACGCTGTACCTGCTGGGCTTCGACTTGTTGACCGGTGTATTTACTCTGTGTCCGCTTGCATTAATTGATCGGCGACCGGGGGTCACCGTCGGCGGAATCCTTCGCAATTGGGGTCTTGTGTTCGTCGGCAACTTTGGTGGTGCATTCACGGTTGCAGTATTTATGGCGATTATTTTTACGACGGGCTTCAGTGAAGCACCCAATGCGGTTGGTCAGAAACTCGGGGTAATCGGCGAAAGCCGGACCGTGGGCTATGCCGATGCGGGCGCTGCCGGCATGCTGACCTTGTTTGTTCGAGCAGTTATGTGCAACTGGATGGTATCCACGGGAGTGGTCGCGGCCATGGTGTCCAGTAGTGTGTCCGGAAAAGTGATCGCTATGTGGATGCCGATCCTGGTCTTCTTCTATCTCGGCTTCGAACACTCGATTGTGAATATGTTCTTGTTCCCCTCCGGTTTGCTGCTGGGCGGAAACTTCACCGTGATGGACTACATCTTTTGGAATGAACTCCCCACAGTGATAGGGAACCTGGTTGGTGGTCTTACCTTTGTCGGAGCCATGATCTACTCCACTCACTATAAGCCGTCACCCTCGCGTCGAGTGGTCGAGCCGACAGTGAGTGACGCTGCGGTGCCATCCGCTGGTTAAAGCGTCACGATTGCTTCGAGGTGCCATAGAGCCTTTGGCGTCGGTACCTCGGCTAGTCGTGAATCCGGGACGATTTACTAGGAATCGTACAACTTGAAAGAGACTCTGGCTCCTCGGTTTTCCAAGACCGCGGAGCCAGTTTGCTTAAGGGAGACATCATGCAGATAGAGAGTATTCCTGCGGTGTTAGAGAAAGAAGACATCACCGCGATGATCGTGGCGCGCAAGCGCGAAAAGAAACTGGCGTGGACGCAAATTGCCGACGCAATAGAAATGTCCCCAGTGTGGACTCATTCGGCAGCGATGGGCATGCAGGCAATGCCCGCCGCTAAGGCAAAAGCCTTAGCGGAATACCTCGAGCTACCGGAAGAGGCTATTGAAGTACTCGAGGAATGTCCGACTAAGGTCTGGGAGCAAACCGTACCGACAGATCCTTGTGTTTACCGGCTCTACGAAATCGTTGGCGTTTATGGGCCTACGATAAAGGCGCTGATTCACGAAGAATTCGGAGACGGAATCATGTCAGCGATTGATTTCGACATGTCGATAACGCGAGTGCCCAATCCGAAGGGTGATCGGGTCAAAGTCGAAATGTCCGGGAAGTTCCTTTCCTACAACTCCTGGTGAGTAAGCGAGTCTGAGCGGCCTTCAGTAGAGGCATGCTGGCAGTAGTGGCATGCTGGAGGGTGGCCGTGGCTACCGCTGGACAGCTGTGGAAAGTAGTGAGTAGCGACCTACAATGAACTCGGTTGAGCAAGACCTCGACCAAAAGCTACGGATCACTGTCGGCCAGTATTCCAGCGCCGGTATAAAAAACGTCAATCAGGATTCAGTGGCCGCCCGCATACCCGATGGCTACGAAGCGATCGTGAAGGGGGCGGCCCTCGCAATTGCCGACGGCATCAGCTCCAGTGAAACCAGTCAAATTGCGTCGGAAACCGCCGTACGTGCCTTAGTAACGGACTACTATGCGACACCGGACGCTTGGACGGTAAAGACGGCAGTTCGGCGCGTTGTCGAAGCGACCAACAGCTGGATTTATGCGCAAAATCGCTACGCCCGCACCAGCGACCTGAACAAAGGGCTGGTTTGCACCCTTTCCGCTGTTGTCTTCAAAGCAAGAGAAGCTCATATTTTTCACGTTGGTGATAGTCGTATTTGCCGGCTACTCGACGATGATTTAGAGCCCTTAACCGAAGATCACCTGACGGTCTTATCCGAATCGGAACACTACCTAGGGCGAGCGATCGGTGCTCAAGAACGGGTAGATATAGATTACAACTGCGTTCCGCTGGCGCTGGGGGACGTGTTTCTGCTGACCACCGATGGGGTGCACGAGTTCATAGATTCGGACGTTGTTCACGAAGCGCTCGCAATGCCTACTCTGGATGACACCGCTCGCTGCATAGCGGAGCGAGCGCTTCAGCGCGGGAGTACTGACAATGTGAGCGTCCAGGTAGCGCGGATCGATGGGCTGCCAACGGATGTCAGCACTCTTGGCTTTCTCGCCGATGAATTGCCGATTCCAGGCTCGTTAACCGAGGGCGATAAACTCGATGGCTTCCAACTGATACGTGAGATACACAACACTTATCGCAGTCGTCTAATGCTAGCGCAAGACCTCCATGGAAACCGAGCGGTGATTAAAATTCCTGGGGGCGAAACGGGAGAGAATCCAGAGTATCTCCAGCGATTCATGTTCGAAGAGTGGGTAGCTCGACGGGTGAATTCTCCGCACATCATCAAAACGGCGGAATCGAGCATGGAGCGCAGTGCGAGCTATGTGGCCATGCGCTGGATTGATGGTTTCACCTTACGTCAATGGATTATCGACAACCCAGACCCGCCGCTTGAAGACGTTCGGGCCATAGCGGAGCAGGTGGCGAGGGGCCTGCGAGCGCTGCATCGGAAAGAGATGATTCACCAGGATCTGCGACCGGAAAACGTGATGCTTGATCGTGATGGAACGGTTGTCATCATCGATCTTGGATCGGTGGCTGTCGCTGGGCTCGCCGAGGCCGCACCTGGATTAATGGGTGCGATGCCTGGCACTTATCAATACACGGCGCCTGAGTATCTCTCTGGCGATCGAGTTACCTGGCGAGCAGACCAATACGCGTTAGCGGTGATCGTGTACGAAATGCTAACGGGGCGTTTACCCTATGGGGCACAGGTTGCTCGAATCCGGTCCCGGCGCGACCAGCAACGGTTGAAATACGCTCCCGCAGATGTGGGTGAGCGATCGGTGCCAGAATGGGTTGATTTTGCGCTAGCCCGGGCTTGCCACAAAGACCCCATGCGACGCTACGATGCGTTCTCGGAGTTTTTAGCGGATTTACGAACACCCGCTGCTGGTTTTATCCCCAAAGCATCAAGACCGCTTATTGATCGTGACCCACTCGTATTTTGGCGTAGTTTAGCTGGTGTCCAACTTATTGTGATTCTCGCACTGCTTTTCGTCTTGCTTAACTAACTCGCTAGGTGAAACCTTGCCCATCGCATAAGGGGAGCGTTTGTCTTAATGATATTGGTGCTTCTCAAGTAAGTGTCCACCAACTTGTCACTTCGCCATGTCTCACTTCGGTATTTCTGAAGCGTTCAGTAGCAAAATCCTGTCAAAAAAAAGTAAAAAAAGTCCCGATAGAGGTTTACCTCAAGAGAAAATTTGCACAATATGTAGTGCCGGGCGTTCAGTACTCCCCTACATGTAGGTAACCTGTGAGTAACTTGTAGGTAAGTAGTCTGGGTAAGTAGTCCGGGTAAGTGCGTGTAAGCATTGTAAGCAACAAGTGCAGGCTGCAAGTGCAGGCAACAAGTGTATGCATGAATCGCAGGTACGAAACGCAGGTAACAAATGGCGCTAGTACTAGCGGCCAACACAACATTAAAACAACAAAAGCAGGTTTTAACGGAGACCGTTAATTCGGTGCTGAACCTCAAAGGCAGCACCGTTTGGCTTCCTAGTTAGGCTACCCATCGTGGCCACTCACTAGGCGGCACGTCGAGCAATCGGGGCCATGTAAGGGGCTTTCGCAATAAGGGGCTTTCGCACGGCTCGCACGGGGATAAAGAAAACGATAAAAACAACTGGATCCTAGGTGGGTCTGAGCATTGGTGCTTTCCTCTTTGATCGCATCCAATTTTGGGGCGGTAGCGTTCGAGTCGGTTACGACCAACTCACTGTTGTTAACAGCTGCTAACAGCTGCGCATGACGGCTGCACCCGCTGCAAAAAAACACCGCAGCAACGGTGTAGGCATATACAAAAAATAACAGCAACAATTGAACAGCTAGTGAAATACAAAGCGACTTTATACAAAGCGACTTTATACAAAGCGACTTTATAAAAAGCGAATTTTAAAAACGACTTCAACCAAGCGAGGATTAGGAGTAATGCAGCCAACCAGTGCGTTAGCAGAATTGTCTGAGCAAAGCACCACGATTTCGATGCAGGATGCGTCCCTGGATATTTGGGACAAGAAGTATCGGTTGAAAGACAAACAGGGCAACGCCATTGATGCGGAGCTCGATTCTACCTATCAGCGCGTTGCAGAGGCGCTGGCGAGCGTGGAGTCTGATCGCATAGATCATTGGCAGGAACAGTTTCTTTGGGCGCTGCGTAACGGAGCTATACCGGCAGGTCGAATAATTTCTAATGCGGGTGCACTTGCCTACAAGCCAGCGACTTCTACCATCAATTGCACCGTATCTGGAACGATCCAAGACTCCATGCAGGATATTCTCGACAAGAATGTCGAAGCGGGCCTAACGCTGAAAGCGGGTTGTGGCATCGGTTACGAATTTTCTACGTTGCGACCCAAAGGCGCCTATGTGAGCGGTGCGGGTGCGCTGACCTCGGGTCCTTTGTCCTTCATGGATATCTTCGACAAGATGTGCTTCACCGTATCGTCGGCGGGTGGTCGCCGCGGTGCGCAGATGGCGACTTTTGATGTGCATCATCCTGACGTCATGGACTTTATCAAAGCCAAGCGAGAGGACGGCCGACTTCGCCAGTTTAACCTGTCGCTTCTGATTACCGATGATTTTGTACAGGCGGTAAAAGATGATCAGGACTGGAAACTCTCGTTCCCGCTATCCGAAAATGATCAGGAGCACAGTCAGCTGGATCTCAATGATCCCGATCAAGTGGAGTGGCGTTACGTGCCTAATGGCACGGACTACATTCATAATGCAGAGGGACTGGTAGCCTGCAAGGTATACAAGACGATCCGCGCCCAGCGCCTCTGGGACATGATCATGGCGTCGACCTACGATTACGCGGAGCCTGGTTTTATTCTGATTGACCAGGTTAATACGATGAACAACAACTGGTTCTGTGAGCAGATCCGCGCGACCAACCCTTGTGGAGAACAGCCGCTTCCTCCCTACGGTAGCTGCTTATTGGGTTCGGTAAACCTGACTCTCTTCGTGGAAGATCCGTTCACCGAGGAAGCCCGCTTCGATTGGGATAAGTTCCGCAGAGTGGTCGGTTTGTTCACACGTATGCTCGATAACGTCGTTGAGATTAATGGTCTTGCCCTCGATGATCAGCGCGGTGAGATCGAGCGCAAGCGTCGCCACGGCATGGGTTTCCTAGGTCTAGGCTCAACGCTCAGCCTGCTCGGCATTCCCTATGGAGGAGCCGAGTCGGTCGCATTCACCGAAGAAGTATCAAAGGTGCTCGCAATCACTGGGTGGGAAGTGGGCTTGGAGCTTGCAAAAGAGAAGGGCTGCGCCCCTATTCTGGAAGAGACCTTCACCGTTGATGCGAACATGCTGAATATGCGCCCAGAAATGATCGATGACGGCTACGATATCGGTGATGAAATTCCCGGTAAGGTATTGCTTGCCAAATACAGTCGCTACATGCAGAAAATTGCTGAAGAGGCGCCTGAGCTTGTTGCGAAGATTGCCAAAAAGGGCTGCCGATTTACGCACCATACGTCCATAGCGCCTACGGGAACGATTTCCCTTTCGTTAGCCAACAACGCAAGCAACGGTATTGAACCTAGCTTTGCTCATCACTATTCACGCAACGTAATTCGAGAAGGCAAGAAGTCAAAAGAGAAGGTAGATGTGTATTCCTATGAGCTTCTTGCTTACCGTGAACTGGTCGATCCGAATGCGGGCCCGGCCGATGTTCCCGAGTATTTCGTTGTAAGCGACACCATCACTCCACAGCAGCATGTGGACGTGCAGTCGGCAGCGCAGCGGTGGGTTGATTCTTCCATCTCTAAAACAATCAACGTGCCCACCAACATTGACTACGGTGATTTTAAAGATATTTATCTCTATGCCTACGATCAGGGCCTGAAGGGCTGCACAACTTTCCGTTTCAACCCGGAAAACTTCCAGGGTGTATTAGTGCGAGAGGAAGATCTTGAGAACACAACATACCGATTCCAAATGGAAGACGGCAGTACGGTGGAATTGAAAGGAAACGACGAGGTCGAGTATGACGGTGAAATTCATACCGCCGCGAACCTCTACGACGCGCTAAAAGAAGGCTACTACGGCAAGCTTTAAGTTCTGCTCTGGGGGGTTACTTTCAGTGATGAATCGAACTTTCTGTAAGGTTTCTTTATAGCAATGAGCGCCAGCTAAGAATATAGGTGAACAGCATGGCATTTAAATTAGATAGCAAAATAACAGGCTTCTCTGTCGTCACCCCTGAGACGGAAGCTGTTGATCCGGCAGTGCCCGAGGCGAGCAACGATCCCGATGCGGCGCCGATCGAGCATATGAATGAAAATGTCGGTCGACCGGAGATGTTGGTCGGTGCGACCTACAAGATCAAACCACCACTTTCGGATCACGCCTTGTACATTACGGTGAACGACATAGTGCTTAATCCGGACACGGATCATGAGGTACGCAGGCCCTACGAGGTCTTTGTGAACTCAAAGAACATGGATCACTATCAATGGGTTGTTGCGCTGACACGAGTCATGTCCGCGGTATTTCGCAAGGGTGGCGATGTGACTTTTCTGGTAGAGGAATTAAAAGCCGTCTTCGATCCAAAGGGTGGTTACTACAAAGGCGGTGGAAAGTTTATGCCGTCTCTTGTCGCTGAGATCGGTGAAGCGATTGAGACTCACATGATCACAATCGGTCTACTGCAGCCCGAAGTCCTTGGGGAGGCGCAACAAAAAATCCTTCAAGAAAAAAAAACTGAGTACGAAGCACGAAAAGGTGAAGCCTCAGCCGATGGCGAATACCCACCTTCAGCCACCTTGTGCAACAAGTGTCATATGAAGGCGGTAATACTCATGGATGGTTGTATGACGTGTTTGGCCTGCGGTGACTCTAAGTGCGGCTAAATGAGCAGTAGCAGCGATACCCATTTCAGAGACGAAAGCAACAGTTCCATCAACCCAGGATAATGAACAAGCCAATCTCTGGCCGATTCAAGTTTCGAGAAGCAAATAAAAATTTGAACAATAGCATCCG
>JBCBZV010000050.1:0-28402 GCA_039815155.1 Pseudomonadota bacterium
AGACCCCTATCGAGCGCATTTTTCTCGACTCGCATAGGGCACTCGTAGACCGCTTCTAGAGTGTTTTTTTCAAAAACCTGAGCCGGAGAACCTTGAGCAAAAACACTTCCATTCTTGAGTAAGGTCACGCTGTGAGCGAAAGCCGCCGTCAAATTCAGATCATGCATGATGGCGAAAACCGCGCCGCCGCGCGCCGCAAACTCGGCGGCTACCTGCATAATCTGTAGTTGGTGCTTTACGTCCAAGCTAGACACGGGCTCATCAAGAAAGAGGTAGCGCGCCGCGCCGTCAGTACAAGGCTCCCAAACCTGACAGAGCACTCGCGCCAGTTGAACGCGCTGTTGCTCGCCACCGGAAAGTTCCTGGTAGTAGCGCGAACCAAATCCGGCCAGATCGACTCTCCCCAAGGCTAAATTGACCAGCTCACCCTCCAGCAAACCCGCTGGAAAAACACCCGCCGTCAGCCCAAGGCGAACAACCTCGTAAACGGTAAATGGAAACGCGAGGCTGGTACTTTGCGCTAGCACACCTCGCACCCCAGCAAGCTTCCACGCCGGCGCCTTAGCGATATCGATACCGTTGAGAGTGGCGGCGCCTTCAAAGGGAAGCTCACCGGTCAGCGCTCGCATGAAGGTTGTCTTACCGGAGCCGTTCGGGCCAATAACTGCAGTGACTTCCCCGGGATGGGCTTGCAAGCTCACACCGTGAAGAATCGGACTTCTGCCAAGACTTACTTTGATTTCAGACGCCAACAACATCGCTATAAATCCAGAATGCCGCGCCGACGAAGTAGTATCCAGAGGAAAAACGGTGCCCCAATGGCCGCCGTGACGATGCCGATCGGCAATTCCGCGGGCGCGACAATCTGGCGAGCAATCGCGTCAGCGAGGAGCAACATTACCGCACCGAGCAGGGCGCAGGCGGGGAGGAGATAGCGGTGGTCGGGGCCAATGAGTAAACGCAATAGGTGGGGTACAACGATACCCACGAAACCAATGCCACCGGATACGGCGACCGAAGCTCCCGTTGCCGCGGCCACGGCCACAATCGCGATCCGTTTGAAACGCTGGACAGGAATGCCCAAATGCTGCGCTGTCGCCTCCCCCAGAGTGATGGCATTGAGACCCCGCGCAAGCAGGGGCGCTAGGAGCACAACCGGTAAGATTATCGGCGCGGAGGCAATAACTTTGATCCAAGTTGCGCCAGCTACAGAGCCAAGACCCCAAAAAGTAAGATCCCGGAGCTGTTGGTCATCGGCCCAAAAAACCAATAGGCCGGTGAAGGCACCCGCTAATGCTCCGAGGGCAATTCCCGCGAGTAACATCGTCGCCACGGAGGTTCGCCCCTGACGCGTCGATACGCGGTACAGAAGAAGCGTCGTTACCAAGCCGCCAAAAAATGCGGCAAAAGGCACGTGATAAATGCCAAAGAGAGCGGCTATGGGCGCCAAAACACCCGACCCCAAAACGATGAATGACACAGCACCCAAACCGGCTCCCGCAGAGACACCTACGATGCCAGGATCGGCGAGAGGGTTTCTGAACAGCCCTTGCATTACCGCCCCTGAGACGGCAAGAGACGCTCCTATCAGCGTGCCCAAAACGGCTCTGGGTAAACGGATATCCAGTAAAACAACACGCTCGACAACGGTGATCGAATCTTCTGCGCCGGTCGCCAGAGCCCAGAGCACTCGAGCCGCCGAGGTGTCCGTCGCGCCAGAGGTAAGGCTAAATAGAAAAGTCGCGACCAGCACTAGCAGCAGCAAAGCCGTTACCCAGCGAGCCAAAAAGCGACGATCACCAGCGGCAACAGGAGCGGCACCGCTGGTCGATGAAACGCTAGTAGCAACGCGCATCACTATTCAAGGTCTTTTGAAAACGGGACTAAACGAGTATCCCAAGAAGATAAGATCAGTTCGATGTAGAGCCGTAAATGGCAGCAGAAAGCTCTTTCGCCGCCTCGCCTGTTCGCGGCCCAAAACCAAGGATGTACAGACCATCCATTCGCACAATAGCGCCTTCTTCCGCGGCGGTTGTCGACCCGAGCGCGGGATGTTCGAAAATGCCTTTGTTCTCCGCGCCGTGATTTGCCTCGCTGGCACCACCGCGCTGCATCATTAAGATTACATCCGGATTCGCAGTCAACACTGCCTCGTCAGAAATCTGCTTATAACCCTCAAATTCGGTAATTGCATTCTCTGCGCCAGCAAGACCGATGATGCCGTTTGCTGCGGTGTCGGTACCCGCTGCCATGATTCGGTCGTCGCGCAGAGACAAAATAAAGAGAACACGCTTTCGCTCTTCTAGATTTGCCGTCGCCAACTGAATCTGCTCAAGCTCCTGAGCAAGCTTCTCTCGCAATAGGTCGCCTTTGCTACTAACACCCAGCGCCTCAGCCACAATGCGGATATTGTCGTCGATACCTTGCAAGCTGAAGTCATCCGGTACGGTCACCCAACCGACGTCCGCCGCTTGCAGTACTTCTATAGCCTCTGCCGGTCCGGAATTGGCACGCGCTAAAATTAGATCAGGTTCGACTGAAAGGACTCCTTCCGGCGACAGTGCGCGCATATAGCCAACATCTGGAAGCTCCATCGCCTCTGGCGGATAAGTCGAGGTAGAGTCCCGCGCGATTAAGCGATCCTGCTCACCCAGCGCATAGATGATTTCCGTTACCGCCCCACCGATCGCCAATACGCGCTGTGGTTCCTGAGCGACGGCTCCCGCACAAAAACCAGTGGTAAGAAGCGTTGTCAAAAAGGGACGTAGGAGCTTATGCATGACGAAGGACTCGGCCATTAAAGAGCTTATCCGGGAGTTTGCGCACCCTGTAAGCGAAATCAACCCCACAGAATGTAGTGGCTTTCGGAAGCTGGGGGTCTACAGACCCGGTGATAAGCTCGAAACAGGGTGCGTGAAATCCACCTGGTGGATGGCCGTTCCGCCGCTCAGGCACCGTGATTCCCGGGTTTTAGTTCCTCGGAGAATACGCGCGTGTTCTCCGAATAGTCGACGGGCACTTCGATAAGATGCACTCCTTCCTTGGCGTCTAATGCGCTTCGCAAAAAGCTCGACAAATCGTCGGCGCCTTCGACTCGATAACCCGTTGCGCCATAGCTCTGCGCATAGAGGACGAAGTCGGGATTGCTGCAGTCCATACCAAAATTCGTAAAACCATGGTCAGCCTGCTTCCACTTGATCATGCCAAAAGCGTTATCATTGATGAGAAGCACGACAAGATGCAGCTTGAGACGCACCGCCGTTTCCAACTCCTGGCTATTCATCATAAATCCGCCATCACCGACCACGGCGACGACATTACTTGCAGGCTGTACTAGCTTAGCCGCGATCGCAGATGGTAGACCGGCGCCCATGGTTGCTAGCGCGTTATCCAGCAAAATGGTGTTCGGGCGATAAGCGCTGTAGTAACGAGAAAACCAAAGTTTGTACATGCCATTGTCGAGCGCAATGATGTCTTGATCATCGAGTGCCATACGAACGTCGTTGACGATACGCTGCGGATAGAGGGGGAAGTTAGCAGCGTCCGAGTTTACCTGTGTGTGCAGCGAGGTCTGTTCTCGGGCCCTTTCCAAAGCTCCGAAATCCCAGTGCTCTTGCGGTACCAGGAGCTGGTTGATTTGCCATATTGCGTTGGCGATATCACCCACGACTTCGTGATGCGGAAAATAAACCTCATCGACCGCCGCCGGCGAAAAATTTATGTGCAGCACTTGTCGTTGATCGTGATGGCGCATGATAAACGGTGGCTTTTCGATAACGTCGTGACCAACGTTGATTATCAGATCTGCATCATCCACCGCCGCGTGGATATAGTCATTGGCCGAAAGCGCTGCCGTACCTACGTAGCTGGGATGACGCTCGTCGATAACACCTTTGCCCATTTGCGTGGGAATAAAGGGGATATTAAAGAGACTTACGAATTTCGTCAGCATCTTTGACGCTTGCTTGCGGTTACTGCCCGCTCCCACGACCAACACCGGTCTTTGAGCAGCACTGATCATCTCAACCGCTATCTTTACCGCTTTTTCTTCCGCAATCGGCCTTCGGCTATTGATGGACGGTAGCGTTTCCGCATCTTGATCCGGGACCTCTTCCGCTGCGATGTCTTCCGGTAATTCCAAGTGCACGGCACCGGGACGTTCCCCTTCGGCCTGCTTGAAGGCCTCTCGAACTCGAACCGCCACATTATTGCCGCTGACAATCTGATGCGCATACTTTGTGAGAGGTGTGAACATTGCGACAGAATCAATAACCTGAAACTGCCCCTGCTTACTTTTGCGCACGGGCTTTTGACCGGTAATAAACAGTACAGGCATTGCGCCAAGCTGCGCGTAAGCAGCCGCGGTCACAAAATTGGTGGCGCCCGGGCCGAGGGTGGAAAGGGCTACACCAGTGCGCCCGGTCAACCTCCCCATAGTCGCAGCCATAAAACCTGCGGCTTGCTCATGGCGGGTAAGAATCAGCTTTAGTTGCTCAGAAGTTCGTATAGATTCGAGAAGATCGATGTTCTCCTCCCCCGGAATACCAAAAACATAAACCACGCCTTCATTTTCTAGTGATTTAACGAATAGATCGGATGCTTTCATACTTTGGGGGGAGCCATTATTAGTTATCAGTGGGAATTCTGTTTCTACTGCTTGTGCAATATACGCGATGCCCGCATTCGCTAGACCTATTTGTCCGAAAGCTATTTGCCCACGAAAAATCAGGCGGGACCGTTGGACTCGCTGCTAAAAACACCGCAAAATCTATCTGGTCCAGTTCCACTAAAAAAAATTTTCAGGAACTAGTCGCAGGTCACGCAGTCGAACACGGCGAAATTGATAAAAGCGGGTGGGTGTAACCGGCCCGGAAAAGCAGAAGACTGGGAATCACACATGACTGCGATCTCAAAGCAAAAATATTCCTCTCTCAGGCGTTCGATGCGCGCGGCTCTTTCGATGGCCCTGGCTAGCTTACTATTCGTCTTAGGTAGCCTCTCCTGCACCGCAGCCGCAAACGCCAGCTGCCCGACAGGCATAGAATCTATTCAAGCGCAGGATCGCATTGACCCCTAGATGTTGAAGCGAAGCGTTCAGGCTGAGAAGACCTACCACCGCTGAAGACCCGATAGCAAAATTGAAAAAGAGCACCTTACAGGGATTAGCCTCGGCTACGATTGGCGCATTGATTTACGGGAGCTGGGCCTATTACGTCAACATGGCCGATGGCTCAGCCATGGCCTTGCGCACTTCCGCCGTTCAGGGGAGTTTCAGTTTTTTTCTCACTCTGAGCATGAGTCTACTTTTAAGCTGGCTTTTTACTCGTTTCGGGCACTCGCTTGCTTCGGCGGTCGCTAGTTGGCTGCTGAACGGAGTGTTCATTTTTTCAACCGCCTACGGCCTGCAGTATGCGGCAGGTAGCAAAGCCATCTTGATGACCATCGGCCCAGGGTTTTTGATTGGTTCAGCTTACGCGGCCGCATTCTTGTTCTCGCTTTATCGGGGCGCTGAAAACTCTTCCGAAAACACCCTTAGCAAAGAACCTCTGGAATCATGAAAGTACTCCCTGACTCGCAAGCGGCGGGCGCGCCGTCCACTAGCCGTCTGTACCCCGCTCTGGAAACGAACCTGCGCCTGCTAGAACAGGCTGTAGCGCTCTTGGGGCAGTTGAGTCAGACCCAGTTCGTTCAATCCTATCGGCCGGCAGAGGGCGCGATCGGCGCGCATCTTCGTCACGTAATCGAGTTCTATCAGTGCTTTATCACGCAGTGGCCGGAAGGAAAAGTTCGCTACGACAAGCGGGCGCGCTCTAAAGAGGTAGAAACAGATCCTGCGAAGGCGCTTGCGGCCTTAAGAGAGATCCATAGCAGCCTCCTGCTAGTGCCCCCGAACCTAAGCCTGTGTATCACGCATTTCGACGGGGATTGCAGCAACTCCGATACCACCCGTGAGCTATCGTATCTCGCCGATCATGCAACGCACCATTATGCGCTTATTCAGCTCGTCGCTAAGCTTGGTGGACTGCGCCTTGAGGATGGCTTCGGGTATGCTCCGTCTACCTTAGCGAACAAGGCAAAAAACTAAGCGCCCTCGCAGAACTTTCCGCTGATCGCCGTCACGAGAGACCAGACACCTTCGCGCACCGTGCGAATGCCTCTTTAGAGGCGTTACCGGCGCTCACGGAACAACGGGCCCTTCAAGCACATGAATGAAATGATCACCGACCCGAGCATTGCCGGGACAAGTTGCTTACCGTTGACACGGGAACAAGAGGCTCTCTGGGTGGAGTGGAAACTCAGCCCCACGGGCGTGTCCTACAACACCTGTGTTCAGACTAAATTACGAGGCGATGTCGATGTCGAACGCTTCGCCCAAGCGGCCTCGGACGTCGCCGGATCCTTCCAGTTGCTCCGTGCCTTTTGCCATGAGATCGATGGAAAGGTCGAAATGCGCTTGTCTAATGATCGCTATGAAATTGATCTCATAGACGTATCGGGCGGCGTTGAAGAAGAAAACGCGGATACGCGTCGAAAGGCCTACGCGACACTAACGCGTCGACGTGATGCGGCAATCGATTTAACCAGCTTCCCGCTAATCAGGGCTGCGCTAGTAAAGAGCGGCGCTCGAGATTTTTACTTCATCGGCGTTGTTCCTCACATCATCTCCGATGGCTTTTCTGCGCTCTTTGTGCTGCAGGCTATCTCCGTTGTCTATGACAAAGGCGTCGGCGGCTTGAACGAGCTGCTTGGTGATGAACGTAAGGATTGGTCCGACTATCTCGCCTGGCGGGCGGCACAAGATCCGGAAAAACGAGAGGCTGCTATCACACATTGGCAGCAGGCCTTAGCGGGGGCGAACCACCACATCCCCATTTGCCAACATGAGGGCTCCGTTGCCGATACGCACGGTAAACGTCGCTACCTAGAGCTCGATAGCAGCGTTACCGCAGCCTGGTCCAAGCTTACGAGAAGCAAAAAAACTTCCTTATTCTCCGCTCTCGCAGCACTTTACGCCGCCTTTCTATATCGGCAGACCGATCACGATGACATCATCATTGCGCATCCGGTCAATCAACGCCCCGCGGGCTTTCGCTTTGCCTTTGGATTTTATGTAAACGTTGTTCCCCTACGAATAGACTTGAGCGGGCAACCTAGCTTTAGCGACTTGGTTGAGCGAGTTGGTAAAACCAGACGCGTGGATCGAAAGCACCACCACCTACCCTCTCTCGATATCGTCCAGGCGAAACGTCAGGCACAGTCGGACTTTGACGGCAGGCTGACAAACGTCTCCATGGGTGAAACGGTTTCGCGCTTCCAGGGCATGAGCATGGAAGGCATAGAGTCGATAGGCGTTGATAACGACGTGATCGATGTCCGCGATGATCTTTCGCTCATGTACGAAGTTGCGGAAGATCGCATCGGCCTTTGGATCGAGTATCGAAATTCGGCCTTCGACGAAGCAGAGATCGATAAGCTCGTCGCTCGCCTGGAAAAACTTGTGGGGGCAATTCAGCAGGATCCTGAGTGTCCGATCGCAGAAATCGACATTCTCGAGCCTGCGGAGCGCGAGGAAATAATCGCGGCCGGAGACGGTGGTCCAGTGAGCACAAGCAGCGCAACGAGCGATGTGTTCACCGCTCCGACGCTAGCAGAAGCCTTTATGCAAAGCGCGGCGCAGCACCGAAATTTACCGGCAGTCTATTTCCGGGGTCCGGTCTCCGATCCGAAAGCCGGCACTGACTCCGAGACGCTAACGGACCAGCAGCTGAGCTACCTCGAACTGGCCCAAAACGTCCGATCCTACGCAGCGCTGATTAGGAACGAAGTCGGCGCGACAGCGGCTCCCATCGCCGTTTGCTTACCTCGTTCTCCACAACAGCTTATCGCCCTCCTGGCAACGATGGCGAACGGGCACAGTTACGTACCTCTCGACCCGAGTATTCCAGCGGCACGCGCCCTTGCGATCTTGCAAGACTGCGGTGCGAGCCATCTGATCTCTGGCCACGACCTTGCACCCATCTTCGACGATTGGGGGGGCACACGATTAGCCGCACCGGAATTGCATCGCCAGCGTAACAATACTTTGCCGGAGCAGGCCGCTCATGTAGCGGACCCAGCTGAGAACGCTGATGCGTACCTGATCTATACGTCGGGTTCGACCGGCCTGCCAAAGGGCGTGCGTGTATCTCACCGAGCCGTCCTGAAGAGACTTGCCTTTTTACAAGATGAGTACACGCTGACCGCAGCGGACCGTATGCTCGCCAACACCAGCTATACCTTTGATGTTTCCGTTGCTGAGATTTTTTGGCCTTTACTGGCAGGCTCCTCATTGGTAATGGCAGAGGAAACGGAGTCTCGTGATCCTCGCGCCCTGCGCCGCCTGATCAGCGAGCAGAGCGTTAGCTGTACCTGCATCGTACCCTCCGCTCTCACCGGACTACTCAGTCTGGGCACCGCAGAGACATCTTCCCTCGCTAGCCTGCGCCTGGTCCTTGCCGCGGGGGAAGCGCTGCCTCAGACACTTGTGCAGGATTTCCACACGCTTTGCAACGCACGTTTAGCAAATCTCTACGGCCCAACAGAAGGAACTATCTACGCAAGTGCCACCGACATCGACCCGATAGCGAGTGATATCAGTATCGGCAAGGCGATAGCCGCCACCCAGCTCTACGTCATTAATTCGGCGACACAGCTTCAGCCGTTTGGCACGGAGGGTGAATTAGCCATCGGCGGTGACGCACTTGCGGAGGGCTACCTGGGACGAGAGGAACTGAATAGAGAACGATTTCTGCCTAATCCTTTTGCACCCGGGCGAATCTATCGAACGGGAGATCGCGCACGCATGCGCCCCGATGGTGTCGTTGACTATCTTGGCCGAGCAGATGCCCAGGTGAAGCTGCGCGGTTTTCGAATCGAGCTAGGAGAAATCGAACACTTGCTGCGCGAACACGTAGCCGTCAGCGACGCCGCGGTACTGGTTGACGACAGTGGCAGTCGCAAGCAGCTCCTTGCCTATTACGAAGGCGCGCCCATACCCGGGCCGGAACTCCGCAGCTTTTTAGAGACGCGCGTACCCAGTTATATGGTTCCAAACCGCTTTGAGCGGCTCGCAAACGGAATTCCGCGTTTGCCTAGCGGCAAACTGAACCGTGGGGCAATGCGGAAAACAACGGATGGCGGACCTAGCACGCTAACCGCGCCGCGCAGCGAAAGAGAAGTTTCCGTAGCGCAGTGCTGGGCAAAAGTGCTCGATGTACCGGCCGAGAAAATCGGTTTGGAAAGTAATTTCTTTGAGCTTGGTGGCGACTCGCTGCTCTTGATTTCGCTGGTCTGCGAGCTTGAGGCGAAAGGGTTATTCATCGAAGTTCACGAGCTTTTCGATAACCCCACCGTTGCCGGATCGCTGCCGCTTTTACAGGAGGAACAAGAATACTCCTCGAATCAATCGCCAGTGATTGGGAGCTACCCGGCCCTCGCGCGACATCGCAAGCTGTTTGCAGATGGCTTTGCCCATCCGGCGCATTGGAATCGATGCATACTCATCGACTTCCAGCGACTTCTCGACAGAGATGCGCTGCAAGAAGCTGCGAATGCGGTCAGTGCTCATCACGATGGGCTCCGGCTCAGCTTTCATGACGAGAACGACGAAATTAGTTTCCGTTTTCACCCACCGGGAGCTATGGAGACGGCAATAACGTACCTCGATATCAGCGCGCTGCCAGAAGACGCGCGTGAGAGCGAGAAGTTTGCGCTTCTAAGTGAACTCAATGGAAACTTCGACCTGGCCAAACCGCCGCTCATTAAAATCGCCATGATCGACGATGAACGCCGATCGACCGTGGCGCTCATCGTGCACCACCTGCTCATCGACATGCGCTCGTGCCAGGTTTTGCTAGAAGATCTGCTCTCGTCCTATCAAGCGGCGATTAGCCATCGCAGCGTCCGTCTTCCGCGAAAAACCAGCTCCTTAGCCGAGTGGACGCAAGCGCTTCACGCCCGTATTGATGGGCAGTGGAGGCGAGAGGAACTGAGCTACTGGCAGCATGAGCTTGCGGGAGTGAGAAGCTGCCTGCCGACAGGAAACCTAATGGCCGACGGCTACCGTGCGGTGGACGCGGACCAGCGCGCAGCCGCCCTAACTGTTGGCAAACACGTGACGGAGCGCCTTGTGCGCGGCGTTGCCCCCAGGCTTGAAGTGGGTATGCAGGACATCGTTTTGGCCGCGTTTGCAGCAGCGTTTAAACGTTGGGCTGCGCTCGACGAACTAGTGCTTAATACCTGTGGCGTGGGCCGGGACAAGCTGTTCGACGACATTAACCTGACGCGCACAGTAGGAGAACTTAATACGGTATACCCACTGCGCCTTTCGCTCGATGCCGACAATCTACTGGCTAGTGTCGCCGCTAAGTTGCGGGCCGTCCCTGCGCGCGGGCTCCACTACGGCATGCTTCGCTATATTGCCGCTCATCCGGAACTTGCGGACGCTCCAGAACCGGAGATATTTTTCAACTATGTAAGTCGTATCGATACCGCTCTAGGGGATGCGTTAGGAGCGCAAGTGTCGATGGCACCAAGCCAGGTGCTCTCCTCTCATCCGGAAAATCGGGCCTGTTATCGACTCTACGCGGAAGCGTCTATTCATCACGGTGCTTTGGAGCTTGATCTCGGCTACGACAGCGTGCGCTTTACTGAGGAGTCGATCGCTCAACTACTGGAGTCTTGGAAACTAGAATTGGAGGCCTTAGCAACGCTTAGGTCCTAGCCTGGCTACTCGCAATAAGACGTTCGCTGACCCGGTCTATCCCCCAGTCCAGCGACGTACATCCAATCAGTAAACGTCTCGCAGGTAGCGCTTTTCGCGCTTGAGTTGGCTTACGTATTCACTCGCGCCATCTGAATCAAGGCCAGCCTCAGTTTGCACGAGTTCGTGAAGGGCTGCATCAACGTCTTTCGCCATGCGGGTTGCGTCTCCGCACACATAAAAGTAGCCCCCGTCCTCCAGCCATCGGTAGATTTCGGCGCCATTTTCACGCATTCGGTGCTGCACGTAGATTTTTTCCTGCTGATCACGAGAAAACGCGAGATCTAGACGCGTCAATACTCCGTCAGCCATGAGAGCGTTAATCTCATCTTCGTAGATGTAGTCACTGGCCTGATGTTGGTCGCCGAAGAACAGCCAATTCTTACCGTCCGCGCCCCGTGCCGCACGCTCTTCAAGGAACGCACGAAAAGGCGCTATTCCCGTACCAGGACCCACCATAATGACCGGTGCGCTGTTGTTTTCCGGGGGGCGAAAATTCTTATTCGGAGAGGGAAAGATCCGCACCTCATTACCAGCTTGCATGCGATCAGCGAGCCAGGTCGAAGCGACCCCACGATGTTCTCTCTGTTCGAACTGCCAGCGCACTGCGGCCACTGTCAAATGAACTTCGTTGTCATGGGCTTTTGGGCTTGAAGAAATCGAATAGGCGCGATGTTGCAGTGGACGCAGCCAACTCAAGAATTCCGCTGCATTGAGCTCAAGCTCCGGCCTCAGGTTTAGCAGATCTAAGGTGTCTCGCCCCCATAAGAACGCGTCGATTGCTTCTCTATCGCCATTGCTGACCACATGAGAAAACTCCGCATGCTCCACGCGTTTTTCTATGTTCGCAATCAAATCCTGCGATGGGGTCATGATTTCAAACTGGAACGTTAACAGCTCGCCAAGCACCGGCTCATGGCCATCGATCACATCGTCATAAGACGCGCCCAAGCGGTCTAAGATCGCATCAACTAAATCCCGATGGTTGACCGGCATAACGCCCAGTGCATCTCCGGCTTCGTAGCGGATACCGCTGTCACCTAGATCGAAGGCGAAGTGTCGAATCTCCTTGCCGGAGCCATCTTTTGACAGCAGTCTATTCTCAAGCACTGCTGAGCTGTAGGGATTCTTGCGGGTCCAGAGCGACTCGGTTTTTTTGCTTTTTTTCTCGAGTGCGCTGCTAGCGTCCTGTGGCTCACCCACGGGCATCGCAGCTTGGAGCCATTCGCTGGCGGGGTCTTCGAAGTCAATATCGCAGTCGATCCTTTCGGCCATGCGTTTCGCGCCAAGCTGTTCGAGGCGCGTATCGAGGAGCTTTCCCGCCTGGCAAAAGTGTTCGTAGCTCGTATCACCCAGGCCAAGCACCGCAAATTCTAAGGTTTCCAGCCGCGGCGCGGTCGCAGCGGTCAACGCCTCCCAAAAAAGCTCTGCGTTGTCCGGCATCTCGCCTTCGCCATAGGTGGACACGACGACAATCAATCGTTCCATTTTGGCGAGCGCTTCCATAGAAATATCGTCTAGGGCCGCAACTTTGGGCGCTAGACCATTTGTTGTCGCCAACTCGGCGGCCTCTTCAGCCACCTGCTCCGCGTTCCCCGTTTGTGTACCAAAGAGAATATCGATGCTCGGGGCAGTAGACGCGCTTTGCGCGGCACCACGCTGCGAGTCGGCCAAGCGTGACTTAAGACCCGCGAGATAGCCGCTAATCCAAGCTCTTTGGTCGCCACTGAAGGGCGCGTCTGTGGGTATGAATGGTTTTTCCATGAAATCTTGCTGTCTAGAGTTCGGTACTTACGCGGAGGTATTTTAGCGAAACGCTTACTTCCCCTCGCTGCATGCCCGCGATCTCCTATCGATCTACGCCTCCGCCAAGATTAGCCGTTCTGGTATGGCCTGGCCCGCAAAGAGCTCCTCGAAGCTAGGAATTCTCCCAAGACGCTCTCGGTTTTTCCGACTTTGATCGAGGATCCAGCCATAGGTGCCTGGACTGTCCATGGAGCGAACGTTTCGCATCGCCAGCGCAGTACGAAAATCTCCCAGCCGTTTGTCAGCAATTAGCGCAGCCAACTGATTATCATCGTAACCGGCAAGGGCTTGGCGCGCATGCTTAGCGAGGCGGCTCATAAGTTCAAAGTCTTCCGTCATCACCAGATTGCGTGCCAGGCGAGCCGCTAGCTCATCGTTTGTCAGCGGCTTATTTTTCTTGTGCACCACCTCTAAAGCGGTATCTAGCACAGTCCAGTTGTTGAGCAGTTCAAAGGTTTCTTCGCTGTCCTCTTCACCAAGAGGAATACCGCCACCAAGAACGGGCAGCTCGTCCTTCCAAGCACGTTTTAAACGCGCTATCTGATGGGTTGCCAGCGCTGTCGCGAGTTCATCTGTGAGTTCTTTGCGATCTTTTGCTTTTAAGATTGCATCCGCATCCTGGTACAACAGCAGGGCTCTCGGCATCACCCACATAAAGTCTTTGCTGACCGAATCCCAGTTGTGCAAAAGCTCGCCAGCCAGCGGAGACCCCGTTGCCACAAGATGCCATGCCAGCAGTTGGCGAATCGCATTCCCATGGATATCAGCCATTGCCGAGCCATCGCTGACGCCACCGGTGATGACCGAATCGTGACTCACCGCATCGGCAAAGCGACCCTGGGGATCGTACTGATAGGCGAAGCCGCCGGACATCCCATTGCCAAAGCCTTTGGAAAACCCACCCAGATTCAAGACCGAACCGTTGGTCATGTATTCACAGCAAAAATCGCCCACACCCTCCACAACTGCGGTAGCGCCAGAATTTCTAACCGCAAAGCGGTCGCCGCACTCCCCGCGCACAAACAGACGGCCGCCGGTAGCGCCGAAAAGAGCGAAATTGCCAATTAGTACGTTTTGACCAGCGCCCTTCGCTCGATTGCGTAACGGCGGAACAACAACAATTTCTCCGCCAGACGCGCCCTTCCCTACACCGTCATTGCAGGTCCCAGAGTGATGCAGAACGATGCCGTTGTTGCAGAAGGCACCATAGCTTTGACCCGCTGAGTGACTGGTCTCTACGCGGATACTGGCGGGCGCTAGGAACCGTCGGCCCCGGTCATCACTCAGGATAGAAGGTGCCTCTATATCCCGCCTTTGGTGATTCAAGAATCGCTCGATGTCGATCGATAGCTGACCACCAACGCTCTTGTTGCGGTTGTGCAGCCGAATACCTTTGATAACGACGCGCTTTTCTCGCTGCTGGATAAGCGCACGGTCAACACGGGAGAGCAGATCGTCGTCTACGGAATAATCGCGTTCAAGATAGGTTGGATTGCTCACCCGCAATTCGGGCACGTGCAGCAGCATATTGCGCAAGTTAAGCTGTCCCACGGAGGAAGGGTGATCCATCAGGTGCAACAAATCTGCGCGACCACGAGCTTCATCCAGCGATCGCAGTCCAAGTTGGGCCAACAGCTCACGAACCTCTTGGGCGATATTGACTAGATACTGGGCTAAGGCTCTTGGATCTCCGTTAAACGCTTCCGCGTTGGTGGTCAAACCCGCCGGGCACTTGATGTTGCAGTTTTTGGCCATAACACACTTGAGCATCATCAACGCGGTCGTTCCGAACTCAAAGGAGTCACCACCTAGGAGGCAAGCTTTCACCACATCAGAACCGGTTTGCATGGCACCGGAGCAGCGCAGCATCACCTTCTGGCGAATCCCGTTTGCACACAGCGCTTGATGGACTTCAGCAATACCCAACTCCGCCGCACGACCGGTGTACTTTAGGGAGGTAACAGAAGCGGCGCCGGTACCACCGGTGCTCCCCGCAACGTTGATAACGTCAGCACCCGCCTTAGCGACGCCAACGGCGATTGTGCCGATCCCTTCCGAACTAACGAGCTTCACGATGACGCGAACGCGCGCGGCTTTCGCATCGTGGATGAGCTGGCCTAGATCTTCAATCGAATAGGTATCGTGATGCGGTGGCGGAGAAATCAGCTCGACGCCCGGAGTCCCCCCGCGGGCAGCCGCTATTTCCACCGTGACCTTGGGTCCGGGAAGCTGACCACCTTCGCCGGGCTTGGCGCCCTGTCCTATTTTGATTTCGATCTCTTCCAGCTTAGGATCGGCAAGATATCCCGCCCAAACGCCGAAGCGACCGGACGCGAATTGCTTTATGCGGCTCGCCCGAATGGTTCCGTAACGCGTTTGGTGCTCACCGCCCTCTCCACAGTTAGACATACCCCCTGCCATATTCGTCCCGTGGGCTACGGCCTCGTGGGCAGACGCTACCAAAGCGCCATGAGACATTGCACCGGACGCCAAGCGCGGCGTAATCTCGGATGCAGCTTGAACCTGATCGAGAGCAAGTGCGGGGGGAGCGGAAACAATGCGCGAAACATAGTCTTCAGCCATACCGGTAACTTGTAGATGCAGTGCGCCATGCTCGATCCAATGGGATTCAATATCGGCACCGAAACGCTCAAGCAATGATTGAGCAAGCGCCTCAAGCCGCCTTGAGTCCTCAGCCTTGGGTCCGGTGAGAACGATGCGGTACGCACCCTTGATCTGATCTGAAGTCTGGTCTGGGCTCCGTGCTTCAACAAGCAAGCCACGAATCACAAAATCTCTGTTCCCGGCCCGATTGAAGAGCATCATTTCTCGCTTGATATCGGCAACACTTTCCAAAAAAGTGATGTCGGCGGGAAACGCTAAAACATCGCGAAGAGCTGCGGGTCGTAGGTTTCGTTCCTCTGCCATCGCACGAGAGAAGGCGCGAAAACCCGGCGTGATTTCGAAGTTGTCTATTTGCTCTTTGGTGAGCTGAGCAAAGCTGGTATTTACATACCCCTTCTCATTGATACCGAAAGCATCACCGAGTTGCCGAAGCGTCAGTAGACGAAGTTCGTCAATGCCAGTATCCGCATACGCATCGCTTTCGGGCTTATCCTTTGGATGACCTTCAGCCTGGCTAGCAAGTAACCCATCACCTTTTACGTCGTCATCGCCGGAAAACTGAATTGCCTCTTCGGTCATGTCGACAAAGCCGCGAACGGCCATCGTGCCATAAGAGTGGCCAGCACCTCCTGTGCGCTCCTTGAACAAGCCAAGGATAGGGACATCGGATTCGGCAGTTACGCTGAGCGCTCGTTGATGCCAATCGGCGGCCGATTGCGCGATGCTCGCAAAGCGCACTCCGCCGACGGGACAGTGCATATTCGGGAGGTAACGCTTGAACACCGGATCTGTCGTATCAAGGAAATTTGGCTCGAAAAATTCACCGCCGGAGTAGCTTTCGACGGTGCATAGACCGACCTTGCCCATGGTTTTCATCAGCGCTTTTTCAGCGGCTTTTGCAAACTTGCCGAAGGCCTTATCGGCATCGTCCGGAAACTTTTCCTCGGCGCGCATGCGCACTGCCGAGGCGAACACAGCGCTCGCACCAAAACCGAGAGCACAGGCGATATGATGGGAGGATGCCACCTGCCCACTCTCTACCACGAGCGAAACGCGCAGGCGCAAACCCTCCTCTATGAGGCGCTGGTTGACGGCGGAAATTGCGAGCGTCATTGGCAGCGCAGCACGAGTAGAGCTGATATTACGATCGCTCAATATGGCAATACCGCCCTGCTCCCGGGTAAAGGAAGTCACGTCTTCAGCCAGTTTTTCGATCCCGGCGATCAAAGCCTTTTCATTCTCTTGCGAGTCATTCAGGTCTGGGCTGAACAGAACGTCGAAGCTCGCACACGGGGTAACCGTTTGTGTCTTAATGTGTTGAATAGCTGAAAACGTTAATACCGGCGTCTCAAGCACGATCTGCTTTTTACCGGTTAACCCGCCGTGCGGTTTCTCACCTAGAGCGACGCGTAGCGTCATGCCATCCGCTTCGCGAATCGAATCCAGCGGTGGATTGGTTACCTGTGCAAAACGCTGGCTAAAATATTTCGCGACGCCGCCCTCGGTGTCGCTTAATGCGTTGATGGCGTTCCCGTAACCCATCGCGGAGACTTTCTCGACCCCATCGACAAGCATGGGATCCATCAAAAACTTAAAGCTCTCTTGATTGTGCGTGTAGGACACATAGCGTCCCGCGACACTCAAGTCTCCGTCGTAGTCCTTGGGCGCGCTACCGGCTAATAGGTCGTGCTCGGAAATCTTACTTAGAGGAATCTGCGCCTGGGCAAGCAAGGCGGTGTAATCGGCTTCACCGGCAAGCTTTTCCAGAGCAGCCTTCGTATCGTAGATTCGCTGCTCATGGTGATCGTAGTACAGCATTCCACCCGCTTCGATACGCCCGCGCGCGGTGACTTCCTCTGGAGAGAAATACACCTGGCCTGCTTCCGACATAACGGCCAGATACTCCTCAGTCTCGACGGAACGAAGAGGACGTAGGCCCAAGCGATCAAGACGTGCGCCAATGACCCGGCCATCGCCAAACACTAAGGCCGCCGGCCCATCGTTTTTCTCCTCATACAGGGAGAAAAACGCAAGCATGTCTCTAACCTGTGGCGACAGACTCTCGTCGTTTTCCCAAGCTGGAGGCATCATCGATACAACGGCAGCCACGAGTTCAAGACCCTCCGTGAAGACGCGGCCGTTTAGAGTTTGATCCAGTCGACAGCTGTCTGACTGACCTTTAGGTCGGATAATGGCTCGATTCTTGGCCGAAGCCACGGCGGTTTCTGATAAGCGGTTCTTTTTATCCGTATTCAACTCACCGTTATGCGCCATCAGCCGAAACGGCTGGGCCATAGAAGGGTGCGGGTCCGTATTGGTTGAAAAACGCGTGTGGAAGAACAGCGTGTGCACCGCGTGATCGGGATCGCTGAGGTCCTGAAAATATGGGACTATCTCCCAAGAGTTCAGTCGACCCTTGAACACCTGCGTATGAACGGACAGCGAAAGCGGGTAGAGGCCCGTGAGTTCCGAGTCTGTGTAAGCGGTGGCCTCGATAGACAAGAGCGTTTCGTAAACGAGTTGGTCGAGCTCAGCGCCCCCAATAGCGTCCGGTGCAGAAAATACCCACTGTATGATCGGCAGCTGGTGCTTAGCGCCCCTTGGCTCGATCGCTTTCTCATCGACGGGAACTTCCCTGCGCAGAAGGACAGGCATGTTTGCAGCTGCCAGTGTGTCCTCTACTAAGGCAATCGCCTGCTCGTGGTACTCGGTCTTCTCGGGCATGAAGAAATTCCCAACGCCGAAGCGGCCCTTCTCTAGCTCAAGTCCTGTGAGGCGTGAGAAAAGTTCGACGGAGAGGTCGACAGAAATACCTGCGCCATCACCAACCCCTTCAGAGGACATGCCGCCACGGTGAGGCACGGCACAAAGCGCCTCGTGGCCTTTCTTCAAAACCTCGTGTTTTTGTTGGCCGTCCTTACGAGTAATAAAACCAACACCACAGGAACTGTGTTCCTGGTCTGGGTCATAGAGCCCCCACGGGTTGTCGGCTACTTCGCTCACTGGTTCTGATTCCTGCATCCTACATTCGACTGCTTTAACAAGATCGCTCTACTAAAAAGCGAAATCGGTCAGGGCACCGCCGATTATCGACACTGACCCCTGGTTGCGTTTGGCAGAGCTAGTGCACCAACCGCGCCCAATTCTTTTTTTGCAGCCCTCGGCTGCCGTTATCGAAACGAGCGCTCGGCTCCTTTATCGAACCTGAATGAGCGGTCTCGTTAAAACACGCGTAGCCCACGGGCCATTGCGCTAGTCTGGGAAGGACCGCTCGTCAGCGGTGTCCTACCGGGTGGTGGCTTGCTGCTGTTTCATTGCTTGAGCCCGTCCATACAGCGCGGGAACGTCAGCAAAGTCTTCTTGCGTTCGATCTTGCTTGTTATTGTTAATAAAACTGTGTCGGCGTCCTCAGCCCTGTCTGGGCCATTCAGTTCACATCAGGTCCCATCAGGTCACGGCTGATAGCAAGGAATTCTCCGTTTGACCCCCCTTATGATAATACATGGTGGAAGGTTCTCCTATGAGGAAATGGGGTTGAGGAAATGGGGTTGAGCAATTGGGTTACTCGCTACCCTCTCAGTGTCGCTTTATTGTGGTTTTAGTGTCGATCTAAAACTGAAGCAAACACTCTGGGCTTGTGAGAGGCGCCTTACCTGGTCCCGGATTGAAATAAATATTCAATAAAAACAATGATTTATCCATAGCTATGCAGGTCACAAAACAAAGCATGAGTCGAACGACTTGCGCCGCATCGGTGCTGCTAACGACCCTTAAGCGGGGTAGCGGTTGTTTTGCAACACCAGCTATCGCCGGGCGCGATTTTAAACGATTAATTCACCTAAACATACTTAAATGTCGGTTAAATCGTTTAAAAATCGGCTATATGTTGCTATTTCCAGCCTCTAGCAGCCGAAACTCTTTCGGTAGTCACCGACAGCGCTATAGAGGGACACCCGGTTGAACTCGCTGGACTCATCTAGATCCGGTTGCGTGCGGCTCTCCCGCTCAGTGATCTTCTCATAGGGTGGGTAATCGAAGTCACGTATCCGCGAATCGGCGACTAGCACGCAGGAAGCGCGCTCTAAGAAGTGATCCAACAGCGGTAGGTTTTCGCGATCGTAGAGAACATCGGCAACCAAGATAAGATCCAACTCTGTGGTCACCGACGCGATCGAGTCAACAATCTCGAGCGCTACGCCGTTGCTTTCTGCGTTGCGGGCAATCGCTACTTGGGCGAGCGGATCGATATCACAAGCGATCACCCTGCGGGCACCAGCCATAGCGGCCGCGATAGCCACGACACCGGATCCGGATCCAAAGTCGAGGACTGCTTTGCCCGCAACTGTTTCAGGCCTGTCGAGAAGATAACGGGCTAAAACTTGACCGGAGGCCCAGCAGAACACCCAATAGAGAGGATCTTGCATAAGACTGGCTGCGAGCTCGTGCGGCAATTCTCTTGCACTCATCGTATCGGCCAGCAAAAAAAGCTCAATCTCGGGGACGATAGGTAAGCGCTGAGCTCGAAGCTCGGCTCCCGGCAAGCGCTTCACAAGCGCTTCTTCAAGCATAGAATTTGGTCCCTACCGCAGTGGCGACAATGCTAGAGAGCGTCGATGCCTCCGTACTGAAGCCACAGATCCCAGGCATCGCTGGCGGAGTCGCGAAGCAGTAATCCCTGCTCCGAGTAGAGTTTCATAAACTCCACCGCCGGTAGCGCTTTTGCAAATACAAAACCCTGCCCAACGCTGCACCCGACATCACGAACAAAGCGCGCTTGGGATTTGGTCTCTACTCCCTCGGCACATACGGGAATCCCGAGCGTCTTGGCTAGGGCTGCCAAAGCGCGCACCACCACTCTCGCGTCCCGGTCGACATCCGTATCGACGATGAGCACGCGACCAAATTTTATCTCGCTGAGCGGTAGTCGATAGAGCTCCGCTAAAGACGAGTACCCCGTCCCAAAGTCATCCAGCGAGACTCCAAAGCCCTTGAGTCTTAGACGTGTTAGTACATCGGTGGCCTTTGCAATATCAGCCATTGCCGCCTGCTCTGTTACCTCGGCAGTGAGTAAGGAGGGATCCACTCCGGCGCTGATGACTTGATCGGCCAAGCGGTCCGGCAGCGACAAATCAGTTAATTGGCTTGGTGATAAATTAAAGGAGATCTGGCAGCTGATGCCCATGCTAGACCATTGAATCTGCTGTTGGATCGCTTGCGCTAATACGGCCTCCGTCAGAGCACCGACAAGACCCCAGGACTCGGCCTTGGGAACGAAGGCTCCGGGTAACAAAATCCCTCTCTCCGGATGCTTCCACCGCACCAAACCCTCACAGCTGACGATCTCTGGACCGAGGGTGGATTCGAAATCGACCTTTGGTTGGTAGTGCAGCACCAGCTCATCAGAGCTTATCGCACTCTCTAGCTGTTCCTTCTCAATCCACTCCGCAACCGGTTCCTCCATGTCCTGCTGGCGCCGGGCTAGCGGCGTGGAACCGCGTAAAGTCCTTTCTAGCGCGGTCTCCAGCGCATCTATCGCAACCGGTTTTTGTAAGGAACTGCGCATCAGAAGACCGAGCCGATCGCCCAAACGCTTTGCCGTATTGAGGATGCGAGTGTCCTCACCACTAATCAAAATGACAGCCGCATCGCAATGTAGCTGGGCGAATTTGCGCAGCATTTCAACGCCATCGCCGTCCGGCATCGACAGGTCGAGTAGTATGACTGTGGGCGCCTGCCTAGCGTAGCGCTCTAGGCACTCATCGACCCCGCCCGCTTCGCTGACGTGATAGCCAAGCCCGCTCGCAACAACCGCATAAAGGTCTCTAATGTCTTCGTCATCATCGACGATTAGAAGATGATCCATGCTTCAGAATCCGAAGTATTCGCGTGGAGAGAACCTGTCACTAGCTTGCAGACGCACGAGCGTATCGAGACCAAAACTAGCGGTCATGAGCGCTGACCCAAGGCTCTCGCAACGGCGTCCGCCAGCTGGTCCGCGCGATAGGGTTTCGCTAGCAGATGATCGGCCGCATTGAAATCGCCCTCATCAAATACCGCGCGTTCTGCGTAACCGCTGGTGAATAGGACGGGCAAAGAGGGCTTCTTCGCGCGCGCTTCATTTGCTAAGGCTGTACCGTCCAACGCACCGGGCATAACGATATCGGTAAATAGCAGATCGACTTCCCCTTGCGAATCGATCACCCCCAGCGCATCCGCGGGAGAAGCTACAGGCAAAACGCGGTAACCCAAATCTTCGAGCAGTGCGACGGCCATATCACGAACGTCGGTCTGATCTTCGACGAGAAGAATAGTCTGCCGCTTTGCGAAGTCCCCGTTTACTAAGTCCCCGTTTACTAGGCCCCCGTTTACTAAGCCCAAGTCGGTAGAAACAGGAGTGCTTTGCGACGAGGTTTCGACTTCACCAGGCTCCACCGGCAAGTACATTCGTACTTTCGTACCGGCACCAATGTCGCTGTGAACGCGCACTACCCCACCCGATTGTTTGATAAAGCCGTACACCATGCTCAGGCCGAGTCCGCTCCCTTGGCCTACCCCTTTGGTCGTAAAGAATGGCTCAAATACCAATGGCATGTCCCCAGGAGCAATACCGCTACCGTCATCGCTGACAGCAATGACTACATACAGGCCAGAGTTGGGCACACCCAAAGTATCGGACTCACTACCATCGAGCTCTTCCACCTTCGCTTCTATGGTAATCGTCCCACTTTGTCCTATGGCATCACGCGCATTCACCGAGAGATTGAGAATGGCCGATTCAAGCTGGGATGGGTCGACCTTCACCTTCGGCAAATCCTGAGCGACGCGCACATCAACCTGTATTTGCTCGGTCACGGTGCTCTGCAGAAGCTCGGTCATATCTCGAAGCAATGGAGTAGGCGCAATGACGACGGGTGCCAGATGCTGACGCCGGGCAAAGGCGAGCAGACGTTTGTTCAGCTCCGCTCCTCGCGTTGCGGCAGAGAGAGCTGCATCGATCCGTTGCTCCAGCTTCGGATCAGCGCTGAGCTGACGCTTAATCAGCTCTAAATTTCCCATGACCACGCCGAGGATATTGTTGAAGTCGTGGGCCAGTCCGCCTGTCATTTGCCCTATCGACTCCATCTTTTGCGCTTGCAGGAAGTTGCGCTCCGTTTGCTTTCGCTCGGTGATATCCGTTGTAACCGCCAGACCACTTTCGTACTCGCCTTTGTCGTTAAGCTGCGGGACGATATAGACAAGTACGTCGAGTATCTCTCCGGATTTCTTGACGAATTGACCTTCCGTATCGAAGACGGCTTTGCTGGCGAACAGCTTCGGTCCCACGGTACTTTCCACCAGTTCGACCGACTCGGGAGTTAAAAACTCCAGCAAGTTACGACCAATAACCTCCTCTCGGGTGTAGCCCATACTCGCCAACCAATAGTCGCTGACGCTCAGCAGCACGCCACACTTGTCAAACGACTGGAGCATTGCCGGTGTATCGTTGTAGAGATCGCGATAGCGGTTCTCACTCTCTCTTAGTGCAAGTTCCGCATTTTTTTGATCAGAAATATCGTGGACCGATGAAAAGACAAATTTCTCACCAGTATCTTTGTCGATGTAGGGAACCATATCGGTTCTTGCCCAACCTTGACCGCTACCCAAGGGTTGATAGCGATCAATCATGCCCAAGCGGGGCTCGCCGGATTGGATAACTGCAAGGTCGTCTTCGTGGTATTGCTTTGCCACCGCCGGTAGCAATTCATAGACACTGGCGCCGGTTGCCTCGTCGACGCTCATACCTATTGAGTCTGCGGCCGCTTTGTTTAGGCGTATGATGTTATTTTGGTCGTCTTTTAGAAAAATCTTGACGGGGACGTTATCTAGGATCAGCTCCAGTTCTTTCTGATACTGACGACGCTCCGTCTCTGCCCGTTGCTGCCGTGCTTCCGCTTCTCTGCGTTGGGTTACATCGTTGACGACCGCCAGCAAACCAAGGAAATTACGCTCGGAATCGAGTTCCGGGAGCGCGGACATCAGTATGTCTATTTTTTCCCCGTTCCGCTTAACCGCCAGCAGCTCTACATCGGATACGGATTCGCCGGCCCAGACTTTAGGACCAACCACTTCCATTGCAAACTTGTAGGAATCCGGTGTTAAAAAGGAACTGACGTCTGTACCTATGACCTCAGCTCTTGCGTACCCCATCACCTCTAACCAACGGTCGCTGGCGGTTATCAGGCGACCGTCCGAATCATAAGACTGGAGCATCGCAGGGGCTTGATTGAAAAAGCGGCGGTAGCGCGCCTCGCTTTCTCTCAGTGCCTCTTCGACCATTTTTTGCTCGGTGACATCGTGCATGCTAGCCATAGCACCGAGCTTTTCACCTGACGAGTCGTAAAGCACCGTCGCGTTCGCGAGCAGGCGTCGAGGTTTTTGCCCCTTCGCCAAAATCATCATCTCCTGTCGCTGCACCCGTTCGCCCTGCAAAGCACGAAAGAGAGGAACTCGCTCCATATTCATCAGCGTTTCGCCGTCGGGTTCGAACAAATCATAGTGCTCGGCCCACTCGGATGGCGGAAGAGCTTCCTGGTCTATGCCGTGAAAGCGCCTCGTCGCCGCATTAAACAGCGTCAGTTCGCCGTTTGCGTTACAGGCAACGATGCCATCCTCAATACTTTCTAAAACGCCCTGCAAAAAAGCGGATTGATTTTCATAGGCTTCGCGGGAGAGTTTCTCGTCGGTAATAGGTACTTTCTCTATAACCACGCCGGCGATGTTTCCATCCTCGTCTCGCCAAGGGCGAAGATTGCGCCGCACGTAGCGGGGAACCCCGTCTAGCGAAGAAAGCTGGTCTTCTTCTACGATGATCGTTTCGCCGTTCAAGCAGGCTCGATACTGATCAAGCCAAGATGCTGATACTGGAACAACATCAGCGTGACGCAGACCAATCAGCTCTCGCTCGCCAAGCTGGTACAGCTCCCGCCAGCCACGCGTCACGTGTATGTAGCGAAGATCCTTATCGAGCATTGCAACCGCGAGGTTGCAGTTCTCCAGGAACAGCATCAGTGGGGAATCAGCAGGCAAGATAGGTGCACCGGCGTTCACTGGACTAACTCAAGGGCTACGGCAGCGATCGCGGCAGTAGATTTTAAATAGGGGCCATCGGCGGATCGTGGTGGGATCATTGGAAGCGCAAGCATGCTAGCGCCAGAGGACCCCGCCCTAAAAAAAGCCGTTAACAAGTGACGAAGACGCATCGCTCAGTCTATCTCCCCAGCCTATCTATGCTGCCTAGCTCCACAGCCTCTTTTTCACCTTACTTGCTACCGCTTCACCACAGCGAGGACGTGTTGGATAGGCAATTTGTTTATTTTTATTAAGCAACGAAGCTAACGCATCGAACTACCCTAAAACACTATTAATTTGCAGAATTTTACACTAATTGTTGAACAACCATTTAGCATTGGAAACGCTTCCTATTCGTTTTTCGAATTGCTAGCTGGCTATGGTCGATAATGGAGTGCTCAGTCAGTTGGTGGGGTAGCCTTAGCTGCTCACAAAACTGCGCCAGAAATCACTGGGCTGGGCATCAAAAATCAGTCGCTTAAGGAGATTAGTCTATGGAACTAGGTATGGGGACTTTAGTCCTAATAGCATTGAGCCTATTCGGAGTTGTAACTGCGTTCAGGGCTGTCGCGATTGTTTCGCAAAGTGAGGAGTACGTAGTAGAACGCTTTGGACGCTACACCAATACTTTGAAAGCAGGAGTAAATCTCTTGGTCCCCTACCTGGATCGGGTTGCACACCAAGTGGTTATCCTAGAGCGACAACTGGATCCCTTTCCCATTTCCGTCATCACCAAAGACAACGTCGAGATAGTGTTAGAGACGACAACCTTCTTTCGAATAACCGATGCGGCGAAGTCTGTGTATCGAATCAGCGACTTACCCCTCGCCTTACGAACTACGACTGAAAGCGTGATCCGAAGTGCCGCCGGCCGTTTAGAGTTGGACGAGGTGCAAAGCAGCCGCCAAAAAATGAACGAAGAGATTCTCTCCAGTCTGCGCGAAGCAGCCGAGATTTGGGGCGTAGAAATTACCCGCAGCGAAATTACCGACGTTCGTGTAGACGAGGCCACAAAAGACGCACAACGCCAACAGCTGCTGGCCGAACGACAGCGGCGGGCAACAGTTGCGACCGCCGAGGGTGAACGGCAGCGTGTCCAGCTAGAAGCGGACGCCCAGCTGTACGAGGCACAAAAGGAGGCTGAAGCGGTTCGAGTAACGGCAGATGCAGAAGCCTATGCGGTCATTAAAAATGCAGAGGCCCAGGCGCAGCAAACAAAACTGATCGCTGATACAATAAACGCCGGCGGCGAGGCCGCGATAAACTACGACATAGTCAAACGCCAAGTCGACGCCATAGGCACGCTAGGAGCTGCGGAAAACAGCAAAACCCTGGTGCTTCCTACGAATGTAACAGAGACACTGGGCGCTATCGCATCGCTCAAGGAGCTTGTTCAAAGTGACTCTTGAATTCTTGACCCGCTATGAAAGCTGGCTAATTCTCGGGCTGATACTGATCGTTGCCGATATGGTTTTGGGACTGGAGTTCTTTGTCTTGTCCTTCGGCGTTGGAGCCTTGCTTGTTGCAGCGGTCTTGGCGGCTTTGGGCTCGGCTGATGTAAACGCTAGCTGGCAGATTGCGCTTATTGTCTTTGCTGGCGCCTCCCTGGCAGTCTTGCTGCCCTTGCGCCGCTATCTCAACCGGAAACGGTCTGAGGGGGGTGGCCCCGATATTAATGACTATTAGAGAGCCTATGAAGAGAGTCTACGAGAACTAAGGTCCTGGTTACGCGTCGCCAAGGCTATTCGTTAACACCAACCATTTTGAAATCTCCTCGAAAGGGCAGACCCTCTTCTTGCCCAGCCACTAGCGGGAGCTCGCTCAGTTGCCACATAGGCAGCCAACAACCGGTTTCTCGTAGGAACTGCTCCGCGCCAGTCTGCGCTTGGGCGGGCATGTTTTGGAAGTTCTGACGCAGCTGCTCAAGACACCAAACGCGGTACCGAGAGTAGCGGGCCTTGCTATAGCGTACTCCGTCGATCTCCGTGTCGAAGCGTGTTCGTCCTTCCCTGACGGCCTCCGCATTAGCGTTGAGGTAGGGTAGATACGTTCGCCCAATCTCTTGGAACAGCGGTCTTAGCGCACCGTGGTCTTCCAAGCTATCCGCGATGCCCTTGTCCACCGCCGGCTGACTGTTCCAAAGTCGGGCCAGCCATTCGTGCACGGCGGGTGCACGCTCGCGCATGTGCAAAAGGGGGACCGGATCCTGCCCAAAGTGACGAAGAAATGGTCCGGAGAGACCGATATCTGCGATGCTTGGGGTTGAACCAAATACGTAGGGGCGTGAGCTGAACAACGTCTCCAGCTGGTCTAGTAGTCGAAAGTATATAGCCTCTACTCCGCTGACCGCGGCGGCACCGATGCCGTCTCCCGAAGTGTAGCCACCGCGCTGCCTGCGCCGAATCATCCAGCGTTTAAAAAACTTCGGGCCAGGAAACAAATTCATCATTTCGTTGACGATTAGAGCGCTATGAAGCCTCGCTCCGTGTTGGTAGTACCAACGGAAGTGCATTGCGGGGCGCCATAACCACTCGTCCGCGTAGTCCTCAACCAGCAATCCCAAGAATCTTTGAAACGGGTCCTTCGGATAAATTTGCGGGCTTGGCTGCTGCTGCTCCAGCCATTCGATGATTTTCGTGGTATCCGTCATCCAACGGCCATCTGGCAACACGGCGACAGGCATTTGTTCGACTCCGGTCTCACGCTTCGCAGCAAGACCGTCGCGTGGAAATTCCATCGGATCGAGCCTGTAGCTCACCCCTTTGCAACGAAAATAGGTCTCAAGCTTGCCCGTAAAATAGGAAATGTTGGAACCGATCACTCGGACCGGTTTCTCCGGATCGTTTAGCACCAGTGGTTGGTTCATAGATAGACCGCTCGCTCTGTTCCTAGAAGATTAGTTGATGTTGGCCTATGAATCTTCGTCGCCACAAGCGCAAGAACACTAAACCTGCGACTCTTCGGTAAGCAACGCGGCAGCCCCCGCAGAAATCATAATGTCACGAACCCAGACTCGGTCCGCATCCCCCAGTGCAGCAAACTGCTCACGGATCCAGCGCAGACACTTTGCCTGATAGGGAAAAGTTTTTTGCTCCCAAGTAGCGCCATCTATCTGTGTCGACCAAGTTTTCTCAGCAGCCTCGTGAGCCTCCGCGTTGGTCAAAAGCGCAGGAACGTAGACACGGCCGATCTCTTCCAAAAGCGGCATGAGCTGCTCAGCGACAGACTCGCGATCTAACCAGCCCTCGGCGAGGGGTTGGAGCCCACACAGGTCTTCAACTAGCTGCACCCAGGCAACCACCCTAGGTGCCTTTGAATGGGTGATCTGGCGAGGCGTGGGGTCCACACCGACGCACTGCGATAACTGCCCAAACAGCGCAAAATCGGCGGCGGAGGGACGAGCACCAAACAAGAATAGCCGCTTTTCTAATACGCTACTCATTGCCGCAAGAAACCGCTCGTAGCTCGCATCAATGATGGGCGCGGTGCTTGGCGTCGATCCGACCACGTACAACCTGCTAACTTGTCGCTCGCTGAACGCCGTCTTAAACGCCTCGTGCGCAGTCGGGTCGAGACTCGGGTTAATCATGAGTGGCAGCAGCGTTCCCGCATTATCGATGTCCATCTCATCATGCCAGCGATAGTGAAACATGAACTTCGTGCCCCACTCATCGGCAAAATCCTCGATTAGATAGTCTAGGAATCGAATCGCGGGATCTTCCGGAATCACCGAGCGCCCCTCGTAGCTTTGCTCAAGCAAGCGAATAATGGGAGTGGAGTCACACAGTGCAACAGGCTCCCCCTCACCCAGATAAGGTTGCGCGGGATTGTCCTTCTGGAACAGGAACGTCGGCAGTAGTGTCGGTTTAGCGGGTTCGATTCCCCGGGATCGTAGATTGGTCGCCGCATCGCCCCAGTGAACTTCGTAGGGTATCTGCCGGTAACGCAGCAGCGAAACCATTTTGCGCGTGTACGGCGAGGCTGGTGCGCCAAAAAGTTGAACAGGTGTTGAGCTCATCGATTTTCCCCAATTAAAAACTACCTAATCTAAAAAATTGCTCG